>NZ_JBIVPK010000017.1:0-162052 GCF_044754605.1 Streptomyces sp. NPDC093064
CCACGACCACCTCCAAGATCAGACCTTGGGGACAGTCTGCTGGCCGACGGGCAGCAGGTCGATTACCCGGCCAAGGCGGCGTGACAAGCCACTAGCTGTCAGAAAGAGCGCCGCCGCTCAGTCTCCATGAGGCCGAGCCAGGCCGTGGTCATAGGCGAAGATCACCGCCTGGATGCGGTCGCGGGCGCCGATCTTGGCCAGGACGCGGCCGACATGAGTCTTCACCGTGGACTCCGACAGGACGAAGCGGGCGGCGATCTCGCCGTTGCTCCAGCCCTTGCCGATGGCGACGAGGATCTCGCGCTCACGGTCGGTGAGGGAGCTCAAGCGCGGGTCCTCAGCGGAGCCGTGGCCGCCAAGTGGCACGAGACGGGCGAACTCGTGCAGGAGGCGGCGGGTGAGCGCGGGGGCGATCACAGCGTCTCCGACGGCCACGGCCCGGATGCCCGCAAGGAGTTCCTCGGGGCGGGCGTCCTTGAGGAGGAAGCCGCTGGCTCCGGCGCGCAGAGCCGCATACACGTACTCGTCCAGGTCGAACGTGGTCAGCATCAGGACGCGCGAGCGATCGCCGGCGGCGACGATGCGGCGGGTGGCCTCGATGCCGTCCATGCCCGGCATGCGTACGTCCATGAGGACGACGTCGGGCCGGAGCTCGGCGGCCTTGCGCACCGCTTCCGCTCCGTGCGCGGCCTCGCCGACCACCTCCGTTTCGGGCACGGAGTCCAGGAGCATGCGGAAGCCGTACCGCTGGAGCGGCTGGTCGTCCACGACGAGGACGGTGGTCACCGGGCACCGCCCTGGGGAGTGAGGTCGAGTGCGGCCCGTACCGTCCAGCCGCCGCCTGCGGGACCCGCGCTTACGTGTCCGCCGTAGAGAGCCGCTCGTTCCCGCATGCCCACCAGGCCGTGTCCTTCCTCGTTCGCCGTGCTGGGACGCTCGGCCGGGACGAGTGGGCCGGAGTCCTGGACGGTGATGGTCAGCCGCGTGTCCTCCACGGCGATAGCCAGGTTCACATGCGCGCCGGCGCCGGCGTGTTTCAGGGTGTTCGTCAGGGCCTCCTGCACGATGCGGTAGACCGTGAGCTGGACCCCGCTGTCGAGGGCGTCTACGTCTCCGGCGGTACGGTAGACGACCTCCAAGCCGGCGGCGCGCACCCCTTCGCACATCGCGTTGATGTCCGCGAGACCGGGCTGCGGGCTCAGCTCGGGCTCGGCCGGCGGGCCGTCCACCTCGCGCAGCACGCCGAGCACCCGGCGCAGTTCGCCCAGGGCCTTGCGACCGGTGTCGCCGATGAGGTGGAGGGCCTCCCTGCCCCGCTCCGGAGCGACCCCGGCGGCATAGGCACCCGCGTCGGCGAGCGTGATGATGACGGACAGGTTGTGGCCGACGACATCGTGCATCTCACGGGCCACCCGTACCCGTTCGGCCGCGACTGCGAGCCTGCCACGCTGGTCGCGTTCGATCTCCAGCCGGGCCGCACGGTCCCGAAGCCCGGCCAGCTGAGCCCGCCGGATACGGATCATCAGGCCGAGCGCGAGGGCCGCGGTCGCCGTGCTGAGCAGGAAGAACAGCGCGTCCCAGACCGACACCGCCACCGACACCCGTGCCGCGACCAGGCCCACCGCGCCCGCCGTGGCCGCACAGGCCCACGGCAGCTGCCGCAGCCGCCCGTGCAGGGCCAGGCTGTACAGGGCGACGAAGAGGGCGACGTCCGCACGGAGCGCGGCGCCGAGGGACCACTGGAGGACGAACACGGCCGCGATGGCGCCGAACGCGGCGGCGGGCGCCCGGCGCCGCCACAGCAGCGGCAGCACCAGCCCGGCCTGCAGGGCCAGCATGCCCGCCACGGGAAACCGGGTGAACACCAGGCGGAAGCGGCGCGGACCGTCGCCTTCCCCGTCGATCGCGCCGACCGCGTGCAGCAGGTCCGGCAGGCAGAACATCAGGAAGACCAGCACCACGACCGCGGTGTCCAGCACCCACGGACGGGCCCGGTCGGCATGCCGGAGCCGCTGGCCGGCCCGGCCGAGCCGGGCGACCAGCGGCCCCATCCCGCTGAGATCTTCGGTGGTCACGGAGTTCACCTACCCATGATGCGGGTGGCTGCTCAGACGTCGCTGCGCCGCAGCCGGTACGCCGCTGCAGCCAGCGCCAGTGCCGTCCAGCCGAGGAAGACCCAGAGCCCGGCGCCCGGCGACAGGGTGGTCGAGTCGTGGGTCAGGGCGAAGATCGACTCGCCGGCGTGACTGGGTAGATAGGGGTCGATGTTCCCGCTCCATGAGCTGGGCAGCAGGGAGATCAGTCCGGGTACGAGCATGAGGGCGGCCACCAGGACCGAGATACCGCCGGCCACGGACCGCAGCAGCGCGCCCAGGGCGGTGCCGATCACGCCGACCAGGCCCAGGTAGAGCCCGGCGCCCAGCAGACTGCGAAGGACACCGGCGTGGCCGAGGCCCATGGCGGCGGGCGTGCCGGAGACGACCTGGCTGCCTACGAGGAAGGCGACGAACGCGCCGACGGTGGCGATCACCAGCGTGACCAGCCCGTACACAGCCGCCTTGGACCACAGCACGGGCAGTCGGCGCGGCACCGCGGCCATGGTGGAGCGGATCATGCCGGTCGAGTACTCGCCCGCCGTGACCAGCACGCCGAGCACGCCGAGGGCCAGCTGGGCGAAGTTCGTGCCGAAGAGGGACAGACTCACGGCCGTCGCGTCGGCGAAGTCGCCGTGCATGGGGCGGCCGGAGTCGATCCCGGACTTGTAGCGGCTCGCGGCGATGACGCCGAAGGCGACGAGGAACAGCAGGCCCAGGCCGAGAGTGATCCAGGTGGAGCGCAGAGACCACAGTTTGGCCCACTCCGAGGCCAGCACGCGCCGTCCGGTCACCCGGTAGGCGGGGCGGGCCGACGCGGCCTGGGCGGTCTCGGGGGACTCCGGGGTTGCCGTGAGGGTGCTCATGCCGCGCTCCCGGAGGTCTCGGTGCCGGTCGTGGAGCCGTGGTATTCCACAGCGTCCCTGGTCAGTTCCATGAATGCCTCCTCCAACGACACCGCCTTCGTGGTCAGCTCGAACAGCGGAATCCCGTGCTCGGCCGCCTTCAGCCCGATCTCGCGGGCGGACAGCCCGGTCACCTGCAGTTCCTCGGAGCCCACGCGGCCGGTGATCTCCACGCCGTATCCGGCCAGTACCTCCCGCAGCCGTGCGGGGTCGTCCGTCGCGACCTTCACGGCGTCGCCGCCGGCCTCGCGGACCAAGTCACGTACGGTCGTGTCGGCCAGCAACCGTCCACGGCCGACGATGATGAGGTGATCAGCCACCAGTGACACCTCGCTCATCAGGTGCGATGAGACGAACACCGTGCGCCCTTCGCTCGCGAGGGAGGTGAGCAGGTTCCGGATCCAGAGGACGCCCTCGGGGTCCAGCCCGTTGACCGGCTCGTCGAGCATCACGGTCTGCGGATCGCCGAGCAGGGCGGCCGCGATGCCGAGCCGCTGGCCCATACCGAGGGAGAAGGCACCGGCCCGCTTCTTCGCGACGCTGCCGAGACCGGCAAGGTCGATGACCTCGTCGACCCGGCGGCGCGGGATGCCGTGGGTGAGGGCGAGGGCCCGGAGATGGTTGTAGGCCGAGCGGCCAGGGTGGATCGACTTCGCCTCCAGCAGCGCCCCGACCTCCTGGAGCGGCGCCTGGTGGCGGGCGTAGCGCCTGCCGTTCACCGTGACCGAGCCGCTCGTCGGAGCGTCAAGCCCGACGATCATGCGCATCGTCGTGGACTTGCCCGCCCCGTTGGGGCCGAGGAAGCCGGTCACCGTGCCCGGCTTCACGGTGAAGTCCAGCCCGGCGACGGCTGTCTTCTCCCCGTACCTCTTGGTGAGCTGCTGTGCCTCGATCATTCGCGTTCCCTCTTTCGGACTCCGGCGCGCCCTGGGCGCCTGACGCCTCCTCCGTCACGCTAAGCCCGCGATCTGCCGGATCCGGTGGTACCGGGGACTGAACACTGCCAGGCGGGTGGTACCGGGGTACTACAGCCCCGCTGGCGGCGGGGCGTGGTGCCGGGATACCAGTGACACGGGCGGCCGTCATCGGCTAGGGGAAACCCCAGGGGACTCCTCCATGACCACCTCCTGATCCTGAACCGCGTGCAGCGCCCGGACAGCACCTGGCAAGCGCTCTACACCCTCACGATGACCACGGAGGTGTGTGAGGAGCTGGGCCTGGCGACGGTGCCCCGCGAGGTGACGCCGGGCCTGCGACCGGCAATGGAGATAGCCGGAGTCGGCTACGAGCTGATCGACTGGTCCTCACGCACGCTGACGACGACCACCACCACGACCAGGCGGCGGCGCCGACGCCGTCGGCCACCCGGGCCGGGGCGCCGGAGACCGCCACCCCAGTAGTCGGCGCGGTGAGTGCCGCCGCCGTCCGTGTGCGGAGTCGCACGCTCGGTACGGCAATTACTACGAAGAGTTCCTAGTAATCGATGTTCGCGGCACGTATATGCGGATGAGGCGGTATACCATTTCGTAACCTCATTGGAGTTCTCTCTTCATGTCTTGCGGAGCCGACGCCGGATCCCAGCAGCCCAATCCCCATGCCGATCCGGTTCGCGCCCGCGGGTGTGAGGAGTGCCGGGAGTGGGGCAGCGTGGTCAATGACGAGGGCGGGCACGAACTTTGCCCCAACTGCCAGACGGACGTGGTCGGGGCTGAGTCGGCCGCACGTTCGCCGCGGACTCGAGACGGCGGCGGCCGGCCTGGTTCGGTTCAGGCCGGAGGCGCTCAGCAGGTGATTGACGACGCGTGCCGGTGAGCGGCCTGTCATGGCGGGCCGCTCACGGGCCGCCTTCGGAGACGAGGGGTTGCCGGCTCAGGCCACCGAGTTTGGAACGGTGGTGGACTTCCCGGGTGAGCGGATGAGACGGCGGGCCACCAGCGTGATCGCGGTCCAGGTGGGAATCAGGTCCGCGGGCCTGGATACGCCCAGGGCGGGTCCGCCAGGATGCGTTCCAGAGATCGTTGACCCAGCCGGCTCATAGTCGGGTTGCTTTCGATGTAGTACCAGACCAAGCCCATCGCTTGAACGAAAGCCCACGCTTTGCCTCGCTGCCATTCAAGGTCGTCGCAGCCCAGGCGATCGCGGAGCACCTGCCGTGGCCCGGCCTCAAGCAAGTGCCACGCGCTCACAAGATCCAGCGAGAGGTCAGCCGGCGCGAAACTGCCGACGTCGAGGATCCCTGCAAGCCTGCCGGCAGACACGAGCATGTTGCCAGGAATCAGATCACCATGAGCCATGACGTCCTCGGGCGCACTTCGTGGCAGTTCACGCGCAGTTGACCAGATGTGGCGAAGCCGAGGAACATCCAAGAGCCGCTCACTGTGCCTGAAGCAGGTCTCCATCCACGCGTCATGGGACTGCAGGTCGCCGCCTCGACCCGTGCCGGCAAACGTGCGGCCCGCCGTGTCGATCGCGCGTAGATCACCGATGAGATCGGCCAGGTCGCGGGCGAAGGCAACAGATTCGCCCGGGTCCTCGTCGTCGGCCACGGTCCCGGGAAGCCACGTCTGCACCGACCATGGGAGTGGGTAACCTGCCCCGGGTTCACCAAGCGCGACCGGCTCGGGCGTGGGGAAACGAATGCGACCCACCAGCTCGCGAGCCGCTTCCACTTCGCACTCCAGCCGGCGTCGCGCCGACTCGACGTCTGCGGACTCAAGAGGGAATCGGGCTGCGAACCGATCGCCAATGCGGAAGATCGCGTTGACCGTCCCCTGCGCAGCGATGCTCCTGATGGGCAGGCTCCGCCACTCAGGAAACTGCTGATCCACCAACGCGCGCACCGTCGTCGGTGGCACCGTCAGCTGGTTGGCGTGCATCTTCACGGTGGAAGCATCCGCGTCACACTCTTGAACCGCAAGCCGTTTTCATTGCGCAACCCTCCAGGTGCAGGTGGTCTGCTGGCTGTTTTTTCACGGCTTCTGATCTGCGACATCGGGAGTTTTGTCACCCGGACGCCGTCCGCGCGGTGTGGGAAGACGCCGTTGCCGTGCCCGCCCATCCCTCGGGCATGGCGACCTCATCGTGATGGGCGGCTCCTGCAGCGCACCTGGGAACACGCGATCCCCAAGTCGGAGCGGGCGGCCGGGCCCAGGGCCAGCATCCAGTTCCTGCTGGACGGCGTGCGCTCAGCCGGCACCCGGCCCCCCGCCCGCCGCTCCGGAGACCCCGCCGGAGCCGACGTGACCTGGGGGAACAGCAAGTCGCACACCTCAAACGCGAGTTCGGGTCCACATGTGCATCGGGTCCGGCCCGTGCCCGAGTCCGCCACACCCACGGACCGTGGTGGGACACGGAGTTGATCCCACCCCTTGTCCCGCAGCCCGTCGGCACCGAAGAATGCGCACGGCAACCATCGGCTACAGACGTCACACCCGGCGTCGGCAAGGGGGCTCCACCCAATGTCACCTGCAGCACCGATGACACGCACGACACGTCGCTCACCGAGGATCGGCAAGGCGCTCACCGGCGCGGCGTTCGCGCTCGCCCTGGTCGGCGCGGGCGCGGCACCCGCCGTCGCCGGGACTGCGGGCGGGGACGCCGGCACCCGCACGAGACCGAACGACGCGCCCGTCACGTTCGCCGGCACCGTCGCGCTCAGCAACTGTTCCGGCTCCGTCGTGCGCACCCCGCAGTCACAGCCCGACGACCCCGCCCTCGTGCTGTCCAACGGGCATTGCATCGAGGGCGGCTTCCCGAAGGCCGGCCAGGTCATCGTGGACCGGCCGTCCACCCGCACGTTCAAACTCCTCGACGAGGACGCCGGGGTGCTCGGCACGCTCCAGGCCGACCAGATCTCGTACGCGACAATGACCGACACCGACGTCTCGCTGTACCGGACGACCACCACCTACGCCGAGATCGAAAGCAAGTACCACGTACGGCCGCTGCTGCTCGACCCGCGCCACCCGCGCAAGAACACCGAGATCACCGTGACGTCGGGGTACTGGAAGAAGCAGTACAAGTGCTCCGTCGACGGGTTCGTGGACCAGCTCAAGGAGTACTGGTGGACCTGGAAGGACTCGGTGCGCTACACGCCCGGGTGCGAGACCATCGGCGGCACCTCCGGCTCCCCGGTGATCGACGACCACACCGGACGCGTGATCGCCGTCAACAACACCCATAACGAGGACGGCGAGCAGTGCACGCTCAACAACCCCTGCGAGGTCGACCGCAAGGGGCTCATCACCGTCCGCTACAACGCGCGCTACGCGCAGGAGACCTACGGGATCGTGCCGTGCGTCGTCGACGGCAGCAAGCTCGACCTGGGCCGCAAGGGATGTGAACTCCCCGAGCCTCAGGCCTAGTCCGCAGAGGGCGTACGCCGTACGGATCCTCGATGACGAACCGCCCGTCGATCAGCACGTGCGGGATGCCCACCGGCAGGGTGCGCGGCGCCTCGACCTCGTCAAGGGAGCCGCAAGTGGTGCGATCTCCGCCGACTATGTGTGCAGCACCTTGTAATCGCATTCGGGACAGGAGATTTCATGGCAGACACCGCGCTGACCGCACGCACCGGCTGGTTCCACGCCGCCGCGAGTCTGCTGCTCGGAGTCGTATCCGTGGCAGCCCTGGCGGTCAACTTCCTGCTGGCGGTGCCGGTTGGGCTCGCCGCGGTCGGCAGCTCGTTGGTCGGCCGCCGACGCGACGCCGAGCACCGCGGCATCCACAGCGCCGCGCTCATCATGGGTGCCGTCGCCGCCGTGGCGGGACTGCTCCTGGCGATGTTCCTGCTGTCGGCCACCACCGACGTCAGCAGCACCAGCGTTCCGGCCCCGTGAACCACCGGGGCAGCACTGCCTGATCGCGGCCCATGGGCCCCGTCCGCCGGCCCAAGGCGGACGGGGCTTCTTGCGCGTTGGGCGCTGGGGACAGCTCGTCATGTTCCTGGTCGGTGATGCGCGTGATGATGTGCTCGACGGCGACCGCCAACCGCTCGTTGTCCTCGGCGGCCCGGGACCGGCCGGCTGCCGCAGCGTCGGCCTGCAGTTCGCGCATTCGGGCGAGGGTGTCGCGGTGAATGGGAAGGAACTGCCGATCGCCTTGGAAGTCCTGGCAGAAGTAGCAGCCGTCCGCCGAGGTCTTCGGGCAGGGCCGCGAGATGTGCCGGCAAGGCTCCGGCCGGTGCGGCTGAATGAGCGCCACGTGCCGTCGGTGAAGGGCCGTCCACCCCGGGACGCCGACGGGGCCTTCGGCCAACACCCGGAGTCGCGCCTTCGTGTTACGGCACCGGCAGGCGCCGTAGTAGACGTGGGGCTGTGCTGCGGGACATCGGCGCGGCCAGGACACGGGCGAGACGGGTGGCCGCACGACCGCACAACTTCCGTGCCGCCTCCGAGATCTGGCCCGTCAGCCGCACCGTCCGACGCTGATGACGTCGGCGTGGGGCATGATGAACGGACGAGCACGGCAGCCTTGCGGATCTTGAGGCTTAGACAACTCCATGATCCACATGTGCCGTGCTCGTTTGAGTTTCCCCTCCCATCCCGCCGTGATCAAACGGGCGAAGCGAACTCTCCCCGGGGTTCTGAGCCGAGTTGAGTTAACGGGTCACGGCTTACTGCCCGTTGTTCGGCACCGCGTCCATGACGGTCAGCGTCATGCTGTTGTTCTTGTAGGACACCCGGAACAGGTAACCGCCCACGTTCAGGACCCGGTTCTCCGGGAGCGCGTGGAAGGCGCCCTTGATCGAGCTACCGCTCATGATCGTGAACACGGTGCCCGGGGTCAGCTTGCCCCGCACGTCCAGGTCCAGCTCACCGTCCAGCACCAGGCTCCCCGCCGCCCGGACGCTCGTGCAGTCCCGGTCGCCGGAGATCGTGACGGCAACGCGACCCTGCTTGCCGATGGTCGCGTTCCCGCCGACGTTCAGGACATTGCCTGCGGCGCCGGAAGCGCCGGTGATCTGCGCGGCCTCGTCGGCCGTGAGACCGGGCCGCAGCACGCCGCCGCCGACGTTGATGCTGCCCCCCACGGTGCCGCTGCCGCCGAGCGATCCGCCGCGCACGTCGACAGCGCTGGCGTGCGAGCCGACGATCGAGAGTTTGCCGTCGAGGACAGTGCTCGTCCCGTGCCAGGTCTCGCTGCCGGTGAGGAACAAGGTGCCGGCGCCACGCTTCGTGAGGCTGCCCTCGTAGGCGCGGGCCTCGCGGGCCTGCTCACGGCGGACCCCGATGGCGTAGTCCGACTTGTCGGCGTCGCTCGCGCCGGCCGGCAGGCCCTTGGTCCAGCCCTTGGCGGCCTTGGTCGCCGCCCAGGCGTCCGCCTCGGTGGCGTCCTCATGCTGGCGGGCCCGGATCGCGACGTCCGAGATGTCGTTCGACCACACGTCGTCGCGCCCCTGCGTGTCGACGACGAACGGCCCCAGGAACTGTCCCGGGCCGTTCATGGCCTCCCGCAGGCTGACCGTGCCCCAGCCGTTGCGGCTGTCCGGCACCTGCACGATCTGGCCGCTGGCGGGGTTCAGCACGGCGTTGCCCGCCGCGTCATTGATCGTGTTGTTCTGCCGGCCGGTGGTGAACATCGTGTAGAGCGCCTGCTCGTTGGTCATGTACGGGAAACGCTGCATGATCAACGACAGCGCGGCCGCCGAGTGAGGACCGGCCATCGACGTCCCCGACGCACTGCCGTAACGGGGCTCGGGCACGCCGGCGACGACCGACACGGTCGTGCTGTTGATGCTGTTGGCCGGCGCCGTCACGCAGGACCACTTCGCCACGCCGCACTGGTTGAACGTCTGCTGGCCGGGGACCAGGACGGAGCCGTCAGGGTTGAGCGTGCGCCCCTGGGTGGGGTTGATCCCCGACGTCGTGTACCAGCTACCCTCCAGTTCGGGCATGAAGTACGGAGCCGCGCCTCGCGGCGACGGGTTCACGTAGCCACTGTTACCGGCGGTGAACTGGATGACCGTGCCGGAACGCGCGGCTTCGATGGCACCGTTCAGCCAGTGGGCGGCGCTGCCGTTCGCGTCGACGACGCCGTCCGGAGTGGACCAGAGGCGCCATGCCGTGTTCAGACCGAAGCCCGCCGGGCTGCCGGACGGCGTGTCATACGTGTTGTAGTTTTCCGTGTTGGGCTGGCTACCCCAACTGCTGGTGATGATCCTGATGGGCTTGTCGTTCGCCGTCTTGGCGGAGTTCACGGCCCGGTAGACATTGCCGATGTAGGCGTCGTCCGGCGTCTGCGCGGCGGTCGCGTTCGCCGGCAGGAGACCGTAGAGCACGCCGTCCGTCTTGCCGGTGTTGCCCATGTACACGTTGCTGTTGAACGCGACGCCGTGCATGTTGGCATCCGGCCCGGCCGGTTGCGTCTCGCCGACGCCGTCGCGGCTCGCACCGATGGTCCCGGTGACGTGGGTGCCGTGGCTGTCGTTGAACGCCGGGTTGTAGAACCCCGGCGTGGGGCCCGTCTGGCCGCCCTGGGCCTCCACTGAGAAGTAGCGGTCTCCGACCGCGTAGTTCGTGTCCAGGCTTCCGTGCTCCCGGACGTGCCCGGCGAAGACGCCCGAGTCGACGACGCCGATGTTCATCCCGGTGCCGGAGTAGCCTGCGGCGTAGGCGAATTCGGCTCCCATCGACGCCAGGCCGGCGTCCCGGTTGAACTCAGGGGTACGCCAGCTCGCCGCGTCGCCGAGCCGGCCGGGATCTCCCTCGTACGTCTTGATCGGCGGTGGCACGGGCACCTGCCCCATCGCCGGCTGCGCGGCGACGCCGAGCACCACTATCGGTATCAGCGCTGTGATCAGCGCCGGCTTCACGCGTTTTGTGTTCGGCACTTCGACCCCTTCCAAGATCGATCGCGCCGGATGCTATTCCTCCTTCAGGAGCGGTTCAAGGCCTCGGCGGGCACGTTATCCATCCATCGAGGTCCATGAGTTGGCGGAGGCGGTAGAGGGTGCCGGGTATGGGTGGGTCGTGGAGAGTGCCCTCGTGCCGGCCTCTGGTGCCCACCGCACCTACCGGCGACTTCCCGCCCGTCGTCACGAGTAAGCGTTCGCTGGGCCGTCCCGCCAACCGCATGGCCGGAGGCTTCGCTCTTCGCATGGCCGACCGCGTCTACGAGCAGGCGGTCGTAAAGCTGCGCCACCGCCTGAAGCTGCCGCCACTGTCCGCGGCTGCGATGCGCCGACGGCAGGAACAGGCGAATTGGCCCATCCTGCACGGCTTCAGCACGGCACTGGTGCCTCGCCCCTCCGACTGGCGCTCCGGCCTGGAGGTAGTGGGCACCTGGTGGCCCCATCAGGATGCGTCTGAACGGCTGCCCACGGGCCTGGAGGACTTCCTTCGTGCCGGACCCCGGCCCGTCCTCATCGGCTTCGGGAGCATGGCAGCAGGCGACGGGGAACGGCTGAGCGAGATCGCCGTGCGAGCCCTGCGCCACGCCGGGCTGCGCGGCATAGTCCAAGCCGGCAGTGCCGGACTCGCGGCCGACGGCGACAACGTGCTCACCCTTGGGGACGTACCGCACGCCCTACTGTTCCCACGGCTGGCTGCGGTGGTTCACCACGCAGGGGCCGGCACGTCGGCCGCGGCGTTACGCGCCGGAGTGCCCGTGGTCACCGTGCCGGTGACCGCCGACCAGCCGTTCTGGGCGGGACGACTTGCTGCCCTCGGCGCCGCCACAGACCCGATCCCCTTCCGATCCCTGAACGCCGAACGGCTCGCCGACTCACTCGACCAAGTCGTGAAGCAGCAGACATACGCACGAGCCGCCGCGAGAGGCACGCAACACATGGTGACCGAGGACGGAGCGGGCCAGACCCTCAAGGCCATCCAGCAACTGACCAACGGATGATGTCGATCCGTTCCCGACCGTCGTCACTCAACGTTGTGCTCCGCCAGCCTCCATATCGAATCACTGAGCCTTTCCAACCTGGCTTGCGGCGAGCTGAGTCGGCGTGAGGAGCGGGTACGAGAAAGGGTGAAGCCGAGCGCCGCGAGCCCGCAACACGCTGGCGCCGGTTGTCGGCCGGTCAGCAGGCACTGCTCGTGCAGGCGCATCTGCGGTGCGAGCACACCTACGCTCAGCTCGCGGCCGGTTTCGGCGTCGCGTCCACCACCGTCTACCGGTACGTGGTCGAGGCGTTGGTGGCCACCTCGCTCCAGTCTGAGTAGGTGGATGGCTCAGTCTCCAGACCAACCCCAGAAGTAGATCTCCTGTGGCGTCCCGTGGTCGTCGTGCAGTACTGCGCAACGGCCGTACCAGCGCTCGCGAGCGAGGTCTTGGATCGCTGGAACGTGTTCGCGGGTCAGCCGTTCAGTGCCGATGGCCCTCTGGGCCTCTTCGGTGGTCACCGGCTGTACTGCACAGACCTCGGGCACCTCGTCTTCCCGTTGAACACGGAAAACATCGAGAATCGAGTGGGTTCCAGAGTGCTGCGTCCACTCGTCGGCCCACAGTTCGTCCAGGGTCAAAGGTTGCGGGCGGCGCTCCACCTCAGGAAGCCAGTCGCCACCGCGCACCCAGTAGTAGTCACCAGCGAGGAACACTCGGTGCCGCAACTCCTCCAGTGCGGCGCCAAGATCCTCCTGGTACGGCACGTAGTAGTCCCAGGCCGAAGCGCCCATCCTGTACCCCTCCGAGTCAGCTGCCATTGTGGTACCACGTCACAAGAACGTTAGCTGTCGCCCCCGACAGGCCATGAAGGCTGACGACGTCCCTCCTGCAGCGACGCGGAGACGTACCGAAGAAGACGACCAGCCCATGCATGGTCGACGAAGAGCCGAGCGGAGTTGTCACGCTGCGCAAGGTCTGCCCGCCGTGACCAAGGTGCCGGGCCCAGGCGGGGCGACTACTCTCGGCCGCTGCCCAACAGCGTAGGTGGGAGCCGCACTTGGATGCGCGCCTGACCGAAGTCCATCATGGGCGGTCGTGGGGCCCATTCGGGCGGATGGCACCGGCGGCCGGGCGTGGCCGCGTGGCATGGGATCTTTGGGCCCTTACTCTCCGGCTGACTGACCAGCAGCATACGGATCTCCGGCTGGACGTTCCCGGTCGGGGCCCGCCCGTTTTCCTGGGGGAGACAAGTGACCCGGCCCACCACACGTTGTTCCTCGCCGTCCCGCATCGTCGCCGGTCTGCTCCTCGCCGCGCTCTGGCTCGCCGGCTGCGCAGGTAGTGCACCGAGCGAGCGCTCCAGCGCCACGCAGGGATCCGTGGTTGAGGGCGGGCCCACACCCCCGGGCACGGGGCCGCGGCTCCAGGATCCCCCGGAGGTGGTGAGCCGCAACGGTGTGCTCAGGACCACGATCGTGGTGGAACGGCGAAAGGTCCGCGTGGGCAACCGCCAGTTGTACGCGACGACCTACAACGGGGCCTACATGCCGCCGACGTTGCGCGTGTGGCCCGGCGACCGTATCGACCTGACCATGATCAACAGCGCCGACAAGCACACCAATCTGCACACGCACGGACTGTTCGTTTCGCCGCGCGCCCCCTCGGACGACATCTTCATCTCCATCAAGTACGGGCAGTCGTACCACTACACCTATCAGCTGCCGCGCAATCACCCCACTGGCACCTTCTGGTACCACTCACACGCGGACATGCTGTCCGCCCCGCAGGTCGCGGGTGGTGAGTCGGGCATCCTCGTCGTCGGGAACCTGAAGCAGCACCTGCCTTTGTCGTTGCGGAACATCACCGAGCACACCATCGCGCTCAAGGACTTCCAGGTCCAGGGCGACGCGATCAAGACCCATCCCCTGAGTATCGGCGCGTCCACCGACCGCACCGTCAACGGCCAGCAGAACCCGGTGATCCACATCCGGCCCGGAGAGACCCAGTTGTGGAGGCTGGCCAACATCGGCGCCAACATCTACTACAAGCTGCACCTTCCGGGCACCCGCTTCCACGTGATCGCTCAGGACGGCGTCCCCGTGGGCAGGGTCTACGCCGAGGACACGCTGCTCATTCCCGCCGCGGCCCGCTTCGATGTCCTGGTCCAGGGCGGCGCCCCCGGCACCACCCGGCTGGAGACACTGCCGTACAACACCGGCCCGGCCGGGAACCAGTTCCCCCGGGCCGACCTCGCTACGGTTGTCACCAGTGGCACGCCCGTGACGCGGGCCGCGCTCCCGACCGACCTCGGCCCCTACGAGAACCTGAGCCACGCGACGATCGCGGACCGCAAGACCGTCGTCTTCACGGAGAACAAGGCCGGCACGATCTTCTACATCAACGGCCGGACGTACGACGCGAGCCGGACCGACTTCGTCTCCACCCTCGGCACCGTCGAGGAGTGGACCGTCCGCAATGACTCGGACGAGGACCACAGCTTCCACCTGCACACCAACCACTTCCAGTTGATGAGTACCAACGGGAAGGCCCACGACCCCACCCGCGGCGTGTACGACACGGTGAACGTGCCGAAGCGCGGTGCGATCGTCGTCCGCATCCACTTCAGGGACTTCACCGGCAGAACCGTGTATCACTGCCACATCCTCAATCACGAGGACATGGGCATGATGGCCGTCCTGGACATCGTTCCGCCCGGCGCGCGGCCCCGGGCCACCCACAGCGGATGACCGTCGACACGTGGCGCGACCGCCCGTCCCCAGGCCGGACCTGTCCCCGGCTGCGACGACTTGTACATGGCTCGCCGTGGCGCCTGTCCGGGCGGTCAGCACCACGGCGCATTGTTCTCGACGCGCACTACTTGTCAGCGTTCGGTCAGGGACGGCACGTGATGTGCAGGTGCGCCGCGGCGTTGTTGGCGTATCCCCTGGGATTCCAGACCGTCGCCGGGGATTCGGCCTGCACGGCCGCGGTGGAGTCCCAGGCGCGTGCGATGAGCTCGGCCTCACCGGGGGGCAGGGTGACCATGGCCCGCCAGTGCTGCCAGGTCCAGGGATTCTCCGGGGGGTCGAGATCCGTGGAGGTCCACGTGCTGCCGTGGTCGGCGGAGACATCCACGCGTGCCACAGTTCGGTCGTCCCCGGCGAAGGCGAATCCGCTGACCTCGGTCGGTCCAGAGGGCAGGTGCTCGTTCTTGCCGGGCCGTAGGATCGCGCAGTGGATGGCGACCGGGCCGAGGGTGATGCCGTCGTCCGGTCCAACGGCCTCGGGGTCGGCTTCGGGGGGCAGGACGCTGTATTCGGCTTGGAAGTAGTTGTCGGTCGGTTCGGCCTGTGCGCTGATGCGTTGGAGCCATTTGACGCTGCGGGCGCCGATCCAGCCCGGAACGATCACGCGCAGGGGAGCGCCGTGCGCGGCGGGCAGTGCCTGATCGTTCATGGCCCAGGCCAGCAGCACCTCGTTGGAGGTTGCCTTGGCCACCGGTATGGAGCCGCCGAAGGGCTGGGGTGGGGTGGCCTGCTGTGACACGTCGGCGCCGGTGAAGGCGATGTGGGTCGCTTCCGGCTGCGCTCCGGCCTCGGCCAGTACGTCTGCCAGGCTCGCCCCGCTCCATCTCGCAGTGGAGATGGCTCCTGGACCCCAGGGGACCTGGCCGGGTATGTCTCGGACCTCGATGAGATCGGCGCGGCGGTTGCCGGCGCACTGCAGCGTGGCCACCACTGTCCGCTCGGTGAAGCGGCGCAGATCGTCCATCGACAACTCCAGGGGACGGTCGACCAGACCTTCCACCCGCAGCCGCCAGCTCGCGGAGTCGATGCGGGGGATCGGCGCGTGGTTGCGGCCGTAGAAAGTGTCCAGGGAGGTGATCTGGGCTGCGAGGGCGCCAGGAGGCGTTTCGGCGTTGTAGGGCTCGTCTTGGTGTACGAGCATGTCGTCACGTTTGCCCCATATGTCCATGAGGTCAATCTCCATCACGTCGGGCGCGGACGCCAACCCGGTCACCAGGGGGGCAGGCTGGTGGCGTATGGATGGCGCGGGGGTCGGCAGGTGCTGAAACGGCAGAGATTCGCGGCGTCTCCTAGCCTGATGAAGGGCGGCACATCATCCCGCGCGCACGGGAAGGGGTGCGGTCAATGTGCTTCGGGCCGATTCGACGCCGACGCCGCCTTGAAGGCGTCGCCGGCGCCCGCCGCTCAGGAGAGCCACGGGCGGACACCGACGAGGGCGCCGAGCCCGACCCGCGTTTCACCTTCGCCAATGAACGCACGTTCCTGGCGTGGAGCCGCACCGCATTGGCGCTGGTGGCGGCTGGGCTGGCCGTCACGCAGCTCCTGCCGCCCTTCCCCGGAGTCTCCTGGGGCCGCCGTGCCATCGGCGTGCCGCTGATCGTGCTTGGTGCAGCCGTCGCCGTGATCAGCTACGTCGAATGGAGCCGAGACCAGCGTGCGCTGCGAACAGGCAGGCCTCTGCATCACACACATCTGCCGTTGATCCTGTCCCTGGTGATTGCCGCGGAATGCCTGTTGGCAGCAGCCCTCGTGATCTTTGCGAAGGGAGTCTGACCATGTCCGGATCCGAGGGATCGCCACGCCCGACTGTCGCCGAGGACCTCGAAGATCTCGACCCCGGACTCGCCCGGGAGCGGACCTGGCTGGCCTGGCGCCGCACGGCCATCTCCTTGACGGCCGTCAGCGCCGCCGTGCTGAAGATCTCCCCGATCGACGGGGCACTCCTGCTGGTGATGACCCTGGCGGTATGGGCCACTGGGCGAGGGCACGTCGCCACAGGAGCACGCTCGAGTGATACAAATGCACGGCGTCCCGCAGTACGTCTCACCGCGTCGACCATCGTGCTCACCGCTTTGGCCGCCCTCATCGTGGCCTTGCGATCGTATTGAGCGATCCGAACACTTCTGTCTGGGCGACCGCGACAATCTCGGTGAGCTGCAGGGCCGCTTCCCCGCCTCGCCGCTGCTGAGCAACCTCAAGCAGCGGACGTATCCGGTCGCGGACGGTGACCCTGCTGTCGAGGCCACCATCGCCGAGGAGGCCTTTCCGTCGGTCTTCGCCGCCGACGTGCCGTCGTCGAGGTGGAGGGCGCGTCGCACGCCGTCGCCGTTTCCCATCCCAAGGGGGTCGCGGACCTGATCCGCGAAGCGGTACGCGCGACGAGCTGACGGGCGGCAGGGAAAGCCGCGCGGGAACAGTCTCCGCACCGCGTCCGTGCGGCCCGGTCGTCGTGCCTCCCGGACCGCACGGGTCGCGGGCCGCGATCCCAGTTGCCGGGCCTTGAAATCGGGACGGGGGTCAGAGGGCCTCGCTCGGATGTGGTTGGCTCAAGCTCTGCCGGACGGTTCGAGCCCTTGAGGCCACCGACGGTGAAACCGTCCGAATCCGACATGAGTCAAGTACTTCAGGAGCCAGCTTGTCCCGGAGCCACTCTCGCAAGTTCTCTCGTTCTGAGACCACACGGGCTGAGGCCTTCAGCGACGGTGTATTCGCCATTGCCGTCACGCTTTTGGTTCTGAATCTCGCTGATCCGCCGCACAAGCCGGGCGGCCTTGGCCAGGCTTTGCTGGCTCAGTGGCCTGCCTACCTCGGCTACTTGGCGTCCTTCGGCTATGTTTCGGTGATCTGGCTCAACCACCACCAGGCCTTCGTGCGCATCAGGGCCATGGACCGCGGACTGCATGCTGTCAACCTGTTTCTCCTGCTCACCACGGCGGCGCTTTCCTTCCCCACAGCGGTGGTCGCGGACGCACTGCAGGCTGACCCTACGGGCTCCGACGCGCGGGTGGCCGTCGCTCTCTACGCCGGCCTCGCCGCAGCGATGTGCCTGAGCTGGGTGGCCTTCTACCAGCAGATCGCCCGCCGACCCGAGCTGCTGGACCCCGACGTGGAGGACACGTACGTACGGCACGGACAGCTTCGTTCCGGGGCTGGAGCCGTTGCCTACACCGTTGCCGGCCTTCTTGGGGTCTTCGTCGCACCGTTGCTGGCGATCGCGGTGTTCGTCATGCTCCCTGTCTTCTACTTCGTCACCAGCGAAGGTCTGCCCGGCGGCCGGGACGGCTCTCCTGATACAGGACCCCATGCCGACGAGGGAGGCCGTGGCGGTGCGGTCTGACGCGTCCTGACACGCGGTGGCACGGTGTCGGCCGGGCGGGCGGCGTCCTACAAGCGTCCGGATCCCTGGATGGATGGGCCACTCGAGAGGAGAGTGGCGCGCACTGGGCCAAGCTGCTCAAGAGCGGCCGAAGGCCGGCACGCGCTCGTCACGCCGTGCCCGGGTGATTCACCTCGCCGATGGCGACGGGGACAGCTCGATGGGAAGGTGCCGGGGTCCGCGCAGCACGACGCTCTGCCGGTAGGGGGGAGGGTCTTCGACCAGGGTTGCGGTGCTGAGATGGGGTAGCAGCGCGCCCAGGGCGATCTGGGCTTCGATCCGGGCGAGGGGTGCGCCGTAGCAGATGTGGATGCCGCTGCCGAAACCGAGGTGCTGGTTGTCCTCGCGGGCAGGGTCGAACCGGTCGGGTTCGCGGAATCGTCTGGGGTCACGGTTGCCCGAGGCCAGCACGAGCACTACGGGCACGCCCTTGGGGATGGTCTGGCCTGCGACCTCGATGTGGGTGAGGGGGACTCGCTGCAGCATGTGGACGGGTGGCTCGTAGCGCAGCAGTTCCTCCACCGCGCCTGGCAGCAGGCCGGGTTCCCGGCGCAACCGCTCCAGCTGGTCGGGGTGGCGCAGCAGGGTGAGCACGCCGTTGGTGATCAGGTTGACCGTGGTTTCGTGTCCCGCGACGAGCAACAGCACGGCGGTGGCCGACAGCTCCTCGCGGGTGAGCGCTCCGGACGGGTCCGGGTCGTTGACGAACGCGGACAGCATGTCGTCACTCGGGCGGCCACGGCGCTGTTCGGCCAGGTCCACCAGGTAGCTGCCCATCTGCGCCCGGGCCTGGATGCCGGCTCGTTGTCGCTCGCCGGGGTCCTCGCCGGGCCGGATGTCCACGGATTCGATGATCGCGGCGGACCACTCGCGGAACACCGGCTCGTCCTCGCGTGGGACCCCGAGCAGTCGGCAGATGACGGTGACGGGCAGCGGGTAGGCGAAGTCGTCGACGACGTCGACGCGCGTACAGCTTCGAAGCGTCTCGATCAGTTCCTCGGTGATCCCGGTGATCTCGCCGCGCATCGCGTCGATCCGGCCCGGGCTGTGCGGTGGACCGAACGGCCGTGTGGCCAGGCTGCGCAGCCTGCGGTGTTCGGGGTCGTCCAGCCGGATGAAGGAGTGCTGTTGGTCTTCCGCGTCGAGGTCGCGGTAGGGGGCGGCGCGGTTGCGGCGGTCGGAGCTGAGCCGCGGGTTGTGGAACAGGGCGACGATGTCGTAGTACGTGCCGACCAGGTAACTGCCGTCCGTCTGCCGTGCCACGCCCGCCTCGCGGAGTTCCGCATACAGCGGGTAGGGATCGGGGCGGTTGGCGTAGTCGGTGATCCGCTCCAGCAGGGTGTCGACAGCCATGTGCGGCTCCTCGTGGTGGAGAGGGACTCAAGGGGTCATCCGGCGGGTCGCACCACGATGAGCCGGCGGTCCGGCAAGTGACCGGTGAGCGCGACGGTGGGGCTGTGGGAAACCCCCTTGGGGTCCGGTACGTCGGAGGGGAGCGCGAATTCGGTGATCAGTGGGTGGCCGTCCGCCGCGCCGGGTGTGGGCGGGAACGGGGCGGCGGTCTCGATCAGGCCCTGGTAGTACTCGAGCCATTTGGCCATGTTGACGGTGACCGCGGCGGTGATGCGGCCCCGGTAGCCGTAGACCGCCACCAGACGGCGTTCGGCGAGCGAGCCCTGGGCGATGACGACCTCGTCGGAGAAGGTGGGGACGCCCACGGACTTGATGTTGACTCCGAACTGGCTCGACCAGAAGACCGGCACGCTGAGGTGGGGGCGTCGCAGCGGTCCCGGGCTGACCATGTTGTGGGCCGCCACCTCCGCCTGCGCGACCGCGTTGCCCCAGTGCTCCAGGGAGAGCATCTGGTAGTCGAAGAGCGGGTGCGGGAAGCGAGAGACATCGCCGGCCACGAAGACGTCGTCGGTGACGATCCCGTACATGTCGAAGGCGCGGCACCCCGCGTCGCAGGCGACCCCATGGGGGCCCGCCGCGAGTCCGGAGTCCGCCAGCCACTCGACGTTGCGGACGGCACCCAGGGCGATGACGCACACGTCCGCGTCGACGCGGCTGCCGTCGGACAGTTCTGCTCCGGTGAACAGGCCGGTCTCGTTCCCACGCAGTGCGGTGACCGTCACTCCGCAGCGCAGGTCCACACCGTGGGCCCGGTGCAGGCCGGCCGCGAGCTTCGCCAGGGTGCCGCCGAGTGCGCCCACCAGCGGCGCGGGGCCGCGTTCTGCGACCGTCACCTCGATGCCCCGCTCCCGGCAGGCCGAGGCGATCTCCGAGCCGGTGAAGCCGCCACCGATCACCAGCACCCGGCGCGGCCCCGCTGCCAGCCGGTCGGCCAGGCGAACGGCGTCGTCGCGGGTGCGCAGAGTGAACACGCCGTCCAGGTCGGCCTGCACCGGCTGCGGCCAGGGACGCGCCCGGGTCCCCGTGGCGATCAGCAGCCGGTCGTAGGGCAGCGACTCGCCGTCGGACAGCCGCACTCGCCTGCCGACCGGGTCGAGCCCGGTGGCGCGTACGCCGAGTCGCCAATCGGCTTCCGGATCCCGGCGCATCGGCAGCCCGGTCATGTCCGCCGCCGCGATGCCGAGCAGCACCTGCTTGGACAGCGGTGGCCTGTCGTAGGGCGGACAGGGCTCCTCTCCCACCACGGTCAGTGAGCCGGTGAAGCCGCTCTCGCGCAGCGCCTCCGCGGCTCGCAACCCGGCCAGCGACGCGCCGACGATGACGATCCGGCCCTCCCGAAGGTCACCGGGCACCGGCGCTCACCTCCGCACCCACGAGAATGGCCTGGACCGGGCACGCCGCTGCCGCCTGACGCACGCGGTCGAGCTGTTCGTCCGGGACATCCGGCCGGTACAGCAACGTCTCCTCCCCAGGCAGGTGGAAGACCGCCGGAGCGAGGAACACGCACTGCGCATACGCCTGGCAGCGGGTGAGGTCCACGACGACCCGCATCTCGAGCCACTCCCTCCGTCGCCTTGAGCTCCCTGTCCCTTTCTAGGCGCGGACCGGATCAGGCGCTCGCCCGGCTACTGCCGCGGAGCCCAGCGGGGCGCAGCACAGTCTGGGCCACATGCCGCATCCTGAGCGGTGCCTTCGGGCTGCTGCTTCCGGTGTCGATCCCGGTGTGCCGTTCTCCAGCACAGAGGGCTTGTTCGGCTGACCGAGTGAATACGGGCACTGGCCGGCTTACCGGCCGACATGGCGTTGGGGCACCCGGCATGGCGCAGGACCGGAGCCCGGACGAGGCCGTCGACAAGCGCTTCCGCAACCTCACTACGCACGGTCCGCTCCTACGAGTCCTGCTATCAGACCGTGACCTGCCGGCCGATCCGTGCCGCGTCCGGGACCTGCTTCAGCAGGCGGTGCCGCCGGACGGCGTGCAGGCGAGTCGTGGCGTCCACCGTCGCGCGCCGAGCTGACCGAAACGGCCCGGGCGCCCCCGTTTCGACCAGTACCGTCGCAGCACGACGGTCGGCGTCGGAAAGGGGGAGTCCATGAGCCGGAACGCCGGCGACATCTCACGTCCGGAGGACGCGGCGCTCACGCGGGCCGCGCAGGCGGGCGACGTCGCCGCCCTGGGACAACTGCTGGAACGGCACCGGGCCGGCATGCGCGCGGTCGCGCTGAGCGTGTTGGGGCCAGGGCCCGACGTGGACGACGTGCTCCAGGACGCGGCCGTGACCGCGCTGAGGCGCGTGGGGGACGTGCGAGACCCGGCGGCTGCGGGGGCCTGGCTGCGGATGATCGTGCGCAATGCGAGCCGTTCCCTGCTGCGCGGCACTGTGCCCGCACGGCCCATCGACGATCTGGACCTGCCCGCCGCCGAATCCGGTCCGGAACACCAGCTGGAACGGCATGCACTGCGGGACTGGATCTGGGAGGCGATCGACCAGCTCTCCCCGACCTTGCAACTTCCCATGTTGCTGCGCCACTTCAGCCTTGGCGTCACGCCCTATGAACGGATCGCCGAGGCCTGCGGTGTCCCGGTCGGAACGGTCCGCAGCCGGCTCAACCAGGGCCGGTCCAAACTCGCGGCCGCGCTCGCCGTCACCGCGGACGCCCCGCACGGCGACTCCGCCCAGCGCACGCGCGCCAGTCACATCGAGGCGGGCGAGACACTGGCCGCCGCCGAGCGCGGACATTTCGGCCGTCTGATCACCGAACGCTGGTCGCCCGACGTCCTCCTGCTGCGGGGGAACGAACCCGTGGGGGACAGGGAGCTGCTCGTACGCGCAATGGACGGCGACCTCGAAGTCGGCGTACGGCAGCGCCTCGTACAGGCCGTGGCCGGGCGGTCCGTCGTCATCTGGGAGATGGAGCTGCTCAACCCCGCCGACCACCCCGACCACTGCCCGCCCTCCGTGGCCTGGCTGCTGACCCTGGACGACACCGGCCGCCCCCACCGACTTCGGCTGGTGCACCCCAGACCGGTGCAGGCGATCCAAGCACTCTCGCCAATGTGACCGGGGTCACATGACCCGGATCGAACTTCCTCCCGTCTCCCGCGTCCTGTCGGTGTCATCGACACCGACAGAGCAACGGAGACCCCGTGACCGCATCCTCCGCCGAACTCACCGCCTTGGCCGACCCCCTGGCCACCGGCACGCACACCGTCCACATCGACGGCATCCCGCTGCGCTACCAAGTCCACGGCACGGGACCGGTGTGCGTCGCGCACTCCGGAGGGCCGGGCATCTCGTGGGAGTACCTACGTATGCCCTCTCTGGAACGGCAGTTGACTGTTGTGTACCCGGAGCCGATCGGCACCGGCGGCTCCGGCCGGCTGCCCACCCACCCGCACGGCTACACCCGCGACCGCTACAGCCGCTTCCTCGGCGCACTCATCACGCACCTCGGCGTCGACCAAGTCCACCTCCTCGGCCACTCGCACGGAGGATTCGTCGTCCAGCACCACGCTCTGAGGCACCCCGAGGGCATCGCCGGGGTGATCCTCTACGAAAGCTCCCCCGTGACGGGGCCCGAGCACGCCGCCGAGGCCGCGCGCAGGGTGGCGGCGTACGTCGAGCGCCACGCCAACCACCCCGAACTCCCCGGGATCATTGCGGCTTTCCAAGCACTCCCCGAGATCTCGGACGACGCGGGGATGACCAAGGCGGCCAGGATGCTGCTTCCCGCGTACTTCGCCGACTACTGGGGCCGGCAGGAAGAGTTCGCTTCCTTGCGTGCCTCCGTGACGGCGACGCACATCTCCGGTCTGGACGAGAACCTTGCCCCGGACCCGGTCGACGACCGCACGGCCCTCGCCACGCTCGCCGTACCCGCCCTGGTCGTCGTCGGCCGGCATGACTTCATCTGCGGGACGCGCTGGGCGAAAGATCTGCACGCGCTGATCCCGGGATCGGACCTGCTGGTACTGGAGAACAGCGGTCACTTCGGCCACCTCGAGGAACCACAGGTCTTCGCCCAGACGGTGGCCGGCTTCGTCGCCCGCCACACCACAGACCTCATCCAGCCTCCGTCGACTTACCGGCCGGGGTGTCAGCCGGTAAGCCAAGCCGCGCCGCTGCGATCCCTCCCCTGACCGATCAACGAACCAGCGCAGATCAGACATCTGGGAGGACGCCGACGAGGCCGGCTCGGCGGAAACCTCCACGAGTACCAACATGCCGCCTGACCAGGACGGATGATCAATCGGCCCTCGTGGTGTCCACTTTGACCTAATATCAGGCAAATTCTGACAGAGATTCACGACGAACCAGGGAGCGTCCGCATGTCCGGCAAGATTGCGCTCGAAGAGCACTTCAACCTTCCGGATTTCAGCGACGAGGTCCCGGAGTACGTCAGCCCTGAGAACATGAGGGAGATCAACCGGCGTCTGCTCGATCTGGGGGCGGAGCGGCTGGGAGAGATGGACGCCGCCGGTATCGACTTCCCGCGTCAGGCTGTCACCCGGGCCCAGGCCGCCAACGACCAACTGGCCAAGGTCGTGGCCGCCCACCCCACCCGCTACGGCGGATTTGCCGCCCTGCCCCTGCAGGACCCGGCCGCGGCCGCGGCCGAGCTGGAGCGCTGCGTGACCCAACTCGGGTTCCACGGCGCGTTGGTCAACGGCTTCACCAGCATCGGTGACGCCGACACCGGCTGGTACTACGACCACGAGCGCTTCCTGCCGTTCTGGGAGCGCGTCGAGGCGCTGGGCGTGCCGGTCTACCTGCACCCGCGTGACCCGCTGGCGGGCAATCAGGGGATCTACGAGGGTCATCCGGAGCTGTTCGGCGCGGTGTGGACGTTCACGGTCGAGACCTCCACCCACGCGCTGCGTCTGATGACCAGCGGCCTGTTCGACCGCTTCCCCAAGCTCACGGTCATCCTCGGGCATCTGGGCGAGACACTGCCGTTCAACATGTGGCGTATCTCCCACCGTGCGGCCGCGATGGGCGACCTGATCAAGTTCGAGAAGCCACTGCGCTCCTACCTGCTCAACAACTTCTACGTGACGACCAGCGGCAACTTCCACACCCAGACGCTCAACGCGACCCTGGCCGAGATGGGCGTCGACCGGGTGCTGTACTCCAGCGACTACCCGTATGAGTCCATGCGCGAGGCCTCCGACTGGTTCGACAACGCCGCCATCAGCGACAACGACCGCCTCCGGATCGGCTACACCAACGCCCGGTGCCTGTTCCCCAACATCCCGGAGAAGATCGGCCAGTGATCTGGTCTTCCCAGCTCCAGCACTCCTCACGACCACGGGCGCAGACTGGATCGGCGTGGGGACGCGCCTGCATACGGGCCCGGGCACCCTGCCAGTGCCTGCATACGGGCCCGGGCACCCAACTGGCAGGGGGTCCGCTTCGCCGCCTCCCAGGCGGGAGCGGTCCAGCAGGCCCGGGCTCGCGTCCTGACGGCGCGCCTGGCGCAGCCCGCTTGACGGCCGCCGCCGGCGTGCTCCTCAAACCGGCACGACGACGGGCCGGATCGACCGACCGCAGCACCTCCTCCAACGAGAGCGATGTCGCTGACCTGGGACGAACCCCGGTGTGAGATAGGTCAGTTGGGACTGCGGTGTGGCATGGGCCGCACCGGCCCATGCTTCGACGCCGTCGAGTCGTTCTTCGCACTACTCAAGGAGGAAATCGGGACCTGCCGCTGGCCCGACCGGGCCAGCGCCCGCGCGGACATCTCCGCTTTCGTCGAGACCCCCTCACCCCGCTGGTGACCCGACAGCGCCTCGAACGAGAACTCGCCCTCGTGGCATGAGCATCGAGTGTCCAAGGTCACGGGGAAGCTTCATTCCTCAGGAGAATCACAGATTGGTGCAAGCGTGCTCTCAGGGGATGCCGACAAGGTATCCACCATGACCACGACCTCACCCCAGGGGCGCACCGAACTGCTCAGGCCGGACGGGAGCCCCGTCCGAGTGCTGGTGGTGGACGACGAGCCGTCGATCACCGAACTACTGTCCATGGCCCTCCGTTACGAGGGCTGGCAGATCCGCAGTGCGGGGGACGGACAGGGCGCGATTCAGAGCGCGCGCGAGTTCCGGCCCGATACCGTCGTCCTCGACATGATGCTCCCGGACATTGACGGCCTGACCGTCCTGAGGCGGCTGCGGCAGGAACTACCTGACGTGCCGGTCCTGTTCCTCACCGCGAGGGACGCCGTCGAGGACCGCATCGCAGGCCTGACCGCAGGTGGGGACGACTACGTCACCAAGCCGTTCAGCCTCGAAGAGGTCGTGGTCCGGCTGCGTGGGCTGATCCGGCGGTCCGGGGCCGCTGACCGCTGCTCCGAGTCCGTACTCGTCGTCGGTGACCTCACCCTCGACGAGGACAGCCACGAGGTGTCGCGGGCCGGCGAGGACATCCATCTCACGGCGACCGAGTTCGAACTGCTGCGCTTCCTGATGCGCAACCCGCGGCGCGTGCTCAGCAAGGCACAGATCCTGGACCATGTGTGGTCGTACGACTTCGGCGGGCAGGCCAACGTCGTCGAGCTGTACATCTCCTACCTGCGGCGGAAGATCGACGCCGGACGAGAGCCGATGATCCACACCCGGCGCGGCGTGGGTTACCAGATCAAGCCCGCGACGTCATGAGCAAGCGGCGACGGCCGCGTACGCAGAGGCGAGGACGGGGGCCGCGCACGCTGCGGACACGGCTCGTCGTCTCGGCGGCCGCGCTGATCGCGGTGGTGTGTGTCGTGATCGGAACGGTCACGACGATCGCACTCGGCCAGCACCTGTACCAGCAGCTGGACAACCAACTGGGCGAGGTGGCGGCGCGGACGACGGGTGGGCCCATGGGCGGGCCGGGCGGGCCCAGGGAGGGGCTGCCCGAGCACGAGAACACGAAGGCCACGCTCCGGGACTTCGTGGCCCGGGGCCCCCAGCCGATGAACACCATCGCGGCGAAGGTCGACAACAGCAGCATCACCGAGGCCATGATCGGCAAGCGGTACAAGGACGCCAACGGCGTCGTCCAGTCGAGTGCGCGGTCCCTCGACACGGCCCAGATCGCCGCGCTCGGTTCCGTCGCCAAGGACGGCAAGCCGCACACCGTGGACATCCCCGGGCTGGGCCAGTACCGCGTCGAATACCGCACTGGCCTCAACGGCAGCTACTACGCGGCCGTGCCGACCACGGACGTCACCAACACCATCAACACCCTCATCCTCGTCGAGGTCAGCGTCACCGCGGCCGGTCTCGTCGCCGCCGGGATCGCCGGATCCGTACTCGTCGGCCTCGCCCTGCAGCCCCTGCGCAAGGTCGCCGCCACCGCCACCCGGGTCTCCGAACTCCCGCTGCACGCCGGCGAGGTGACCCTCAACGAGCGGGTCCCGGAGTCCGAGACCGATCCGCACACCGAGGTCGGACAGGTCGGGGCCGCGCTGAACCGCATGCTCGACCATGTCCACGGCGCCCTGCACGCCCGGCAGCAGAGCGAGATGCGGGTGAGGCAGTTCGTCGCAGACGCCAGCCACGAGCTGCGCACGCCGCTCGCTTCCATCCGCGGGTACGCCGAGTTGACCAGACGCGGACGGGAGGAGACCGGCCCGGACACTCGGCACGCCCTGAGACGGATCGAGTCCGAGGCCGGGCGCATGACCCTGCTCGTCGAGGACCTGCTGCTGCTCGCCCGGCTTGACGCGGGGCGGCCACTCCGGTTCGAGCGGACCGACCTCGTACCACTCGTCGTGGACACCATCAGCGACGCGCGCGCAGCAGGGAGCGACCACAACTGGCGGCTCGAACTGCCCGACGAGCCCGCGCTCGTGTCGGCCGACGTGGAACGGCTCCAACAGGTGCTCGTCAACCTGCTGGCCAACGCCCGCACCCACACCCCGCCCGGTACGACCGTCACCGCACGTGTGCAACGACGCGGGCCATGGCTGTGCGTGGACATCCAGGACGACGGCCCGGGCATTCCGCCCGATCTCCTGCCACACGTCTTCGAGCGGTTCGCACGCGGCGACTCCGCGCGCTCCCGGTCCACCGGCTCGACCGGACTCGGACTGGCCATCGTGCGGGCCGTCGCGACCGCGCACGGCGGTGCCGTGACCGCCGACAGTGGTCCCGGGCAGACCGTGTTCACCGTGCGTCTGCCCACGCTCACTCCGTACGCGGCGGCGCCCGCTGCCGAAACGTACCGGCAGCCGTACTCACAGGCACACCACAGCGCCACCACACGGGTACAACAGGACGTTTGAGAAGAGTCGGTTCCATGCGAACCGATTCCTCTCCCGGCACCCTGCCGGCGCGGGAGCACCTCCCGGCCGCCGGAGCCGATACGCCCGTCCTGGACGTAGTGATTCCCGTCTACAACGAAGAGAAGGACCTCCGCCCATGTGTGCTCAGGCTGCAGCAGCACCTCATGCGCACGTTCCCGTATCCGTTCCGCATCACGATCGCGGACAACGCGTCCACGGACGCCACTCCGCTGCGGGCCGCGCGCCTGGAGGCGGAGATCGCGGAGGTGACGTCAATCCGGTTGGACCAGAAGGGCCGCGGCCGGGCGCTGCGCACCGTCTGGTTCGCCTCGGAGGCCCCGGTCCTCGCCTACATGGACGTGGACCTGTCGACCGACCTCAACGCGCTGCTGCCCCTGGTGGCCCCGCTCATCTCGGGTCACTCCGACCTTGCGATCGGCTCCCGCCTCAGCCGCAGTTCGCGGGTCGTGCGCGGAGCCAAGCGGGAGTTCATCAGCCGCACCTACAACCTGATCCTGCGGGGCTCGCTGCAGGCCCGCTTCTCGGACGCGCAGTGCGGCTTCAAGGCGATCCGGCGTGATGTGGCCCAGGTGCTGCTGCCGCTGGTCGAGGACACCGACTGGTTCTTCGACACCGAGATGCTGGTCCTCGCCGAGCGGGCGGGCCTGCGCATCCACGAGGTCCCGGTCGACTGGGTCGACGACCCCGACTCCACGGTCCACATCGTGAGGACGGCGACCGACGACCTCAAGGGCGTGTGGCGCATCGGCAAGGCACTGGTCACCGGTTCGCTGCCGCTGGACCGGCTGACACGGCCGTTCGGCGACGATCCGCGCAACCGGGAACTACCGATCGTGCCCAAGGGCCTGGCCCGCCAACTGGTCGGCTTCTGTGTGGTCGGCGGCCTGTCGACCCTCTTCTACCTGCTGCTCTACAGCCTCTTCCGGCAGATCTCGGGAG
This sequence comes from Streptomyces sp. NPDC093064, assembly GCF_044754605.1. Taxonomy (NCBI): domain Bacteria; kingdom Bacillati; phylum Actinomycetota; class Actinomycetes; order Kitasatosporales; family Streptomycetaceae; genus Streptomyces; species Streptomyces sp. NPDC093064. The sequence goes on from NZ_JBIVPK010000017.1 coordinate 28,655, forward strand.
CACAGATCGCCAACGCGTTCGCCCTGCTGGTCTCGGCGATCACCAATACGGCGGCCAACCGCCGGCTCACCTTCGGTGTCCGCGGCCGGGACGGCGCCGTCCGCCATCAGGCGCAGGGCCTGGGCGTCTTCGGTATCGGCCTCGCCCTCACCAGCGGCTCCCTGGCCGCCCTGAACGTGGCGACCAGCCATCCCGCGCATTCCACGGAACTGGCGGTGCTGATCGCCGCCAACCTCGCGGCGACGGTGCTGCGGTTCCTGCTCTACAGGGCCTGGGTATTCCCGGACCGGCGCTGCTCGACGCTCCCGTCGCCCGTCGTGGTCCACGGACCGACCCCGCCCACCCACGCCACGGCGATGGCCCCGTACGACCACCCGTACCAGCCGCACCCCACGGCGCCCCAGGACCTGCATGAGACGGACCGGTTCCGCGTCGATGCCACCTCGGACCGCACCACCCGGGGAGACACGACCGTGCGATTCAAGCCGGTGCGTCCGCACGACACCGACCCGAGGGGTTCCCGATGACCACCCACTACGGCCCGCCTACCCACCAGGGGGGCGCTGGTCCCCACTCCTGGGGTCCGCCCCCGGTCGTTCCCCCGCCGGCCCCCGCACCCGGGGCCGGTGAGCCCCGGCAGCTGTTCGCGCGCAGACTCTGGCGCGGGCGGCCGGAGGACCCGTGCTGGGTGCGCCCCGCCTTCTGCGGCCTGCTGCTCGCCGCCGGACTGCTGTACCTGTACAACCTCAGCGCCTCCGGCTACGCCAACTCCTTCTACTCAGCGGCGGTCCAGGCCGGCAGCAAGTCCTGGAAGGCGTTCTTCTTCGGCTCGCTGGACGCGGGCAACGCGATCACCGTCGACAAGCCCCCGGCGGCGCTGTGGCCGATGGCTCTGGCGGTGCGGATCTTCGGCCTCGACGCATGGGCGATCCTGGTCCCCGAGGTCGTCATGGGCATCCTCACGATTGCCGTTGTGTACGCGGCCGTCCGGCGCCGGTTCAGCCCCGCGGCCGGCCTGATCGCTGGCGCCGTGCTCGCGATCACCCCTGTCGCGTCGCTGATGTTCCGGTTCAACAACCCGGACGCCCTGCTCGCGCTGCTGATGGCGCTCACGGTCTACTTCGTGGTCCGAGGGCTGGAGGACGGTCGCACCAAGTGGCTGGTGTGGGCGGGTGTCGCCGTCGGCTTCGCCTTCCTGACGAAGACCCTGCAGGCGTTCCTGATCCTGCCCGCGCTCGCGCTCGTGTACGGCGTCTGCGCGCCCGTGACGCTGAGGAAGCGACTTGGGCAGCTGGCCCTGTCAGCCCTCGCGGTGGTCGTCTCCGGCGGCTGGTGGGTGGCGATCGTCGAGTTGTGGCCCGCGTCCTCGCGCCCGTACATCGGCGGCTCGCAAAACAACTCCTTCCTGGAGCTGACCTTCGGCTACAACGGCCTCGGCCGCATCAACGGCGACGAGACCGGCAGCGTCGGCGGCATGGGCGGCGGTCACATGGGCGGCCAGTGGGGTGAGTCCGGCTGGGACCGGATGTTCAACTCCGAGGTCGGGTCCCAGATCTCCTGGCTGCTGCCGGCCGCGCTGATCCTGTTCGTCGCGGGCCTGGCTCTGACCTTTTCCCGCTCCCGACTCCACTTGAGCAGGGACACCCCCGTGGCCGGGCGGACGGACCGGATGGACCCGGCGTTCGGGTCCTTCCTCGCCTGGGGCGGCTCGCTGTTGATGACCGCGGTCGTCTTCAGTTACATGGCCGGCATCTTCCACCAGTACTACACGGTGGCGCTCGCCCCCTACATCGCCGCGCTGGTCGGCATGGGCGTCACGGTCCTGTGGGAGGAGCGGTCGCGGATGTGGGCGTCGCTCACGCTGGCGGGCGCCGTCACGGCGACCGCGGCCTGGGGCTACGTGCTCCTCAACCGCACGCCCGCCTACCTGCCCTGGCTTAAGTGGCTCGTTCTGGTCGGCGGTCTGGTCGGCGCCCTCGGACTGATCTTCGTGGCCCGGCTCGGACGCCGGCTCACCCTCGCGACAGTGGGTCTGAGCGTCGTGGCCTCGCTCGCGGGTCCGGCCGCGTACACGCTCACCACGGTGAATCAGGGGCACACCGGCTCGATCGTCACGGCCGGTCCGGCGGGCGCGAGCATGATGGGCGGCCGCGGCGGTCCAGGCGGTGGCGGCATGCGCGGCGGCTTCCGCGGTGGCATGCCCGGCCCGAACGGCCGGAACCAGCAGAACGGCAACGGCAACGCCCAGAACCCGCAGGGTGGCTTCCCCGGCGGCCGGACGGGCGAGGGCCGCGCGGGCGGCGCCGGCGGCCCGGGCGGACTGCTCAACGGCACGAACGTCGGCTCCGAAGCCAAGAAGCTGCTGGAGAAGGACGCGCGGAAGTACACCTGGGTCGCCGCGTCCATCGGGTCCCAGAACGCCGCAACCTACCAACTCGCCACCGGCGAAGCCATGATGGCGATAGGCGGCTTCAACGGCAGTGACCCCTCCCCGACGCTGGCGCAGTTCCAGAAGTACGTGGCGGCAGGCAGGATCCACTACTTCATCGCCAGCGGCGGCTTCGGCGGCGGCAACAGCAACGGCGGCTCCAACGTCTCCTCGCAGACCAGCTCGTGGGTCGAGCAGAACTTCAAGAAGGTGACGGCTGGTGCGGCCACCTTCTATGACCTCACGCAGAGGACGAGCACCGGCTGAGGACTCGCCCCCGAAGGGGTGGCCCGGGCACGCCCGCCCGGGCCACCGAATCGAGGGTGCGGTGCTGTTCGCAAGCCAAGCGTCGAGGGCCTTGACCAGCAGGTGCAAGAGGTCGCAGTGGCTCCGCGGGATGGCCACGAGGCTGTCGGGGGCGACCTCACGTGCGTCGGGCATCGGCTACGACCCGACTGCGGAACCGGGCCCTCGTGCGGCGATCAGCTCGGGGGCTCTGACCTGGGGTTTCCTTGGTGGCGGCTGCGGCTCGTCTGTCATTGCCGGTTGCCGGTTGCCGGTTGCCGTTGGGCGTGGCCTCGGACGGCCCGGGGACGCCACACTTACCCGGTCTGATCACACCGCCTGGCTCATGCAGGCGGATCCCCTCTCCGCCCCTGATCAGATGTGGTGTGCGTCCGACGTCGACCGCCCCGATCCTCTGTGTTCGGTGTCAGACACCGATGTCGCTGATGTGGACACGCACGAGATTGGTCCAGTCGCTGTGGGTCGGGGCGCGTCGGAGACTGGGACTCGATGACGATCCGCTCAGGAGCACAGGGACCGCAGGGTAATGACACGCGACCGCACATCTCTGGTCGGCTGGAGTCGATGGCCTTCTCTCCTGCCTGCCGCGGTGCTCCTCGTCGCGGTCGTCGTCGATGTACTGACCCCGTCAGGATTCAGCGTGTTTCCGCTGCTGGCGGCCGTTCCCGTACTGGCCGCCCCCGTGTACTCGCTGTCGGGCACAATCGCTACCGGCGTAGTGACACAGCTGATCGGGATATCCCTGGCATACACGAAGGAGAACATCACCCTTACCGAACACTTCGTTCGATTCACAAGCGTCGTAATCCTGACCGTTCTGGCCGCGATCCTCAACCAGGTCATGGCCAAAGACCGGAAGCAGTTGAAGGACACCCGTGAGGTAGCCGAGGCTGTCCAGCGGGCGGTGCTCCCCGCCTCCCCCGAGCGGGTCGGGCCGCTGGACGTGGCCTCCCGGTACCGGGCCGCCGCGAAGGAGGCTGCCATCGGCGGCGACCTGTACGCCATCCACCCCACACCCGACAGCGTTCGGATGATGATTGCCGACGTGCGGGGGAAGGGACTGGGCGCGGTCCGAACCGTCAACAGGCTGCTCGGCGCCTTCTACGAGGCCGCGGCTCACGACTCCGGCTTGACGGACGTGGTCGACCGTCTGGAGGAGCTCATGCAGTGGGTCGATGCCGAGGAGGAGGGCACCGAATCCTTTGCCACCGCTGTCCTCATCGACGTCCCCAACGACGGCTCCGCCATATACGTGATCAATCTGGGACACCCGGCGCCGCTCCTCGTCCACCAGGGCCGCGCGAGTCCGCTGGAGCCGTCTGCCCCGTCCCTGCCGCTGGGCCTGGGCGACCTGGGCCGCACCCGGGTACCGGTCGATCGGTACACCCTGCCGCACGGCGCGACCCTGGTGCTGTTCACTGACGGCCTGGTGGAGGCACGCGACCGCCACGGCGCCTTCTACGATCCCGTGCCATTCCTGTCCCGTCCCCTCCCAGCGGACCCCGGTGTGATCCTGGACGCCCTCCTCGCCGATCTGACCCGGTACACCGAAGGACGCCTGGACGACGATGCCGCCCTCCTGGCCGTTACCCGCCTGCCGGACGCGTCCGACGGCACTCACAAAACTCGCTCCCGCACCTGAGGGGTCGCCCAACAGCGCCAGGCACTGCTACTGGGCCACGACGGCGGTGTGCCTAGCCAGCCAGCCAGCCAGCCCGGACGGTGGCGGTGCCGGCGGACCCGGCTCGTGCCGCCGCGGCGCGCTGACCTGCCGTGATCGGGCTCATGGTCGAGGCTGCTCGGCCGAACCGCGGGTTGGAGGAGATCCTCAGCCTCGTTTCTCGCAGCCGCGCTCTGGCTTCCTTCGCATTCACCCGGCCGATGCGCCGAGCGGGCGAGGTCGGGTGCTGGGGTTTTAGCGTCGTAATGCCTTGCGCTGTGACGGGACCGCAAGGCTCGGGCGGCGCTTGCACGCAGCGCCCTGGGCAGGGGCCGCCGTCCCACCTGCCATGCTGCGGCCGGAAGGAGACAGGCTCCGGCCTGGCTGGCCCCAACCGGCTTGCGGGATCGGATGCGCACTTCCCCGGTATCCGTGGCGCGGGCCTCCTTCTGGACGGGGGATGCGCAGCCTGGGCCGTCGGGCACTGCCTGCCGGCCGGGCCACTGCGCACGCTGACGTGCAGCGACTTCGGGGCCTGCGCATTTCGGCTGGGTGGGCTGCGCAATCCGCTGAGCTGCTGTGGCGGGGGTCATGTTCGGGGTTTTGGGGCTTGTGGTCGGCTTCATGGTCGGGTGGCAGGAGTCTGGTGCTGGGCTGGGTGGGGGTCCGGCGCTGGGGTGGGCCCGCCCTTCTTCGCAAGCCGGGCGATGAGTGGGAGGAGGGGCGGGTGCTCGGAGGGCGCCTCCTGCCGGGCGCCGCGCATACGGGCCAGACCAGCCGACGACTCCGACCGCACCACCGACCGGGACGATCCGACCAGGGTCGCGAAGTGACAACACCGTTCTCTGCTTCGACGTACATGCGGCGAGGCGCCGCACTCGCCAAGGAGTGCGGCGCCGCTTTGCCGTGCGGTCAGTACCGCGGGGTCAGTCTTCGGCCCCGGGCACGTTCGCGTACATGTGGTGCTGCGGTGCCGGCATCTTGCTGTGCTGCCCGCGGATTGCCTTCCAGATCTCCTCGTTGAGGGCCGAGGAGTCGGCCTGGTCGGGCTCTCCGGAAAGCTCTTCCGGCGTCATGGCCAGGGAGGGGAAGACCGACGGGTTCGTGGTCGGGCTGGTCTGGCTGAGCGGCTGCTGCCGCACGGCCGGCTGGGAACCGACCGGTGGGGCGTAGGACACCCAGATCGGGTAGCTGCCGACCTGGATCGGCGTGCCGGCCTTGCCCGTCTCGGTCGACAGGGGCACGAGCTTGCCCTCACCTGCCGCGGTGGCGAACACCGTGCCGCCGTCGGGCGAGACCACGACACCGCTCGCGGCGGAGCCGGCGGTCAACGCGGGCTTGGCGGTCCCGGTCGCGAGGTCGATCGGGGTGACCTTGTCGCTGCCGGTGTTGGCCACGTAGGCGGTCTTGCCGTCGGCCGAGATACTGATGTTGAACGGCGTCGCACCGGCCTTGATCCGGTCGCCCGGGGTACCGGTGGCGAGGTCGATCGGCGTGACGTCGCCGGATCCCATGTCGGTCACGTACGCGGTCTTGCCGTCGGGCGTGATGGCGATGCCGAACGGCTGGCTGCCGGTCTTGATCGCCGTACCGGCGGTACGGGAGTCGGTCTTGACCGGAGTGACGGTGTCGCTTCCCTTGTTCGCGACGTACAGCGTGGAGCCGTCCGGGGTGAGCGCGAGGTTCTCCGGGCCGCTGCCCACAGCGATCTCCGCGCCTGCCTTGCCGGTCGCGATGTCGACGGGCTGCACCGCGTTGTCGCCGTAGGCGCTGACCCACAGGGTCTTGTTGTCGGGGCTGACGGCGAGTCCGGCCGGGGTCTTGCCCACCGGGATGGTGGACACGACGGCGTCGGCGGCCACGTCGATCACGCTGACGGTGTTCGAGCCCTGATTGGCGACGAACGCCTTGGTGTGGTCGGGGCTGACGGCGATCGTGCCGGGGGCCGAGCCGACCTGGATGTCGGCCATGCGCTTACCGGTCGACACATCGACGGCGGAGACGCTGTTGCTGGAGAAGTTCGCGACGAAGGCCTGCGGCACCTGCGCGATGTGCGGGTCTGGTACGACCGCCTCCACGGTGGCCTGCTGCGAGCCGGTCATGTGGCCGTTGATGGGGTAGTCCGCCCGCACGGTGAACCGCTGCTGACCGGGCGTGGCCCCCGAAGGCACCTCGACCTTCCAGGTCAGCGTGGAGTCCGCGCCGGGGGCGACGGTGCCCAGGTCCGACTGGCCGTCCGGAGTGGCCTTCCACCCGTCCGGGGTGGTCAGCTGCACCTTCGCACCGGTCAGCGGGGTGCTGCCGGGGTTGGAGACCTTGCCTGTGACCGTGACGGTCTGACCAGGCTTCAGGATCGGGTCGGAGACGGTCGTCGTGACGCTCGGCGCCGCGACCGCGCCGTACGGGGCGAAGTCGGGCTTGTCGGTGAAGGAGTAGATCATCGGCAGCGCGGCCGCGTCGTACTGCGACATCGGATCGACACCCAGGAACAGCTCCATGGTGCGCAGCATCGACACCTGGCTGTAGAAGTGCGAGTCGACCTTGCCGGTCTGCGTGTACGGGCTGATGACCGAGGCGATCGTGCGGTGCGCGTCGACGTGGTCGGGGCCCGCCTGGGCGTCGTCCTCGACGACGAAGATCGCCGTGTTCTTCCAGTACTTCGAGTGCGAGACGGTGTCGACTATCTTGCCGAGCGCCAGGTCGTTGTCCGCGACGAGCTGCTTTGCCGTCGCCCCGCCCGCGGTGTGGTCGCGCGGCAGGTCGATGAACTGCATGCTGGGCAGGTTGTCGTGGGCGACGTAGTCCTGGAACTCCTTGTTCCACAGGTCGTAGCGGTGCTGGTCGCTCACGCCCATGTCGTACCACGGGTAGGTGTGGTTGGTGGAGGCGTCCAGCAGCGGGTCGTGCGCGCAGAAGTCGCCCTTGGCGCAGGTGACCTTCTCGTCCTGGCCGATCCAGGTGCTCGGCACCGCGAACTGGCCGTAGTTGCGGAACGGCACCTTCTTCTGCGCGAGCTTGTCCCACAGGTAGGCGTGGTCGGGGTCGGCGCCGGCGGCCGCCACGTCGGGGTGGTAGCCCTCGGAGTCGTACTCCGAGCCGTTGCCGCCGTAGCCCTGCGCGGTCCCGGTCTCGTTGTAGGGGTTGGAGCTGGCCTGGGTGGCCCACTGCCAGCCGTTCTGGCTGACCTCGCCGTTGACGTAGAAGTTGTCGAGGGTGACGAACTGGTCGGCGAGCTTGTGCTGGTTGGGTGTGACGTCCTTGCCGAAGATGGCCAGGGACGGGTCGCCGTTGCCCTTGTGCAGGTCGCCGAGAACCTGGTCGTAGGTGCGGTTCTCCTTGACGACGTAGATCACGTGCTTGATCGGCGAGGAGTCGCCGACGTTCCGGGGCACGATGGTGCCGGGCGTCTTGCCGTCGAAGCCGCGTACCTTGTTCTTGTCGCCGAAGCCGTTGTTCTCGCTCACCTGGCGGGTGTACTTGGCGAGCTGGTCGGCGTCCGGGACCGGCACGACGGACAGATAGCCCTGCAACTGGTTCTCGACGTACGGGTGGTTGTCCGGGTTCGAGGGGTCGGTGCCCTTGTTCGGGCCGGTGCCCAGACCCTTGGCGCTGGTGACGAGCAGCCGCTTGCCGTCGGGCGTGACCTGCACACCGGTGGGGTACCAGCCGGTCGGGACGAGGCCCTTGACCTGGCCGAACTCGCCGCGGTCGGAGACGTTGACGACAGCGACGTCGTTGTTGCCGCCGTTGGTGACGTAGAGCGTGGCCTTGTCGGGGGAGAGCGCCAGGTTGGTGGGCTGCGCTCCGCCGTGCGCGCCCTTGAAGGGTGCCAGCGAGATCGTGTCGATGACCTTGTTGCTGTCGGTGTCGACCACGGACACGCTGTCGTTGTCGCCGTTGGCGACGAACAGGCGGTGGTGGTCGGCGTCGAGGAGCATCACGTTCGGATGGGTGCCGACCGTGATCGCGGGCTGCGGGGTGAGGGTGAGGCCGTCGACCGAGAAGACCGAGACGGTCTTCGCGCCCTGGTTGCTGACGTAGGCGGTGCGCCCGTCCTGCGAGAGCGTCACCCCGTACGGGTACAGCTCCACCGGCGCCTGCTGGGTCTTGCCGGAGTCCACGTCGACGGCGATGAGCGAGCGGGAGTACTGGCCCGTCGCGTAGACGGTCTTGTCGTCCGGGGACACCGCCACATTCTGCGGGTACGAGCCCTGCGGCAGACGAAGGGACTTGTTCACGCTCAGCTTGCGCGCGGCAGAGTCCCAGTCCAGGACGAGGATCGCGTTCTTGCTCGCCGTCGCCAGGTAGACGCGGCTGCCGTCATGGCTGAAGGCCAGACCCGGCGCCACGCCCTGAGGCGTGGAAGAGTTCGACGTGTCGAGCTCCAACTCCTGCAGCAGTTTGCCGTCGACGGCGTCGAGTACCTGCACGGTCTGCTTGCCGTGCGTATTGCGCACGATGTTCGGTACGACGACCGCGCGGCCGTCGGGCGAGAGCACTGCGTTCGCCGGGAAGAAGCCGGCGGCCTTCTGCGTACCGGCCGGAGTCACCCGCCAGCCCGCGGGGGTGTACGCGGTGCCGTCGCCCTGAGGGCCCGCGTGATTGAACCCGCCGACGGCGACCGCCAGTCCGCCGCCCATGACGAGCGCGCTGGCGCAGACCGCCGCCACCACCGGCTTGCGTGACCTGCGTTCCTGTCCGCGCAGGAGTCCTGTCCATCTCACGGTTCGTGTCCCTTCCGTGGACTTCCGTTTGCCCCGCTCAGTGCGGGGAGGGACCGGAGCGTGCCCCTCCGGCTGTTGCGAGACTCCTCGCCACAAGCGACCGGAAAGGCGGTTCACGCTGTCGTACGCATGAACGCGTCCCCACGTCTGGGCTAGACCCGTTATGTTTTAGTAATATGACGGTAAGACAGCTCTTCATCGACGCAAACATGACCTTCGCCGCTGGCGCCAACGACCTGGTCGTCGACCTCGGTGCACCGACCCACGTCAAGCGGCCGGCCTTCGGCCCGAAGCGGCCCGGCAGCCGGCTGGTCGGTGGCGGGGCAGCAGGCAGGCGAAGCCGTCGACGATTTCGATCCGCTTACCACGCGGGACGTCCAGCAGCCGCACCCAGAGCTAGTCGGTATCGCCGCTCACCTCGCGGGCGCGTCCGGGAAGCGCCCGAACGAGGCATGGACTATGTCGACGAAGACGTCGAGATCCTTGTGGGTCGTGGGACGGATCGCCATTGCTTCCGCTGCCGCCTCGGGATACGCCGTCAGCGCGACGTCCAGCAGGACCTTGCCTGGATCATGGACGCCTTCGCGGACCACCTGTCGGACAGCCCGCTTCATGAAAGCGCGAGGTTAGGCAAGTGCGTTGTCGGGTCCGGTGTCGTCGGGTGCCGCGACGGAGATATTCGGACGACTGCCGGTCGCCTGGGACGCCTGACCGAGGGTTGGTGCCCGGCGGCCGACGACTGGCCGCCGGGCGGACACGGCTCAGACCAGCGCGTTCTTGTAGAAGATGCTGGAGCGCCGGTCGCCCTCCACGCCGGTGGCGAAGCCGATGAAGAGGCGGGCCTCGCCGGCGTCGGTGCGGTAGATCGCCAGGCCCTCGGGCTCGCGGTAGTGAAGGGTGGAGCCGGCCTTGGTGAGGACGGGGCCCTGCTTCACGGTGCCCGTGTTGATGTCGATGCTGGTGACGTAGGAGTTGCCGTCGCCGGTGGGGGTGCCGTCGCCGGGGTACGCGTCACCCGTCAGGTAGTACATGTACGAGCCGTAGAGGGTGTAGCCCTGCGGAGTGCCGGAGATCGTCGGCTGCTTGAAGTCGACAAGCGGCGAGCCGAAGCTGCGCGTCTCGAAGGCGGAGAGGGGGTACACGGCGATGCGCTTGCCGGCGCTGGTGTGGTAGCGCACGATCATGCGCTGGTAGACCGGGTCGACGGAGCAGGTGTACTCGGTGGCCCCAGAGATCGGCCGGTAGGCGGCCGAGGCAGCCGGCGAGCCCGGGGTGGTGTTGGCGGTGTAACGGATGGGGGCGAGCGCGGTGCCGTACCCGTTGGTGTTCGTGGCGCACTCGATCCACAGCTCGGTGCCGGAACCGCTCGGCAGCGCGGCGAAGGCGACGCCGTGGCCGAAGCCATTGAGGTGCATGTACGAGATGTAGTTCCCGGCGAAGTCCATCTTGTTGATGCACAGGTCACCGGCGGACTCGGCGCTTCCACTCCGCTTGGTTGCCACGAACAGGTACTTGTTCACCCAGTCGAAGGCGAAGCTCTGCTGGACCCGCGGACCGTGCGTGTTCTTGGAACGGAATAGGTCGTACGACGGCTGCGTGAGATCGAACCGCTTGGTGGTGGCCACCGCGGCGGAGGCGGTCTGCGCGCCGACGCCGAGCCCGAGCGCGGTGAGCGAGGCGCCGGCGCCGGTGCGTAGGAGGCCGCGGCGGGAGAGGGGGAAGCCAGGGGTGCGGTTCACGGGCGACTCCAGGGGGCATGGGTGGAGGGCACGGACACGTGATGCGATCCGTCACAGGGTGGTGTGAGTACCGGGTCTCGGTGGGCAGTTGGCTGTCCGGTTGCCCGGAGGCCAGGCGCGAAGTGGTGTCGTCCGGGGCCGCCCCGGACCGGGTGGAGAGGACTTCGCCCGCCTTGGCTGACCTCGCTGTTGTGGTTCGCGGACTTCGGAGCGCGCGGCGCGGATCGCGGTCAGCACCTTCTGACTTCTTGATCGGCCTCCCTGACCCTCGCTGCAGCTGCAGCGCGCGACCCTGGCCCGGCACTACGGCCGGCTGCTGCAGGGCCACGAGACCCAGCTCTGGCATGCCCTGTGGGAACTGGACGTGCGGGGCTGATCGCCCGGAGAGGCGAAGCTTCCCTCGAACGAGTCATCCCGAACGTCGTCTCCGCTGGTCGGAGGGCGTCCCGTCCCGTCGTGTCGTCAATTGCGGGGCGAGCGTTGCCGGTGTGCGCGCCCGCCCCGCACCCTCGTGGTGTCCGCTCGGTAGCACGGCCGTCGGCGGACGTGAACCGCCCTCCTCACTCAAGATCGGAGTACTGACATGCGGACGATCGGCACGCGCTTCGGCGTCCTCGCCGGCATCACCACCCTCACTCTCGGCGTGCTCGCCGGCCCGGTGGCCCACGCGGCGACCGCCGACACCACGGCGGCGGCGTGCAAGTCGGGCCACGGTGTGGGGGAACTGTGGTCCCCCAAGGGCCGGAACATCGGCGTGGAGAAGAACTGGAAGTGCGACGGGCACGGTGGCTACAACGGCAAGTTCCGCTGGTGGAAGAGCGAGGACGGCGTGTGGGCCCAGATGCTCATCAAGTGGGAGTCCGGCCGGCGCGAGCAGAAGAAGATGAAGTTCGGGAAGCTGTACACGTACAAGGGGGCCTACGGCGTCTACATGCGTGCCTGCGACTCGAGTGGCTGCGGCGGCTGGTGGTGAGCTGACCGGGAAGATCCACGCCATGGGGGCTGGTAGCCCTCGATCCTCAGCCGGATAGTCCGGATCGACCCGGTGGAACCTGCCGGTCACCGCACCAGTCGACCACCACCTGACGCGGGGGAGGGGTGATGCGCTCGCGGATCAGCGCATCGAGCACCTCCCAGCAGCACTCCGGCCAACCAGGACGGCTCAAGTGGATCCGATTGTGCAGCGTCAGTTCAAAAAAGGTGCTGGGGACCGAAGCACTGAGGAGGGCTGGAACGAGAGCAGCGCCGGCGGATCGGACAGTGCGCGGGGATGCCGTCGGCGCTGCTGCGACGGGTCACGCTGCTGGAGCCGCTGGCTCAACAGCCCCTCATCGGGGGGTCGGTGGAGTTCGGGGGTGTCTCGGGGGAGCTGCAGGTCGTCCAGATCTCCGCCGTCCCTCTGCGGCGCTGAACCGACACCGGCTCCGCATGCAAACACTATGACCAAAAAGATCGAGCCCTAGTCCAGCAGTCCGCTCCTTCCTAGCATCGCAGCGCACGGCGCCAGAACACACCGCGTAGGGACAAGGAGCAAGAGCTTGATCAGGTCCAACGCATCACAGCAAGCAGGCAAGAGAGTCCGCGGGCTGTTTCGCGCAGCCCTAGCCGTCGCTGCCACAGGTGTACTCGTCGGCACCCTCTCCAGCGCCCCGCCGGCCGCTGCGAACGTCCAGCACCCAACCGTCGCTGCATGTCCTGTTGATCTGACAGACAAGGCCACGTGCTACACCGGCCAGGATGTCAACGGCGCCTACTACGCGATTGCCGTCCCCAAGCACTGGAACGGCTCCCTCGTCGTACATGCTCACGGCGGCCCTGACCTGGGCGCCGATTCCGACCCCACGCGTAGCATCGACGACCTGGCGCGCTGGTCGGTCATGGTCGACCAGGGCTACGCCTGGGCCGGCTCGTCCTACCGCCGTGGCGGCTACGGCACACGCATGGCCGCCGCCGACACGGAAAACGTGCGCCGCCTATTCGTCTCGACGTTCGGTCAACCACAACGGACTTACGTGCACGGTCAATCCTGGGGCGGCGACGTGGCCGCCAAGGTCGTGGACCTCTACGGTAAGAAGAACGGCCCCTACGACGGGGCCCTGCTCACCAGCGGGGTCCTGGCGGGCGGCTCCCGCGGTTACGACTACCGTGTCGATCTGCGGGTTGTCTACCAGTACTACTGCCACAATCACCCCCGGCCCACCGAACCGCAGTACCCGCTGTGGCAGGGCCTGCGCGCTGACTCCACAATGACGACCACCGGACTGCGCGCCCGTCTGCAGGAGTGCACGGGCTATGCCTCCGCCCCACAGGACCGCACCGTCCTGCAGCAGCGCAACCTCGACGACATCCTCGCCGTCACCAATATCCCCGAACGCACCCTCGAGTCGCACCTGCGCTTTGCCACCTTCACCTTCCGCGACATCGTTCACAACCGCCTCGGCGACCGCAATCCGTTCAGCAACCAAGGCGTGTGGTACTCCGGATCCCACGACGACAAGGCCCTCAACGCCGCAGTCGAGCGCTTCTCAGCCGACCCGACCGCTACCCGGGATCTGTCCTATGACAGCGATCTCACCGGCAAAGTCGCCATCCCCATACTCACCCTCCACGCGATCGACGACCCCACCGCGTTCGTCGAGCACGAAGCGGCCTACCACGTCACTCTCCAAGGTGCTCACCGGGACAGGTACCTGGTGCAGACGTTCACCCAGGAGCACGAGCACAGCCAGCTCAGCAACTCGGAGTACGCCAGTTCCCTCTCGGCCCTGAACAGTTGGGTGCGCACCGGGAAGAAGCCGACGGCGAACTCCATCGGAGCCGCGTGCACTTCGTTCGACCGCGTCTACGGCACAGGATGCTTCTACGAACCCGCCTTCCGCCCCGCGCCCTACGCCTCGCGCGTCGCCGCCCGTCCGGACGGACTTCACTGGCCTGCCATGACCGCGACGCAGGAAAAGACGTGGAGCCGTATCAACGGCGTCGGCATAGCCCCCTAATACTCCAGTCCGACTTCGCGATCTTGTCGCGGATCCGGCTGGGGAACAGGTAAGGCCACCGTGTGATCATCGGGGGTTGTGTGGACCCCTGAAGGCCGTGCGGTGGCCGCAGGTCATAGCGTGGACCCTGCCCGCTGGTGGGCGATGTTCGACCAGGTCATGGCACGGATCACGGGCAGATTCAGCCGAGTTGAGCCCCGAGCCGCGGCCCGCGCTTACCTCGCGTCGTGCTGGAGGCCCTCACCGGCATCGTCCGAGGGCGCAAGGACGCTCGTGACGGCACCACGTGGGACCCCTGCAGCCCTTGCCCGACGGCCACTGATCACCATCGACGGTGTACACCCGCTTCCGCCGCCACGTCCTGGACCGCGTGTTCACCCGAGCCCTCCAGCAGATAAAGGCCCGCGCGGACGCGGCCGGGGACATCGACTGGCTGGTTCCGAATCGACTCTGCCATCGTGCGGCGGCGGTTCTCGTCAATGCTCGATTTCTATCTGCGCAACCACGTGGACGGGTCATCGATGATGGTCCGGATGACCGAGCTCGCGGCCCCGAGCACGGAGGCGTCGGTGCCTGCGAGCGAGATCCGGACGCGGATCGGGGACCAGGATGAGGACAGCACCCGAAGATCGACCTCACGCTGCACCTCTGGCTGGATCCAGGGCCCCAGCGGTGCGTAGATGCCGCCGAGCACGACGCAGCCGATGTCGAGGAGCTTGACGGCCCCGGCGATCGTGATGCCGAGAGCGCGGCCGGCCCGCCTGAGCGCCGCCAGGGTTTGCCAATGGCCCGCCTCGGCCGCCTGCACGATGCGGCCGACGGTAGCCTGTCCCCCCATGGAGGTGGCGGCCCGCAGGGGGAGTCCGGCGGCCCGCAAGATGGCCTCTTGGCCGGCCACTTGTTCCAGACAGCCGTGGGCGCCGCACTGACATGGTGGTCCGTCCATTCCGATGGCCATGTGCCCGATCTCACCGCTCCAGCCGTGTTCGCCACGAAACAGCGCACCGCCCATGACGATGCCGGCGCCCACCCCGATCTCGCCCGAGACATGCAGAAAATCGGTGGGCGCGGCGCCCCGGTCCATGCGCAGTTCGCCCAGCGCGGCGAAATTCGCCTCGTTGTCGACCGTGATCGCCAGCCCGTCCAAAGCTCCGGTCCGGGCGAGCAGAGACGAGATGTGGACATCGCGCCAGCTGAGGTTGGGTGCCAGGCGCAGCAGCCCCTTGTCGACCAGTCCGGGAACGGCCACGCCCGCACCGGCCACGGTCAAGTCCAGCCTCTCGGCCGCAGTGATCGCGGTCGCGGCCATGTCGGCGACGGTGCTCAGCACCTCGCGCGGGGTCCGCCCCCGCTGGTCCTGCTGTACAACCTCCTGGTACCGGATTCCTCCGGCGAGGTCGATGACGCATGCTGCGATGTAGTCGACGCTGATTTCCAGCCCGAGTCCGGCCGCTCGATCGTCGGCGAGTACCAATCCGGTCGCCGGGCGGCCCGTCGGCCTGGTCTTGCGTGGTTCCAGTTCGCCGACCAGACCACCCTCGATCAGGACGTCGACCAGAGCCGAGACGGTGGCCCTGGTCAGTCCGGTCGCCGCTGCCACGTCGGCACGCGACACCGGTTCCGCCGCGCCGGCGATCTGGTTGAGCACCAGCGACAGGTTTCGGGTCCGCAGGCTTTCTTGCCGGGCTGGACTGGCCATGACTTCTCTGTTCCCGGGTCCTGCCGAGTCTCCACCCTTCATAGGTGTTGACACTGCCACATTCCCGCTCTAAGTTCAGCGACTAAACAAAGCCAATCTGGACATGGATCTCACCTTGGGGGACCACGTGACCGTGCCGCGGTTGCGGGTGTAGGGCGTCAAGACGTTCCCCGGGGCCCGAGCACTCGATGGCGTTGACCTGGAGACACTCCCGGTGAGGTGCACTGTCGGCTCGGGCGGAACGGTGCCTCGGAAAGTCAATTCTGATCAAGGTTCTCGCCGGCGTGCATCAGCCGGACGGCGGTGAGATCCATAGCCGCGGCGATGCGCCGTGGCCCGATGGACCGTGGTCCGGCGATGTCGGACCGCAGAGGGAGGGGCCGTCCATGCACGTAAAGCTCCTGCGATTGCTCGCCTCGTCAACCGCGAGTGGCTAGGAGCCATCCACTGAGGGTGTCCCTCAGTCCCGGCAAGAGACCCCCCGTACCGCATTACGAGGGGACCCCTGACCCCGTCCCGGCCCCAGCCCGGCATGTGCGGCCGGACGACCCCAGAACGTGGGGCGGGGCGCTGACGTTGACAGCCCCCGGCGCACCCCAACCAGCAAGCGGCCCGATGAGTCCACATTCCCCCGAGCCCCAGAGGAACGGCTGTGGCCCACAGACATAGAACCCTCCGCCGAATAGCCGCGACGATGGCGTTTGCCCTCGTCCTTCCCATCCTGTCGCTGGTCGCCCCGGCGGCCCTGGCGTCGCCGGCGCACGCCGCCACTGCGGCACCTGCCTTCAAGGTGCTCGTCTTCTCCAAGACCACCGGATTCCGACACGACTCGATCCCTGACGGTGTCGCAGCCATTCAGAAGCTCGGCCAGGAACACGACTTCGCGGTCGACGCCACCGAGGACAGTGCGGCGTTCACCGACGAAAACCTGGCGCAATACCAGGCCGTCATCTTCTTGTCCACGACCGGCGACCCGCTGGGCACGCAGGACCAAAAGGACGCCTTCCAGCGCTATATCCAGCGCGGCGGCGGTTTCGCCGGCGTCCACGCCGCTTCCGACGGCGGTTACAACTGGCCGTGGTACGGCAAGCTCGTCGGCGGGTACTTCAAGTCGCACCCGGCGATCCAGAACGCCACGGTCAAGGTCGAGGACCCGGCGCACCCGTCGACCGAGGGTCTGCCGACATCGTGGAAGCGCAACGACGAGTGGTATGACTACCAGGCCAACCCTCGTGGCACCGTGCACGTGTTGCAGTCGATGGATGAGAAGTCCTACAACGGCGGCACGATGGGCATCGACCACCCGACCACGTGGTGTCAGGACTACGACGGCGGCCGGTCGTGGTACACGGGGCTCGGTCACACCAAGGAGAGCTTCAGCGAGCCGGAGTTCCTGAAGATGCTCCTCGGCGGCATCAAGACCGCCGCGGGTGTGGTGAAGGCCGACTGCGCGGCGTCGCAGAGCGCCAGCTTCGAGAAGGTCACCCTCGACAACAAGACGTCGAACCCGATGATGCTGGACGTCGCAAAGGACGGCCGGGTCTTCTACATCGACCGCCTGGGCGACGTCAGGGTCGTCAAGCCGACTGGCGGCACGGTGACGGCCGGTCACCTGAACGTGTTCACCGCCAATGAGAGCGGGCTGCTCGGGCTGGTGCTGGATGGTGACTTCGACTCCAACCACTGGGTGTACCTGTTCCACTCCCCGGTGGGCGAGAACGTGGACCGTCTGAGCCGGTTCACGGTCACGGGAGACACGCTCGACATGTCGAGCGAGAAGAAGATCCTCGACGTGCCGGTGCAGCGGGCGGAGTGCTGCCACCACGGCGGCGGCATGCTGATGGATCACAAGACCGGTGATCTATGGCTGGCTGTGGGCGACAACACCAACCCGTTCGCCTCGGACGCCTACACCCCGATCGATGAGCAGCCGGGCCGTGAGGCGTGGGACGCGCAGCGCACCTCGGGCAACACCAACAGCCTGAGTGGCAAGCTGCTGCGGATCCACCCCGAAGCGGACGGCACCTACAGCGTGCCGGCGGGCAACCTGTTCGCTCCGGGGACGGCGAAGACGAAGCCTGAGATCTACAGCATGGGCTTCCGCAACCCCTTCCGGATCGGCCTCGACCCGAAGACCGGGAATCCGATGGTCGCCGACTACGGCCCTGACGCCGGGTCTCCGAGCGCCACGCGGGGTCCGGAGAACACGGTGGAGTGGAACCTGATCACCAAGCCGGGCAACTACGGCTGGCCGTACTGCACCGGTCCCAACAACCCGTACATCGAGTACGACTTCGCCACCAAGAAGTCGGGATCGGCGTTCAACTGCGCGGCCCCGGTCAACAAGTCGCCCAACAACACCGGGCTGACCAACCTGCCGCCGGCGATCCCGGCAACGGTCTGGTACCACTACAACACCGACCCGAACCAGTTCCCCGAGCTGCAGGGCGGCGCGCCGATGGCGGGCCC
Organism: Streptomyces sp. NPDC093064; assembly: GCF_044754605.1. NCBI lineage: Bacteria > Bacillati > Actinomycetota > Actinomycetes > Kitasatosporales > Streptomycetaceae > Streptomyces > Streptomyces sp. NPDC093064. Next base: position 46,676 of record NZ_JBIVPK010000017.1, read on the forward strand.
GGTCTACCGGTATGACGCGGACCTGAAGTCGGACGTCAAGTGGCCGGCGTACTGGGACGGCAAGGCGATGTTCGGCGAGTGGAACACCAACAAGATGTTCTCGTTCCAGCTGAACGAGGACACCACCAAGCTCGTCAAGATCAACCAAATTCTCAAGTCCATGAGCTTCAAGCGGCCCATGGACATCAAGTTCGGCCCTGACGGTGCGCTGTACCTGATCGAGTGGGGGTCCGGCTTCGGCGGTGACAACGCCGACTCGGGCGTCTACCGGATCGAGTACGTCAAGGGCAACCGGCCGCCGGTCGCCCGCGCCTCGGCGGACAAGACCGATGGTCCGCTGCCGCTGACCGTGAAGTTCTCCAGTGAGGGGACCAAGGACCCCGACGGCAAGGCGCTCACCTACGCCTGGGACTTCGGTGACGGCACGGACGGCACGACCGACGCCAACCCCACGCACACCTACACCAAGGCGGGCGAGTACAACGCGGTCCTGACCGTCACCAACGACGACGGCATGACCGCCAAGGCCAGTGTGACGATCACCGCGGGCAACACCCGGCCCACCGTGAAGGTGGACCTGCCGCCGAACGGAGGCTTCTTCGACTTCGGCGACCAGGTGAAGTTCAAGGTCACCGTCACGGATCCCGAGGACGGCCAGATCAACTGCAACGAGGTCCAGATCCAGGCGATCCTCGGCCATGACGGTCACGGTCACCCCCTCGACCAACTCAAGGGTTGCGAGGGCATCGTGCAGACCAACGAGGGTGGGCACGGCGCCGACGAGAACCTCTTCTATGCGATCGAGGCCAGCTACACCGACCACGGTGCCGCCGGCGGGGCCAAGCCGCTGACCGGGCGGGGTCAGGTCGTGTTGCAGCCCAAGCACAAGCAGGCCGAGCACTTCTCGGCGACCGGCCGGGTGTCGGACAGCAAGGCCACCACTGCCCATGGCATTCAGAAGGAGACCACCGGCGACCCGCTGGGCGGCGGCCTGAACATCGGGTACATCCGGGACGGCGACTGGTGGTCGTTCGACCCGGTGAACCTGACCAACATCGACGCGATCCGGCTGCGGGTGGCCTCCAACAACTCCGGCGGGACTGTGCAGGTCCGGCAGGGTGACCCGGAGAACGGGAAGCTGGTCGGGACGGCCGATGTGCCGGGCACCGGCGGCTGGCAGAAGTACGTCGATGTCACGATGAAGCTGACCAACGCGTCGACCGACAGCGGCCCGCTGTACTTCGTCGTGCGCAAGCCGGCGAGTGCGGGCGACGACGCCTTCTTGATCAATGCCAACTGGGTCGACTTCATCGGCAAGGGTGTCACCGACAGCCAGCGCCCGGTGGTGACCGCGTCGGCGAACCCGACCTCGGGCACCGCGCCGCTGAAGGTCGACTTCACCGCGTCGGCCACCGACCCCGACGGCAACCTGCCGCTCACCTACAAGTGGGACTTCGGGGTGAAGGGAGCCCCGCAGCCGACGACCGCGAACGCGAGCTACACCTACAGCGCGCCGGGAACGTACACCGCCTCGGTCACCGTGACCAACGCCAAGGGCGCGGCGACGACCAAGGAGATCTCGATCAAGGTGGAGGCGTCGAACACGCTCTGCCTGAGCGGACGTTCCGACGACTTCCTGGGCACTGAGCTCAACCATGACCGCTGGTCGGTCATCCGGGAGAACCAGGACCTCAAGGTCGCGGACGGCAAGCTCGTCATCCCGACGTCGAACACCGACATCTACGGATCCAACAGCGGCTCGCCGAACATCGTCGTGCAGCCGGCGCCGGCAGGCGCCTGGATGGCCACCACCAAGGTCACGCTCAATGCCCGCGACGCCTACCAGCAGGCGGGCCTGATCCTGTACGGCGACGACGACAACTACGCCAAGATGGTGCTGCAGGGCCGCGGCACCGACAACCACGCCAACCGTATCTTCCAGTTCATCCGCGAGGAGAACGGCGATCCCAAGGAGGTGACGGCCAGTAACACGGCCCAGCTCGGGGACGCCTACCCCGACACCGTGTACGTGCGGTTCATCAGTGACGGCACCAACCTGACCGCTCACTACTCGGCGGACGGCGTCAACTTCACCGCGATGCCGGAGACGAAGCCGCTCGCCGGGATCAAGAACCCGAAGATCGGCCTGTTCGCCATCGCCGGGACCGGCAACCGTCCGGTGATCGATGCCCACTTCGACTGGTTCCACATCACCCCCGACGACACGGCGACCAAGCCGGGTCCGAACGACGAGTTCGACGGCATCACGCTCGACCAGTGCCGCTGGGACTCGATCGTGCGCCACGACCCCTCGGCCGTGCGGGTGACCGGTGGCAACCTGGAGATCGACACCTCCAAGGGAGACATCTACGGCACCGACAACAGCAACCCGAAGAACTTCATCGTGCAGAGGGCGCCGGCCGGCGACTGGACGCTGGAGACCAAGGTTGACGCCAGCGCCTTCAACGAGCGGTACCAGCAGGCCGGCCTGATCGTCTACAAGGACGACGCCAACTACGTGAAGTTCGACTTCGTCACCGACAACCAGCCCGGCGAGGCCGTCGCCCGACGGCTCGAGCTGCGCAGCGAAATCGGCGACGTGGTCCAGAACCCGCAGCCTGCGGTCAGCAACCTCACCAGCGGCGTGACCTGGCTGCGACTGAAGAAGGAAGGCGACACCTTCCACGGCTACTACTCCGCCGACGGCAAGACGTGGACCGAGATCGCGTCGAACGGCAACCCGACGCCGGTCAAGAACGACGTCGTCTCGGCGAACGCGAGAGCCGGACTGTACGCCTTCGGCGTCAACCAGACGGCGTCGAAGACGGCCAAGTTCGACTACTTCCACCTCACCCCGGCGGTCGAGCAGGACAAGACGCCGCCGGTGACGACCGCGAACACCGACCCGGCACAGCCGGACAGCGGCTGGTTCACCGGTCCGGTCACAGTCACGCTGACCGCCGCCGACGAGGACAAGGGCAGCGGCGTCGACCGTACCGAGTACAAGCTGGACGGCGGCGACTGGACGGCCTACACCGGCCCGGTCATCGTCTACGGCGACGGCTCGCACGCGCTGGCCTACCGCTCGGCCGACAAGGCCGGCAACGTCGAGGACGCCAAGACCGTCACGGTCAAGGTGGACGCGACGGCGCCGATGACCACCGCGAAGATCGCCTCGGCGAACGACGACGGGTGGCACAACGGCGCGGTGCCGGTGACGCTGACCGCGGCGGACGCGACGTCCGGCGTGGCCAAGACCGAGTACTCCCTGGACGGCGGCCCCTGGACGCCGTACACCGCGACGGTCACGGTCACGGGCGAGGGGCAGCACGAGCTGCGCTACCGCTCGACCGACAAGGCCGGGAATGTGGAGGACATCAAGGCCGTCACGGCCAAGATCGACACGAAGGCACCGACCGTGTTCGTCTCCGGTGTGGCAGCCGGCGAGAAGTACGGCGACAGCCAGGACCTGGCCATCGGCTGGCAGGCCGTCGACTCCGGGTCCGGGATCGCGTCGGTGAGCGGCACGCTGGACGGCAAGCCGTTCGCCTCCGGCACGGTCCTGGCGTTGCACGAGCTCGACCTGGGCAAGCACACGCTCAGCGTCACCGCCGTCAACAAGGCCGGCAACCGGACCGAGCAGACCGTGAAGTTCACCGTCGGCACCTCGACGGCCGACATCGCGAGCCTGATCGACCGCTTCGAAAGCACCGGAAAGCTCACCCCGCTGGGCGCCCACAAGCTCCACGGCAGGCTCGATGGCGCGATCGACGCCGAGAACAAGGACAAGTCCAACGACAAGACCATCGATGAGCTGGAGAAGTTCAAGGCCTTCGTCAACGACGACAAGAACGTCTCCGACGACCAGGTCCGGGCCACGCTCCTCCGCGACGCCGACGCACTGATCATTCAGTACGGCGGCACGCCGAAGGGCTGACCACCGGCCGCGACCCCGAAAGAGGTGCCGGGCGACCGAAAGGAACCCCGGCACCCCGCTGAACCAACCAGGGTGCCCCGTGACAACTGTCGTGGGGCACCCGCCCCATTCCGCTCTCATCAGTACATACGTCCAACGTTCATCAGGAGGTGGGCATCATCAGCCGACGCAGGGAACCGACGGTGGTCCGGAATTCGACCCGAGGTCGAGTGCTCACACTCGCGGCCGCATTCACGCTCGGCGCGCTTCTCGTCGGCGGCCTGGTGTTCGCCGGAACCCGCGCGAGTTCGACCGAACGGACGGCCGACCGGATTCGCGTCGAGGCCGCCCAGCGGGACAAGGCGCAGATCAAGACCCTGACCGAGCTGGCCCGTACGACCCGCGACCGGCTCGTCCCTGTGCTCGAGGGCCTGGACCGGGCCATGCCCGCTGACGGCAGCGCCCGACCCGCTGCGGTGACCTCCGCCGACGTCGCGGGTTGGCGGAGTGCGGCCACCGCAGCCGTCGAGGCCTTCGCCGACCCACCCTCCGGCGAGACCGCTACCAACGTCGCGAGATCGAGCCTTGCCTCCGCCGTACGCCAGATCGCCACCACCGTCGACACATACGCAACCTCGCGGGCACTGACCGGTTCCACCCGCGAGACCGTGGTGGCCCTCGCCGTACGGCAGCGCGCCGACGCGATCTTCACCTGGTCGACCGGGGCCACGGTGCTCGACGCCGCGAACACCGACGCAGGCCTCGGACACCAGCACGTGTTCTTGCCGGCACCCCCCGGCAGCGGGGCACTCGCCCCCGACGACGAACCCGAAGGGAGCCACGGACCATGAAGATGACACGGAGGCACGCCACGACGACTGTCCTGTTCACCGGGCTCGTCCTGCTGCTCGGCGCACCGGGGGCGTCCGCCCATAGCGGCCCGATCAACCTGGAAGTGATCGGGGATGGCAGCCACGACATCAACGTGCTGGTCACCTGGAAAAAGGACGGCCATCCGGTCAGCGACGTCGTCGCAGCGACGTTGGTCGCAACCTCCACCGACGGCCGTTCCTTCGGTCCGGTCCGGCTCAACTCGGCGCCCGAAGGCCAGAACCTCTACCACTCCGCCCGGCCGCTGCCGAGCGGCCAGTGGCGTGTCACGGTGACCACGACCAAGCCTGCCAAGGCGCAAGCGACGGCGGACGTGACGGCGCGAGACATCGCCGCACCCAAGAAAGCGGCAGCCGTGCCAGGCCCTGGGAACCCGATCGGCATGGCACTCAAGATCGGCGTCATCGCCGTCGTGGCGGCTATCGGCGTCGCGGCCTGGAGACGCCTGGCGAGGCGGTGATCGCGAAGAAGGCCCTGAGACAGCAGGCGTGGTTGAGGCGGTCGTTCTTCACCCACCGTCTGGTGATGCTGGACTTCGAGCATCTGCTGAGCGAGTACAGCGCAGGGCAGTCACGCAAGGGCTCGGGACCGCGGAGAGTCCGCGGCCCCGAGCCCGTTGGCGACGTGGCCAGGCCCGAAGACTCCTACCCACCAGCCGTTCCGGCTCGGTACCAGCTCTGGAACCGGGTGGCGTCATGGCTTCGGCGGCGGGGGTACGGCCGCTGTCAGCGGCCTACCGGGTCCTCCCAGGCGTGGTCCCCCGGAGCCGTCAGGGCCAGGTGGCCGCCGTCGTCAAGGGGGGTCGGTACGGTGAGCGTGGCCAAGGGCTCGGTTTTGTCGAAAAGGTGGACCTCGCCGTGGCCGCCGCGGGTGACGGCGATGAGCGGGGCGCCCGGCGAGGCGGCGATCGCCCGGCGCTGCACTCCGTCCCAGGGCGTTCCTCCGGGCTTCGGCGCGCCGTCCATGGGCGGCAGCGGGTGACGGGCGATGATCCGGGGCTCGCCGCCCGAGAGTTCGGCCGTCAGCAGGATCAGTTCGTCGCCGCCGGGGTGCACACGAGCGTACGCGATGTGGTGCGCGGCGACTGCGAGCCGGAAGACCAGCCCGGGGCCGAGTGGCACGCGACCGGTGCGGCCCCCGTCGAGGGTGTGGAACCAGGCGTCATTGGTCCACTCCGGCCATTGCCCCGGGTCGGTGGGGCCGCCGCGTACGCACGACCACAGTGCCCGGCGTACGGGATCGAGTCGCAGGTAGTAGCCGCGTCCGGGCCCGGCCCAGGGTATCGGCTCCTCCATGAGCAGGCGGTCGCCGTCGCGCCGGGCCCGGTGCACTCCGGAGGTCGCGGCGGCGAACAGCCGTCCGCTGAGCCGGTCGTAGGCGTCACCATGGCCGTCGTGGTCGGGCAGCTCCGTCTCGTACACGGGTGACGCGGGGGGACTGGCGGGGGCGGCGCTCTGCAGGTCGTCGTAGCGGTATGCGGTCAGCGTGCCGGGCTCGCGGTGCCGTAGGACGACGAGCGGGCCGCCGGAGCCGCACAGCACCGTCACGCCCGGTTCGCCGGCCCGCGTGCGCACCCGGACCGATCTGCCGCGGTCTGCGGGCATGCTGGCCCGCGGCCTCTACCTCGACCACCGCCCCGACCGGCGCTACCTCGACGCCTGCGGCGAGGACTTCGCGGGCGTACGCGATCTGGGAGCCCACGTCCAGGTGTGGCTCGACCCACGCATGGCCCCCTACACCCGCCGCTTCACCGACCCCGCACTCGGCACTGTCCCCGTCACCGACGTCGAACCCACCACACCCACCGACCTCAACGCCCGCCTCGACGGCCACCGCGTGATCACCTTCGACCTGACCACCGAGGGCATCCGCGAAACGCCCCTGCGTGTCGCCCGCGTGCTCGTGTCCGGCCTCGTCCCGAACCAGCCCGCGGCCTTCGCCTATCTGGGCTGCCCGCGCTTCGCGCAACAGGCACTGGCACGCCAGTGGCGCACCAGCGCGCCCACCACCGCCGCCGACTTCACCCTCGCGCCACCTCCCCACATGTGATGACCGCCCTTCACACCGCCCTCACCCGAGCCCGCTCCGCGCAGCCGCCCGGCCCCGACATCCCGGCAGGCCACCAGGTCACCCCGTGGCCAGGGGAGCCCCACCCGGTCCCGCGGCACCTGGACCGGCTCCTGCGCCTGTCCCTCGGCGGCGACCGGCTGCGCCCCGCGGCCTCCGCCGGCGCACTGCACCCGGTCAACACCCACCTCCTGCTGGGTCCAGACAACAGGCTCCCGCCCGGCCGGTACGCCTACGACCCCGTACGGCACCGCCTGCTCGCGCGCGGCACCGTACCCGCCGACGCGCCGCCGGGCGCGGTGGCGGTCCTCACCGTCACCGCGCGGCGCACGGTGTCCCACTACGGCCACCGGGCATGGCCGTTGCTGCTCCTGGACACCGGACACGCGGCCGCCGCCCTCGCGCTCGCGGGTGCGCCCCAGTGGTGCCCGGACGCGGACGTCACCCTCCTTGCGGCAGCGGCGGGCTTCCCCTCCGACTGGCACTGCGCCGAGCCGGAACACCCGCTCGCGGCCGTACGCCTGACACCCGGGCCGGCCGACGTCCTCGACCGCTGGGCGGCCTACGCCCCCGGTGGCCCACCCCTCCCGACACCCCACACCCCGCCGCCCGTCCTCCGCGAGTCGTGGAACATCCTCGGCTCCCTGCCCGGCACGAAGACCTGGCGTCCCACGGCGGCTCCCGTACTGCCCGACACCGTTCTGTCGTCCCGCCGCAGCGCTCGGCCGCCCTTCCCGGGCGTACCCGCGAGGGCTCTGCTGGCACAGGTCCTGGCGACCGCCCGCAGAGCCGCACCCGTCCCGTGGAACCTGCTGACCGCCCGCCGGCCTGGCGCGGTGCCCCCGTCCAAGGGCGAGGCCGCCCCCGCCGACCTGGCCGTCCGGGCGGCCGGCCAGTCACTGCTCGCGCACGTCGGCGCGCTGCTGGTGGCGCACGGCTGCCCCGACGACGCACCACCCACCCAGGTGCGCCGGGACCACGTGCTCGCGGGCCACGGCATCGGCCTCGCCCAGGCGGTCGCCGCCCACCTCGGCCTGGCCTCGCGCCCCATCGGCTCCTGGCAGCACGGCCCCTGGGGCCCGCCCCACATCGTCCACGCCCTCGCCCTGGGCATCCGCAACCGGCACACCGAAGGGACCGACCGGCCATGATGGTCCACCCGGAACTGCTGCGCGCCGCACGGATCGCGCGCCGCCCCCTCCTGGGGGCCACCGCTCTGCTCGGCGCCGTGGCCGCCACCCACCTCGCCCAGGCCGTGCCGATCGCCCTGGCCCTGGCCCGGATCGCACGCGGTGAGATCTCCGGCCTGCCCGCCCTGCTGGCCGCGGTCCTCGCCACCGTCGCAGTCCGCGCCCTGCTGAGCCACCGCCAACGCACCCTCGCCGTCCGCGCCGGGTCACGCGTACGGATCGGCCTGCGCGACGAACTCCTCGAACGCCTTGCCGCCCTGGGACCGCTGCGGGGCACGGTCAGCCGCGCGGGAGCCGTACGCGCCACACTCGTCGACGGGGTGGAGGGCGTCGACGCGTACGTCTCCCGCTACCTTCCGCAGCTCCTGGTCACCTGCGTGCTGCCGCTCCCGCTCCTCACCGCCGTCGCGGCGGTCGAACCGTACGCACTGCTCGCCCTCACCCCCGCGCTCCTGCTGGCCCTCTTCGCCCCGCGCTGGTGGGACAAGCTGCTCGCCCGCCGCGGCCAACAGCACTGGGGCTCGTACGAGGCGCTGTCCGCGGACTATCTGGAGGCGCTCCAGGGCATGCCGGCGCTCCGGGCGGCCGGCGCGGTCACCCGCACCCGGGCGCGCCTGGAGAAGCGGTCGGCGGCCCTGCACCGTGCCACCGTCGCCAAGCTGCGAGTCTCCCTCGTCGACACCGGCATCACGGACCTGGCCGTCCAAGGAGGCACGGTCGCCGCTGCGCTCCTCGCATGTGCCTCGGCCGCGTCCGGCCGGACCGCCGCCACCGGCACGTACCTCGTCCTGATGCTGGCCTCCGAGTGCTTCCGCCCGATCCGGGACCTGTCGCGCGAATGGCACGCGGGCTACCTCGGCCTCTCGGCCGCCGACGGCATCAGCGAGCTTCGCACGGCGCCGCCCGCCGTACGCGACGAAGGCACCGAGCCCGCTCCGCACCAACCGCCCGAGATCCGCTTCGACGACGTGCGCTTCACCTATCCCGGCGCCGCACACCCCGCACTGCGCGGGATCACGTTCACCGCCGAGTCCGGCCGCACCACGGCCGTCGTCGGCCCTTCCGGTGCGGGCAAGTCGACACTCCTCGCGCTCCTCCTGCGCCAGTGGGACCCGGACGGCGGGAACATCACCCTCGACGGCACGGACCACACCGCCCACACCCTCGCCTCCCTCCGGCGCGGCATCGCGGTCGTCTCCCAGGAGAGCTACCTCTTCCACGCCTCCGTCGCCGACAACCTCCGCCTGGCCCGCCCCGACGCGACCGACGCGGAACTGTACGCAGCCGCCGGTGCCGCCGGCATCCACGACGAGATCACGCGGCTGCCCGACGGCTACGGCACGCGGGTCGGCGAGCGTGGAGCGACGCTCTCGGGGGGCCAGCGCCAACGCCTCGCGCTCGCCCGGGCGTTGCTCGCCGACGCGCCGGTCCTGGTCCTGGACGAGGCCACGAGCGCGGTGGACGAGCGCCGCGAGTCGCGCATCGGCCGCGAACTGCTGCGTGCGGCGCGCGGCCGCACCTGCCTGGTCGTCGCCCACCGACTGGCGTCCGTACGGGACGCCGACCGGATCGTCGTCCTGGACGGCGGCCGCGTCGACGCGGCCGGCACGCACACGAGCCTTCTGGCACAGGGCGGGCTGTACACCCGGCTGGTGGCCGCGGGACGCGTCGAGGAGGCTGCCTAATGCTGTTGTCAAGCCACGAGACGCAGGGGTGGCCGGGCCTGGAAGGGCTGACGGTCACGGAGCATGGCGTACAGAACCGACGCCTGGTAGAAGACGCGTGTGAGGGCTTTGTCGCCGCCGGTGGCGGAGCGCGAGTAGCGGACCTTCCCGGCGGGGTCCACTGCTCGTTCCAGGCCGGGGTGGACGCCGGCCGGCAGGTCACGCAGCCGCGAGGTGCGGGCTGTGGCTTCTATCACGAGCGTGGTGCGGTGGCTGACCAGCAGCCGCAGTTCGACGGCCTGTTCGTCCGGGAGGTCGACCACGCGCAAGTCGTCGCGGAGCAAGACCTGCTCGGCGATGGTCTGTGCGTCGCGCGGGTCGGACTTGTTCTCTCCTCCGCGGGTGCCGCGTCGGGCCCGGTTCACTGCCAGGCCGGGAACGTGGACGCAGTGCGGCCCTTCGGCCAGCAGCATCGCCGTGAGCGGACTGGCGATTGTGCCGATGATGTTCAGCAACGTGCGGCGCGACTCCTCCTGCCTGTCCCCGCCCTACCAAGCGATGGTCCGCAGAGCCTGATCAGCAGTCCGGAAGAAGTGGCGGGGCAGGGGGATCAGCCGCCTGAGCCATCAAGGGCAGCCGGCATGAAAACCACCCACGCCCCACCCGCGCTGTCCCAGAATCGCGAACTCGTGGGACGCACTCGAGAAGGTAGGGCGGCGTGACCCCCATCGTGACCGGGACCGAACGCGGCTCCCTGCGGGCCCTGCTGCCGGTACTGGCGGCGCACAGGACCATGACGGCACGGACCTTCGGCGCGGCACTCCTCGACCAGACGGCGCTCGTCGCGCTGGTGACGCTCGCGGCGCACAGCGTCGGTACCGCGGTCGTGGAGCACTCCATCCCGGCACCGGCCGCCGTCACCGCCCTCGTCGCACTGGTCCTGCTACGCTCGCTCGCCACCTGGCGGGAGATGGACCTGTCGCACGACCTGGCGTACCGGGTCCTGGCCGAGCTGCGCGTACGGGTCTTCGACGGGCTGGCCCGCAGTGCGCCCGCGCGGATAGCCGGACGACGCAGCGGCGACCTGGCGGCGGCCGCACTGACCGACGTGGAGGCGCTGGAGTTCTTCTACGCCCACGCCGTCGCGCAGATCCTCGCCGGCGGCACCGTATTCGCCGCCGGCGCGGCGGCGCTGGCCGTGGTCGACACCTGGCTGCTGGCCCCGGTCCTGCCCGCAGCCGCGCTGCTCGTCCTCGGGCCGCTCCTGGACGGCCGGGCGCGGGCGACGCGCGGTGCCCGCACCCGCCGGGCAGCCGCCGAGCTGTCCGCGGAGGCGGTCGAGACCGTCGACGGGCTGCGCGAGCTGCTCACCTTCGGCGCGCTGGAGCGGCAGCGCGCCCGTCTGCGAGGGACGGGCGAGCGGCTGGGGGAGGCACAGCGCTCCGAGCACACGTGGGAGGCCGGCGCGGCGGCGGTGCGCGACCTGCTCGTGGTGGCGGCCGTCGTCGGGGTGGTCGGGACGGCCGCGCACTCGCTCAGCGGGGCCTGGGCGCCGACGGCCATGGCACTAGCGCTCGGCGTCCTCGCCCCGGTCGCCGACGGTGCCGCCGCGCTCGGTCAGGCGGCAGGGCTGCGCGCGGCGGCGTCCCGTGTAGACGCAGCGATCCACGCCCGGGCGGGGGCGCCCGCGCCCGCCGCACCCCGCCCGGCGCCGGCCGGACCCCTGGGCATCCGCATGCGCGGCGTGCGCTTCGACTACGGCGGTGCGCCCGTGCTCGACGGCCTCGACCTGACGGTCCACGCAGGCGAGACGCTCGCACTGGTCGGGGCGTCCGGCGCCGGAAAGTCCACCTGCGCGCACCTGCTGGCGCGCTTCTGGGACCCGACGCAGGGCGCCGTCGAGCTGACCGGGGCCCGTGATCCACACGTCGACCTGCGGGAGCTCGCGGAGGAGGAGCTGCGCCGTACCGTCTCGGTCGTCGGCCAGGACACGCCGCTCTTCCACGGCACGCTCGCCGACAACCTCCGTCTCGCCCGCCCGGACGCCACCGACGACGAACTGCACGCGGCCGCCCGCGTCTGCGGCGTAGACCGGATCGCACAGGCCCTGCCCGACGGGTACGACACACAGGTCGGCGAGCGCGGCGCGACCCTCTCCGGCGGGCAGCGCTCCCGCATCGCCCTGGCACGGGCCCTGCTGACGAACCCGCGCGTCCTGGTCCTGGACGAAACGACGGCCCACCTCGACACGGCGGGGGAGGAGGAGCTGTCCGCGGCGCTCACGGCCGCCTCCCAGGGGCGTACGACGGTGGTGATCGCCCACCGGCCGGCGACGGTACGGCGAGCGGACCGGATCGCGGTCCTGGAGAACGGCCGGATCGCGGAGACCGGCACATGGGACGGACTCTCCCGCACCGGCGGGGCGTTCTCCCGAGTGCTCACCCGGTGAGCATGGGAAGGCCACCCGACAACGTGGCAGCGCCCCGATGCATGCAGCCGCTCAACCTAGCTCCGACGTCGAGGCGTTCTCCCCCGATCGAGTCTCGTCGGGCAGCGCCTTGTAGTACCTCACCAGGGGCAACTGTGTGAACCCGGCCTTCTCATACACCCGCCTCGCCGGTGCGTGCCCAGGATCGCCACCGGTGCCAATTTCCACGACCGGCACGCCAGCCTCAGCCAGGCGCTCGACCGCGAAGGAAACGAGCAGGCCACCTGTACCGCGCCCCTGGTGGTCGGGATCAACCGCCACCATGTCGATCTCCCCGCGCACCGGACCCGCGTGGATGACTGTGGCCACGAAACCCACAGGCCGCGCGTCATAGTCGGCCACCCACACCCGAGTCCCCTCAGCCCGGCATACCGACTCCACCGCACGGGCCTGACCAGCCGCCCAATCCGGGTACACCCGCTCGAAGATCTCCACCCCCAAGATCTTCCTGAATGACTCGAACACGGGCTGCCAAGCACGTAGAGAGAGCCCCACGACCGTGCCGATATCGTCAGTGGACAGCGGCCGAACGTTGATCGTCATGGCTCAGGACTGTGCCAGCCCGGTCTCCACGCCTCAACCGAAAATCGCCTCGCAGAGCCATACCTGACGAAGCCTGAACTCTACTCACGAAGCGCGAAGGGCCACCACTCCATCAGGCCGTTCGTAGGGCTGTCCCGCATGCCAGGTCGAGACGGTCGGCGTGGCCCTGGCCGCGACCTCAGGATGCACCGTTCCCGCCGACGCCGTCGCCGGCATCTCCGTGACCGCCGACGGCCATCTGGTCGGCGTCATGATGGTCTGCGGACATCAGATCGATGGCGCGACCCTCTACGTGGACAGCGACGACGTCAACAAGCAGGTGTCGGTCGGTTCATGGACCGCCGACCGCCCCCTCACGCCGGGTCTCGCCACCTGGCCCCTTGGCAACCGTGCACGCGGCGGCAGCCCGGCCGAAGAACTACTTGCGTTCATGTGCAAGTAGTGGGGTACAGTATGGCTTGTTCGAAGGCAGCAGGCACCTCGTTCGGTGAGGCGTCTTCACGGACACAGGCCACTGATCCCACCCGTCGAGAGACGCTCCGGATCAGGACAGGTCTCCCCGAATTAAGGGGTGACCCCAAGTGGCTTCCCCGCGAGGGGATCACGCCGTGGAGTGCCAAAGCTCTGACGAGTTGGGGTGAGCCGGGATCCGCCCGGTCGCTCCTTGCCGAGTCGTACGGCGCGTCGCGCGCCCCGGCCGGAAGGAGGCGAGAGATATGGACTGCGACAGCAGTAGTCCGAGTAACAGTCATATCGCCCTGATGGCCTTCCGGTTTTCCGCTGCGGCCCGCCGTGTACCTGTCCGCACCCGCGCCCTCGCGGCTCTGTGAACCACCGCTGAGCTGGCCCGCAGTCGCTGCGCGGCTGTTCTCCGCATCCTCCGGGGTGCGGCCCGCGGCATGCCTGTTCTCCTGTCCCGCCGTTACCTGATCCTTTCCGGCATGGGGGCGCTTGTGCTGCCCCGGTGCCTTCTTCACTACTCCGCGCCGCGGTCGGCTCAGCCGTGCGGTCACGCCTGCCGTCGTGCGTGGAGGGAGGTACTTCGATGACCACGATGACCCCCGAGCGCCTGGCTCCGCCGGGCCGTAACCGTCGCGAGCGCAGGACGGCCGAACTGGAGGCCGGCACCCGTGCGGCAGGCAGGCGGCTTGCGGAGATCAGCCGCACACCCGCCGCGCAGGTCCTGCGCGACACCGACAGCCCCGGGCCGGGCCTGACGGAGGCCGAGGCGGCGGCCCGGCTGGAGCGGGACGGCGCCAACGTCGTCGCTCACGAGCGCACACCCCGGTGGTACGTCCAGCTGGCCCAGGCGTACGGGAACCCGTTCATCGCCGTCCTGGTCTTCCTGGCCGGCGTGATGTACTGGCAGGACCCGGCCGACCCTGGTGTGCTGATCCTGTCGACGATGGTGCTGCTCAGCGGGCTGCTTCGGTTCTGGCAAGAGTACCGGTCCGCCAAGTCGGTCGCCGCACTCAAGGCGCTGGTGACCACGACCACCAGGGTGCGCCGGTACACGGCGGGCGGCTCGGCTCCCTCGGCCCTCGAAGTGCCGATGGAGCGGGTCGTCAGAGGCGACCTGGTCGAGCTCGCCGCCGGAGATCTGGTGCCCGCCGACCTTCGACTGCTGAGTGCAAAGGACCTGACGGTAAGCCAATCCGCCCTGTCCGGCGAGTCCCTGCCGGTGAACAAGGCGGACACCCGCACCCGGGACCTCGGTCAGCGGGAGACCGCTGATCCCGTCGAGGCCGACAACCTCTGCCTGATGGGTACCTCCGTGACCTCCGGAACCGCCACCGGCGTCGTGGTGGCCACCGGGTCCGACACCTACTTCGGTTCGATGGCCGGCTCCCTGGCCGGCGCGCGCCCGCAGACCAACTTCGACACCGGCGTACGCAAGGTCAGTTTCCTGCTGATCAAGTTCATGCTGGTCATGGTCCCGGTGGTGTTCGCGGTGAACGGCCTCACCAAGGGCGACTGGAACGAGGCGTTCCTGTTCGGCATCGCCGTCGCGGTCGGACTCACCCCGGAGATGCTGCCCATGGTCGTCTCCGCAAACCTGGCGCGGGGCGCGGTGGCCATGTCCAGGCGCAAGGTCGTGGTCAAGCGACTCAACGCGATCCAGAACTTCGGCGCGATGGACGTGCTGTGCACCGACAAGACCGGCACTCTGACCGAGGACCGCATCGTCCTGGACCGCTACCTGGACGCACACGGCCGCGAGGACGACGAGGTACTGCAGTACGCCTACCTCAACAGCCACTTCCAGACCGGCCTGCGCAACCTGATGGACCAGGCGGTCCTCGACCGCGTCAACGAGGCCGAGGAGATCGTCGTCGACGCCCGCTTCACCCTGGTCGACGAGATACCTTTCGATTTCGCCCGCCGCCGCATGTCCGTGGTCCTGAGCCGCAAGACGTACGACGAAGGCGTCGCCGCGGCCGCCGAGCACACCCTGATCACCAAGGGCGCCGTCGAGGAAGTCCTCGCACTGTGCACCCACATGACCGACCGCGGAGAGCGGATCGAACTGAACGGGGAACTGCGCCGCCAGGTCACCCGCATCGCACAGGAGCACAACCGACAGGGCCTGCGCGTCCTGGCCGTCGCCACCCGCTCCCTGCCCGCCACCCGCGACTCCTACACGGTGGCCGACGAGGACGAGCTGACCCTGGCCGGCTTCCTCGCCTTCCTCGACCCGCCCAAGGCCGACGCCGCCCAGGCGCTGCACGCCCTGGCGGACAAGGGAATCACCGTCAAGGTCGTCACCGGCGACAATGAACTGGTCGCCGCGCGGGTCTGCGCCGACGTCGGCATCGACGTGGGCGAGGTCGTCACCGGAGCCGTCGTCGACGCCCTCGACGACGATCGGCTGACCGAACTCGCCGCCCGTACCACGGTCTTCGCCAAGGTCAACCCGGTGCAGAAGGCACGTATCGTCCGCGCTCTGCAGCGCGGCGGACGCACCGTCGGCTTCCTCGGCGACGGCATCAACGACGCGGCCGCGCTGCGTGACGCGGACGTCGGCATCTCCGTCGACACCGCCGTCGACATCGCCAAGGAGTCCGCGGACATCATCCTGCTGGAGAAGGACCTCACCGTTCTCGAACAGGGAGTGCTGCAGGGCCGGCAGACGTTCGGCAACACCATCAAGTACATCAAGATGACGGCCAGTTCGAACTTCGGCAATGTCTTCTCGGTCCTGGTCGCGAGCGCCTTCATCCCGTTCCAGCCGATGCTGCCGCTGCACCTGCTGGTGCAGAACCTTTCCTACGACATCTCACAGCTCGCCACCCCCTGGGACCGCATGGACCCGGAGTACCTGCGCAAGCCGCGGAACTGGGACGCACGCGGGATCGGCCGGTTCATGGTGTTCATCGGGCCGATCAGCTCGATCCTCGACATCACGACCTTCCTGCTGATGTGGCACGTCTTCTCCGCCAACACCGTCGGCAGCCAGAGCCTCTTCCAGTCGGGCTGGTTCATCGAGGGCTTGCTCTCCCAGACCCTGATCGTGCACATGATCCGCACCCGCAAGATCCCGTTCATCCAGTCCAGGGCATCCGTGCCGGTGATGGTCATGACGGCGGCCGTGATGGCCTTCGGCATCGCACTGCCCTTCACTCCGCTCGGTGCGTCCATCGGCCTGCAGCCGCTGCCCGCGGTCTACTTCCCGTGGCTGATCGGCACTCTGCTCGCGTACTGCGTCCTCACCCAGCTGGTGAAGACCTGGTTCATCCGGCGTTTCAACAGCTGGCTGTGACCTGTCCTCACCTCTGATCAGGAGGTTCCTTATGCTCACAAGCGTCCTGCACGTGGCCGCCCCAGTACGCCGCTCCGGCGACACCACCCACGTCACCGGAAAACTCGTCCACCTCCACCACGGAGACCACTTCGGCTTTGGCGGCGAAACGGAGCAGCAGACGCGATTCTTCCTCGCCTTGTTCCGGCGCTGCGAGTTCAGCGTCCTTGGCGGCGTACTTGGGCTCCGGCCCTGAGGTGACTTCACGCTGGAGCCACACCGGACCGGGATCGGGTGGCTGGTCTGCGGGCCCGGGGGCCGGCGGGGCTGCGCGGTGCGGCCGCAGGCCCGGGAGCTGGAACCCTATCGGCCCCCGGGCCGTGTCTGGAGACCGGACACCTGCGGAACGGTGCGATCGGCTTCAGTTGCGGTGCGCCGGCAGTACCTGCACGGTGTCGCCGACCGGGCGCTCACCGGTCGCGTCGGAGGTGATGTTGACGAGCCGTCCGTCCACCGCCATCGCGGAGGAGCCGCCGCCGTCCAGGTTGAGCGCCTGCACCGCGCCCAGGGAGCGCATGAAGTGCGCGGCCTCGGTCAGCGTGAAGCCCTCGCTGACACCGGGCTGCCTGCCGTCCACGGTGGCCAGGATCAGTCGGCCCTGGTGGTCGATGCCGGCCATGGTGCGGGGCTGACGCGCATTCGACCAGGCGTATCCGAACGACAGGTCCAGCGGGTCGAGGGTGCCCTCGGCGGCTGCGTCGATGTGGATCTGCCCGTCCTCCACCAGCGTTGGAGCTGCGCTGACGATGCTGTCACCGGGGCCGAGCTCGACCTTCCGGCCGTGGGTGTCCCGGACGACGTCCTTCAGCTTGATCTTCTTACCGGGCTCCGCGTGGTTCGAGAGCCAGCCGGCAGCCGCGCCGATGCCCTGGAGCACCGAGCCGTCGGCCGGGACCGTGCCGCCTCGGGCGCCGACCGAGACCACCCGGTCGGCGGTGTCCAGCACCACCTGGGTGCCGCTGCCGCTGGGCAGTGCGGCCCCGAACTGCGGGGTGAACTTCACCAGGTCGTCGCCGACCTGGCAGGTGAGGTCCTGGCGGGGCTGCTCGGTGGGGGTCCCCCCGGGGCGACCGCAGTTGCGGACCTTGCCCGGTACGCGGTTGATCCCCTGCACCTGGAAGGCGGCGGCCCCCGCCCGCGCGGTGACCGTGGTGGTGAGGTCGGCGATGCGGGCGTTGCGACCGCCGTTCTCCAGGATCAGCGCGGCGCGGCTGCCGGCGGCCATGGACTGCAGCTCACCGTCGTAGGCGGCGACCCCGGCCGAGGTGCCCTGCACGCCGTCGGCGTCGGAGGTGATGAAGAAGCCTGCGTTGACACCGATCAGGGAGCCCAGCCCGGCGGCGACCGACGAGGTCGTCTCACGCTGTGCCACGTTGCCGTGGTGGGTGCCCTCGACCGTGCCCTGGAAGCGGTGCGGGTCGACGACTGCGACGTGGACGCTCTCGCGGTCGGCCGGTTGCTCGGCGTCGTAGCCGGTCCAGTCCACCGCGGTCCGGAACCCGGCCGCGGTGAGTGCCTTGCCCGCGCTCGTCGCCGCGGCCTGGGTCGGATACGAACCCACCCGCAGCCGCCAGCCCATGGCGCCGCGCGGGGTATCCGCGTAGTCCGGCCACACCACCTCCTCCAACTGCGGAGCGAAGCCGGTGTCGCGCAGCCGCTGCGTCGTGGCCTCGGCCCAGGAGCGGTCACCCACCGGGGCCCAAGAGGCGGCACCGGTCAGCCGGTTGACAGCGGCTGCCTGGACGGTGACGGTCCAGGTCGGCGCGGCGTCCGCATGCCGCAGGACGCCCGTGCGTACCTCGACCCCGGGTGCGACAGTCTGCGTGGTCCACTGCGCCGTGGAGGAGTCGGCGGCGGCAGCGGCCGTTGCCGGAGCGGCGGCCTGGGCCACGCCGGAGACCCCCCAGGGGGTGACGGCTGTCAGCACGAGGGCGGTGGCCAGCGCCACTCGAGTGCGCATGCCCCCGCGGGTGCGCCAGGTACCGCTCGCACGTGTTCCGACTGTGTTGCCCATGGAACCCTCACTCACTCGATGTCCGGGAGGGCCGACTGCGCGCTCGCACCGGCCGATCAACGGACGCAGTCCAGCCGAGCCCGGCGACCTGTTCGGTACGGAGAAGAGACGACACCGACATACATGCGTGAATGATCGGAGGTGCCGACACTCCATGAGACGCCGTCACAAGAACCTTCCCGGCCCGCTGTTCGCTCCTCACACCGCCGACAGCCGGGGCGCACTCGACTTCGGCGGCCGATGTCCTGTGGGACGACGGTGAACAAGGGAGCCCGGCCTGCGGCCCTGAACCAGCTCCGCGGCACCGTGGTGAGGCCCTGGGTCGGCGAGCTCTGGCATGCCGCAGAACCTACCGAGCGTCACGAGTCGCGTGGGCGGCCGCACCGCATCGCCGAGCTTGTGGCGGCAATGCAGTGCGGCCGATGGGCACTTCTTCTTGACGACCGTGGTCACTGCCGAGCGGGCGGTGCTGTGCCCGTCCACGTTGGTGGCTGTGACGTTGATCCGCAGTCGCTTGCCGACGTCGGCTGCCGCGAGGCCGTAGGTGGTGCGGGTGGCGCCGGCGATGGAGGCGCAACCGGTGCCTCGGGCGTTGCAGCGCTGCCACTGGTACACGAAAGTGTGATCGGCACGCTGGAGGAACCGCGGAACACGACTCGGACCTATACCGAAACGCCTGGCGCGGCACGCCGAATCGACCAGAGAAACGCGGGGCCGGCCGGTGGCCGATGCAAGGGGAGCCCCCTGCCGGGGCTCCCGGCGTAGCGGGGCCCCCGGCGGCGCTGGGCGTGGATCTGCGGCACCAGTGCAGTGGTGATCAATCACCCTGTCTTCGTGGCGGTGGTTTCGCTCTCGCTGCCCAGTCGGTTGATCTCCGGGCTGTACAGGATCCGCTGCTCGCTCGCTCCGGGGCGGGTGACGGCGAGCATGGCGCGGCCGATGTGTTCGGTGGTCGTGGTGTGACGGGGGGCGAGGCGGTGCAGCAGCGGGTAGAGCCACGAGGTGAGGCCGTAGAGCAGCCGGTACATCGGGGTCCTGGAGACTGCTCCGTGGCGGGGGCGGATATAGGCGGGGCGGAACATGTACGCGTCCATCGGCATGGCCAGCAGGGCATTCTCGGTGCGGCCCTTGACGCGGCCCCACATGGTCCGGCCGCGTTCGCTGCTGTCGGTGCCCTCTCCCGAGATGTAGGTGAAGGTCAGTCCGGGGTTGGACGCGGACACGGCACGTGCGGCAGCGAGGGTGTAGTCGTAGGTGATGCGGGTGTACTCGGCCTCGCCGAGGCCGGTGGAGGAGATGCCGAGACAGTAGAAGCAGGCGTCGTAACCGGCCAGTTGTTCGGAGATGGCGGACAGATCGGTGAAGTCCTGGTGGATGACTTCCCGCAGTTTGGGATGGCTGATGCCCAGCGGGCGGCGGACCACCACCAGCACACGCGTGACGGTGGGGTCGAGGAGACAGGCACGCAGTACGCCGTGTCCCATCATGCCGGACGCGCCGAAGACAACGACTTTCATAGACAGGCTCCAGGGAGAGGGGGAGATTCAGGTGCGCAGCACCACGGTGGCAGTGACGGTGCTCGCTATCGATGCCGACGCCCATGGCGGGCGTGAGCGGGTGTTGCTCAGGGAAAGCACGAACTCAGGTCACGCAGTTCCGCAGCGGGCAGCACATCGAAGACGCGCCTGTCCTCCCACGCCTGGGTGATCTGGTCGACCTTTGCCTTGTGCATGTCGTGGATGGCCTGGGGCAACTCGTACTCGGGGCGCTCCAGTTGCCGCCAAGCGGTCGGCCGGACGATCTGAGGGTGTGTCTTGTAGTAGCCGTATTGGTGCCCGGCATAGCCGGGTAGGTCGCGGCCTGCGCCCTGGTGGGTCAGGACCACCGGCGCCGCATCGCCCTGCTCGAGTGCGGCCGAGCCAGACGCGTCGGACAACAGCCTCATACCCGTGGTTCGGGACCCAGTGACACCGCCCGGGGCCGCCGCTTCCGGATGAAGGCAGTCCGGTGGCGTCGGCCCGCTGGAGGTCGTCCGCGAACGGTGCTCTGGGGGTGTCGCCGTCAGTCGGTGCCGGCCGTGACCGGCTCCCAGCGGGCGTATTCGTCCATCAGCTCGGTGAAGCGGCCCCGCACCATCTCCAGGCCGGCGGTGGCCACGGCCAGGTGAAGCGGGGGCTCGTCGATGCCCGTGATGTCGGCAACGGCCGCCATGGACTTGACGAGGTCGCCCCTGACCGCCTGCTTGTCGAATTCGGCCATGGTTTCGTAGGCGGGCGCGTAGGCCGGGATGGTCGTGGCGGGGAGCTTCGAGTTGGTCGTGAACTGGGTGTTGAAGCCGGCCGGCTCGACCAGGGTGACGCGGATACCCAGCGGGCCGACCTCCGCGGCCAGTCCCTCGGTCAGGTTCTGCACGGCACTCTTGGAAGCGCAGTACACGGACATTGTGGGCAGGCTGACGTGGCCGCCCATGGAGCCGATGTTGAGGATGTGACCGGAGCCTCGTTCCCGCATGTGCGGGAGTACGGCCTGGATCACCTGGACGACGCCCACCACGTTGGTTTCGAACTGGTCGCGCAGCTGGTCTGGACTGATCTCCTCGACCGTGCCGACCTGCCCGTAGCCGGCGGCGTTGACGAGGGCGTCGATGGCGCCGAAGCGATCGATCGCCTCCCTGACGGCCTGCTCGGTGCTGGCGTGGTCGGTGACATCAAGGCGGGTGAGCAGGACGTTGGCGAGGTCGGTGAAGGCCGGGTTGGCCTTGGCGGTGTCACGCATGGTGGCCACGACATTCCAGCCGCGCTTGGCGTACTCGGAGGCGATCGCCTCGCCCATGCCGGTCGCGGCGCCGGTGATCAGAACGGTCTTGCTCATGATGCTTCCTCTCGGAGGTGCGGCCTCAGCCGTACTAAACAGAAACTACAACTACTGTATATCATGCTCATCCTGTACAGTGCGCCTATGTCCACACCCCGGGGAGATGCCCAGCGCCGCGAGCAGGTGCTCGCTGCGGCCCTGACTGTTTTCGCCACCTTCGGCTACCGCAAGACGTCGATGGACGCAGTGGCCCGAGCCGCGGACATCTCCCGCCCGGGTCTGTACTTCCTCTTCTCCAACAAGGAGGACCTGTTCCGCGCGACCATGCGGCAGGAGTTGGACCATGCCCTGGGCGATGTCCGAACGGCGCTCACCGCACCCGATGTGGACCTCAACGCTCGTCTGGTGGCCGCGCTCGACGCCAATCTGGGCCGCTACGTCGGTACGCATCTCAACGAGGGCGTCGAGGACCTGCTGGAGCAGGGCACAGCAAAGCTCGACAGCATGTACGACGACTACCGGGGTGCCTTCCACGACGCGCTCGCCGAGGCGATTGCCGCCTCTGGCCAGCCCGCTGGCAAAGTCACGTCGCGCCAGATCGCCGAAGTCTTGGCCGCAGCCGGCGAGGGTTGGAAGCACCGCGTTGCCGACCGTTCGGAATTCGTCGACAAGCTCAGCTTGGCCGTCAATGTCGCGTTGCGACCATAGGCAATACAGCCCGACGTCGAGCGCCACGGTGGCTGGGCCTCACGGCGACACCGGCAACGGCGGTGCGACGCAAAGTGCCGGCTCACGCAGCCGCTCGGTGAGCTCGGGGCCGCGTCGGTTCCGGGCGCGCACTGGGAAGCCTGTTTGGTTCGGCTGCAGCGGCTTGCTGCCGTGGGTGCATGCCTCCCTCGTCGCCCTGACGCTCCGCGCCTGTCGCCGAGCAGGATTCTGCCCGCCGGCGGTCATCACTCGGGAAGAATCCGGGCGGCGGAACGATCTCGCCGGGGTGGAAGACCTTGTCGCTGTCCTGACCCAGACCGCCTGTGTATGACGTGGGCGAGGCTGCGGCGACCGGAGCCAGATGCAGGAGGGGCCCGAAGGTCGGGGCACGGTCGGGGGTGTGGAGTCCTTCGACGCGGGTGCTGGGAGGCGGTGGGTCTTCCCGGACTGGGGGCTTGGCGAGCAGTGGCTGGAGGGAGTTGCCGGCTGGGGGGCTTCGGCTTCCCACAGGGGCAGGAAGTAGGAGGTTCGCGGTCGAGGAGCTGGACGAGGCGGTGGATGCCTTCCCAGGGGCCGGTGGCGGTGCTGTCGAGGAGGCCGGCGATGTAGTCCTCGTCGAGTTGGTTGCCGCTGGTGACGGCGATGGCCCAGGGAGTGGGCCTGCCTGCGCGCAGGTGCAGGAAGCGTAAGGCGGAGGCGAGTGAGGCGGGGCGGGGCCGGCTGTCGCGTCGGCTGGTTTCAGGTGCCGGGTCGCCCCGCGGACGCCCAGGCGGCGTATTCCTGGCGGACGTAGCGGCGGCAGCTGGGGCCGAGCGTGATGGTGTCGGGTCGGTACGGCCCGGCCACCAGGTCGGGACGGCGGCGGTCGTGCCGCAGGAGCTGCTCGGCGGTCTGTGCGGCGGCGCCGGCCGGGCCGGGGCCAGGGCTTTCCAGGGCCATACGGTCCATGAGGGCTGCCCGGCGCAGCAGCCAGGCGCGTTCGGCGACCGCGGCGTCGATTGGCGGGCCGGTGACGGTCCTGGCCTGGCGGCCGTCGCGCTCGGCTTCGAGGGCAAGCAACCGGTGCATTTCGCGGCGCAGGTCGGGCGCGTTCGCGTATGCCTGGTGCGGGGGCGGGGCGTCGACGTCCTCGCCGGTGTTCGGGGTGATGTCCTTCCCCGATACGGCGGGGCGGGCGCCACAGCGTGTGCACGCCACCGTGTCGTGGTCCAGATTGCCGCGGTCCAGGTTGCCATGGTCGAGGACCGGTGGGTTCGTCAGGGATCGCACGGGCCCCCGGACCGGGGCTGGACAGACATCGATGGGGCACGGCTTGTGGGTCGCGAGGGCCCACTCGTGGGGGTCGTCGGGTGATCCTGTGCCGCGGCGGCCGCCGGTGGCCGGCAGCCGACGCATTGCCGCGGTGCCAGGCCCTGCAAGGGGTGGCGGCTCGCACGGAAATCCGGGGCCGGTCATGCCGAGCACCTCAGGCAGGCGCGGACTTCGCGGCCGCTGCACGTCTGGTGGACCTCGGTCGACTGTGCGAGGTACTGGACGATGCCGGTGCCGCGGCCGTGCTCGTCCGGGGCGATGTCGGGGCGACGGCGCTCCACGGCCGTTCCGGAGTCACTGACCACGATGTTCAGGGTGCCGTGATCGAGGACGAGCCGCAGGGTCATGTGCTCGCGGCCGTACTGGGCGGCGTTGGCTGCGAGTTCGTCGACGATGAGAACGGCGGACTCGCGCTCGCTCTCGGGAACACACCAGGTCTCCAGCAGATCGGCCGCGAGGTGACGAGCGGCGGAGACGTGCGCCTCCTGCGCGGGCAGGGCGAGCAGTGCCTCGTGGCGGCAACGCCGGGAGATCGGTGGGCTCGGGCGGGGGGAATCGGTTACGAACATGGTCTTCTGACTCTTCTGTGCATGTGCGGAGACCGGAACGTGGAGACCGCGAACGCGTTCGTAGGGCGGTCGGTATGCCGGATCCTGCATCGGAGTGTTCATTCAGTTCCACGGACGGCGCATGCCGAACGGTTCGAGTAATTCGCTCCTTTTGCTCCACTTCTTGTTGCTCAGGTCAAGACCGGGGAGCACGTCCCGGCTGCGCACTCACGCGTCAAGTCGGCCAAGGACTGGCCTTCTTCGCGGGAATTGACGGCGAGGGCGACCGGTCCCACTGGTTCGGCAACCGCAGAAGGGGAGCGGGCCGCAGTCCCGTGAGCGACCGTGGTCCGGTGCGCCAGGAGTCCGCCCGACTCAGGGTCGGGCGCACTCCTGGCGATCTCACGCTCGGATCGTGACCAGCTTCTGACCGTTGCCGGCGACGATCTCGAAGTGGTCGATGGCGCCCGGAGACATGGGGACCGCCCCTGGGACCGTGGTGCCGGGAGGGTACTCGCCCGCCCGCCAGGTGGCGCCGTCCGCCCTGACCCCGCCGGACCCGACCGCCTGCAGCCGGCAGGTGATCCCGGCGGGCGCCCCCTTGGCGGAGGCCTGCAGGACGCTGCCCCAGGCAGAGGGCGAGACCTTCACCGAAGCGGTGACGCCGGTGGTGGGATTGTGTCCGGAGAAGGTGCGCGACGGAGCCGGGGTGGTCGGTCCGGGCGGCGTCGCCTCACTGACCACGGACCCGATGGTCGCCAGCCAGGTGCCGCCGACCGCTCCCGCGAGGAGCATCAGGGAAGCGGCGGCGCCCGCCAGTTGCAGCCGCCACGTCTTGCGGCGCCGGGCCGCAGCCTGCTGCAGCAGCCTCTCCAGCACCCCCGCCTCGCGTGCCTGCGGCGCCCCAGCCGCGGCGGGCCGCGCGGGCGGAGAGCCCTGCGCGCTCTCGGCTGCCCGCGCCACCAGCCGATCGGCCAGCTCCGCGTCGGCAGCCGGCACCGTCTGAACTGCGGCTTCGGCCGCGGTCACCGTCGCCAGCAGCGCGGGCAGCCCTGCCAGCTGTGCGTGTTCCGCCTGGCACTCGGCGCATCCCGCGAGGTGGTCGCGCACCTGTTCCATCTCTGCCGGGGGCAGCGCGCCCAGGACGTATCCTCCCAGCGCCAGCCGGAGGGCGTCGTGCTCCGCACTCATGGTCGCCACCTCCTGCATGGCATGGTCATGACTCGATGCCCCGCTCCCGCAGCGCCAGCCTGAGGGCGTGCAGGGCGTAGTACGTTCGCGACTTCACCGTGCCCAGCGGGATGCCCAGCACCCGTGCGGCCTCCGCCATGGTCCGTCCCCGGTAGTAGGTCTCCAGCAGGACCGCGCGGTGGTCCGGGGACAGCGTCCGGAGGGCGTCGGCAACTGCCCAGCTCTGCAGTGCCTCCTCGATCTCGTCCTCGCCCGGCGTCTGCTCGGCGGCTCGCTCCAGCGCCTCGCCGCCGGCCTCGGCCGGCCTGGCCTGCCGGGCCCGGTGGGCGTCGATGACCAGGTGCCGGGCGACCGTGCACAGCCATGCCCGGGCCGGGCCGCGTGCGGGGTCGAACGCGACGGGGTGCTGCCACGCCCGGAGCAGTGTCTCCTGCACGACATCCTCCGCCCATTGCCGATCTCCTGAGGTCAGCCGAAGCGCGTAGTGGAACAGGGGTCCCGCGTGCTCGGCATACAGGGTGCGCAGCAGTTCCTCGTCCGTGGCCGAAAGGGCCCCTTTACCAGAGACACGGCTCGCGGAGCGATCCGGATCGGTCCTTGGGCCACGTTTTCGGGAACTCCAGGGCATAACACGATCATTATGCACATTTACTGCTTTGTCCTGTGATGCAGTGCACAGAAGCGGTGACTCTCTGTGCGTATCGCCAGGGCTGCGCGTGCGGAACGCCGGAGGGTCGGCCGATCTGCAGCGACCCAAAGAAAGTGTCGCGAAAAGTGCGTATCGACCGAACCGTACGACCCCGCCGCCCGTGGAGTCAGACGAGAGCCGACATACACGGCATTTCTCGCCCATACCTCCAAGCCGTTCACGGCCCGCGGACGGGAACTGCCGTACGCCGCCTGCGCCTTCGCCTCGTTTGCGCGCACTCGGCAGGCGCATCCCGCGCCTCAACCTGATCGTGAGGAACGAACATCATGTACCCGCACCTTCGTACACCAGGCCGGCGATCACGCGCTGCGGCTGGGCTTGCCGTCGCCACCCTCGCCACCGTCGGCGCGCTGGGACTCCTGAGCGCATGCGGCCAGTCGTCGCACTCCTCGTCCACCGGTGCCGGCGCCATCACACCAGGACAGGGCCAGCACCAGACGGCCGGCATGCCCGGTGCCTCCGGACCGGGAAACGCGGCGGGCTCCGCTCCCGGCGCCTCGCCCCTGCCCAGCATGAGCATGCCCATGAGCCCCCCGAGCAGCAGTACGCCGTCCGCACCGGTGCCGAGGAACGCCGTTGCGATCAAGAACTTCGCGTTCGCCCCGGCCGCGCTGAAGGTCAAAGCGGGCACGACGGTGACCTGGACCAACCAGGACACCGATGCCCACACCGTCACCAGCGCCGGATCGGGTGGCCCGTTGCATTCGGCCGCCCTGTCCACCCACGCCACCTACCGCTACACGTTCACCAAACCCGGCACCTACCGCTACCTCTGCACCATCCATCCGTTCATGACCGCCACCGTGGAGGTGACCTGATGACCGAGTACCACGACCCTCACCAAGGAGAACCGCTGGACGCCACCGAGCCGCCCACCGGGCCGAACGGCATGTCCCGGCGCCAACTCCTCCGGCATGCTGGGTGGTTCGGCGGGGCGGTGGTGCTGACCGTGGCCAGTGGTGAGGTGATCAGCCACATCGCCGACAGGCGGGGCACCGCCGGAACCGCCGCCGGAACCGCGGCTGCGGGAGCCGGCACGACGGAGAGCGGCGCACTGCGGTTCGTGCAGGTCTCCGACAGCCACATCGGCTTCCAGGGGCCGGCGAACATGGACGTGGCCGGCTCCTTCTCCGAGGCGATCCACCAGGTCGACTCGCTCGGTTTCCGGCCCGACTTCGTCATGCACAGCGGCGATCTGACCCACCTCTCCACACCCTCGCAGTTCGACCAGGTCAGGCAGATGATGACCGGTATGCGGACCGACCGCGTCTTCACCGTGCCCGGCGAGCACGACTCCATAGGCGACGCGGGACGCGCCTACCGGCAGACCTTCGGCAAGGGCACGCTCGGCGACGGCTGGTACAGCTTCGACACCCACGGCGTGCACTTCATCGCCCTGGTCAACACCCTGAGCCTGGAAAAGCTCGGTCATCTCGGCAACGAGCAGATCGAGTTCGTCCGCAAGGACCTCACGGGACTGCCGCCGGACACACCCATCGTGGTCTTCAGCCACATCCCGCTGTTCGCCATGTACCCGCAGTGGGGCTGGAGTACGGACGACGCGTTGCGCGTCATCGCGCTCCTGCGCCGCTTCTCCTCCGTCACCTGCCTCAACGGGCATGTCCACCAACTGTTCACCAAGACGGAGGGCAACATCACCTTCCACTCCGCCACCACCACGGCCTATCCGCTGCCAAAGCCCGGACGGGCCTCCGCACCGACTCCGCAGGTCGTGCCCGCCCGGCAGCTCAAGGACGCGCTCGGCATCCGCACCGTGGGCTACCGGCAGGGCGACCGGGAGCTGGCGATCAAGGACGAGAGGCTGACATGACCGCCGGAAGACTCCTCGCCCCGGCCGTGCGCATCGCGATCGCCGCCACGCTCGCCGGGAGCGGGTACATCCACGCCCGCCTCTACGTCGACGAATACCGCTTCATCCCCGTCGTGGGCCCCCTGTTCCTGCTCCAGGCGAGTGTCTCCTTCGCGGTCGCCGCGCTGCTGCTGATCGGGATGCCTCCACTGCTGAAGCTCGCCGCCGCGGGGGTGGCGCTGGGCGCCCTCGGCGGCTTCGCCGCCTCCCGCACCGTGGGCGTGTTCGGATTCACCGAACACGGCCTGCAGCCTGCCCCGCAGGCCCTGCTCAGCATCCTGGCCGAAACCGGCACCCTGCTGCTCCTCGCCATCTGGCAGGCAGTCGCGACCAGGCAACACCGCGCTGCCCGGCCTCCCCGCAGGGCACCTGTCTGGGACCAGGCCACCACCCGCACACCACCAAAGTGACGAACCAAGGAGTCTCCCTCCATGCCACCGCAACTGCGACCAGCAGCCGCCGGTCTGACTCCGCGCCTGCGCGCACTGAGGGACACCGTGCGCGCCGTGCTCGGCCTTGACGACGACACCGCCGTCGTCATCCGCCAATTCACCTACACCGAACCCGGCCACCCACCACTGGAAACCGTCGTCACCGTACTGCCCATGGACGGCGAGGCCCGCCGCTGGACACTCCACCGCCCCGCCGACCAAATCACCGAGCACGACCTACGGGCCGCCCTGCTCCACCACCGGCGGAACTGACCGGAACTGTGCTGCCGCCCGGCGATGTGCAGTCGGGCAGTGTGCAGTCGGGCAGTGTTACGGAAGAAGCCGTCCCCTGGCGAGGACAAGATCTTCGCGCCGGAGGACGTGTCGGGCGCCCACAACCCGTCGCCGGAGTCCGACGGCTGACGTCGGCTGTTCGCGCCAAGGACCCCTGACCGGCATCACCACTGGCCAGGGGTCCCGCCGTCACACGCAACCGGGCATTCTCCCCACCGGTGTCGGCGTGCGCCGGCGGCCCGGATCGGTGCGGTATGCGCGGTGGTCGGAATCAAGCCGAGGAGACGCGGTGGCGCCGTCACTCTTTGTGCCTCGACTGCGACGTTGTAGTGTCGAGGCGCTCTTTACAGGGGTGTTGACCTTGCAACCATCCACCGTCCCCCGTGACACTCCGGTTTCGTGTGGCGCTGTACGTAGTGACCCCGGGCGGGGTCAGGCACCTGCACTCCAGGGGGAGGCTCGCGGGTGCCAACGTGCAGGGGCAGGCCAGCTCCCCCCCGTGGCAGGTCTGCCCCTGCTCGCAAGGCCGGTCTGGGCGGCCAACACGTGGCAGAGCGCCCGGGCCTCTTCGGTGGGCGGGGTGACAAGGGGCCGCACTTCAGGCTCGCGGCAGCCTGCCGGTGTAGTCGCCCGTAGGCCGGACCGGCCTACCTACCCTTCGCGTCAGCGCGCCCATGGTCGCGCCCGCCCACGCCGTGCCGTCCGGCGACGTGAACGTGCGCGCCGGCCTTCACCGCCTGGTCGACGCCCGCCGCGGCGATGGCGCTGCGGCCGGTCAGCTTCGGCGAGTCATCAATCCCAATCGCCTCCGTCGTCTCCAGGCGCAGCGTGGTGGCGTACTTGACCATCTGGTCGTACTGCTGGGCGATCAGGTCCCCGGGGCGTCAGCCAGCCACCGAGCATCGACCAGCCGGGCGGGCGGAGTCGTCCAGGGAGGCGAGCAGACGCAGTCGATCTTCGGAGTCGCTGCCCGGGCGGGCGTGGTAGGTGACGAGGGTCTGTCCTTGGGCGCCGGGGATCAGCAATTTCTCGTAGTACAGCTCCAGGGCGCCGACCTGGGGGTGTTGCAGCAGGCTGGTGCCGGTGGTCTTGTGCCTGACGTCCTGACGTGCCCAGAGCTTGCGGAAGCGCTCGCTGCGTACGGAGAGTTCGCCCACGATCTCGACGAGGCGCGGCTCGTCGACGTCCGGGCCGGCTACGGACCGGAGGTAGGGCACGATGCGGGCGGTCATCTCCTCCCAGTCGGCGTGCAGGGCGCGCAGCTCCGGTTCCAGGAAGGCGGCGAGGATGCTGTTGTGGCCGGGTGCGTTGAAGGGTGAGAGGGCGATGGCCAGGGAGTTGGCGGCGAGCACGTCCATGTACGTGCCGTGGACGTACGCCGGGGTCAGCGGCCATGTGTTGATCAGGGTGCGGATGCCGTCGCCAGCCTTCTCGGGCCGGCGCGGGCGGCGGCGATGGGTGCGAGGGGAAGCGGAGAGCTGAAGGAGGTAGGTGGTGGCCTCCTCGTCCAGTTGCAGTGCCCGGGCGATGCTGATCAGAACCTGTTCGGAGGGGTGCCGGTCGCGGCCTTGCTCCAAGCGCACGTAGTAGTCGGAGCTGACGCCGGCGAGGAAGGCCACCTCTTCCCGGCGCAGGCCCGGGACGCGCCGGTGGCCGGTATCGGGGACGCCCACGGCGGCTGGCTGGACGAGTTCCCTGCGGGCGCGCAGGTACGTGGCCAGGGGGCCCGGATCACCGTTGGCTGTCATAGGCTCCAGGGTAGGCAGGCGCTGCCCCGTCCGGGTGGCCCTGTCAGTCCCAGTCTCAGCCGGTCCTGGGTGGCCCGCCACGAGTGCCGCACAGTGGCAGAGCACGGCCACACCAGGCAGAAACAGTGGATGAGCGGCGTCTCGCCACACGCGACGGAGCAGGTTCAGCCGTGCTCCCGTACCCGCCTCCCGACCGAGGAACACCCGTGTCTGAGTTCTTCCGTAGTCCTTTCGACCGCCACTCGACCGCTTCGCAGGTGATCGACGGTGTCGACCTGTCCGGCAAGCGCGCCGTGATCACGGGCGCCACCTCCGGCATCGGCGTGGAGACCGCCCGTGCGCTGGCGTCAGCCGGAGTCGACGTCACCCTCGTGGTCCGGCGCCCCGACGCCGGAGAACAGGTCGCAGCCGACCTGCGTGCCAAGACCGGCAATGACGCGATCCATGTCGCCCGGCTGGACGTGGCGGACCTGGCCTCGGTGAACGCGTTCGTCGCCTCTTGGGCCGGCCCCCTGCACATCCTGGTCAACAATGCCGGGATCATGATGCTCCCCGAACTGGAGCGGGGCACCGGTGGCCACGAGCAGCAGTTCGCCACCAACTACCTGGGTCACTTCGCCCTGGCCCTGGGCCTGCACAGTGCACTCGCCGACGCCGGCGGCGCGCGCATGGTGACCGTCTCTTCCAGCGGCCACTTGTTCTCCCCGGTCGTCTTCGACGACCTCGATTACCGCTTCCGCCCCTACGATGCGCTGGGCGCCTACGGCCAGTCCAAGACCGCAGGGGTACTCCTGGCCGTCGAGGCGGACCGCCGCTGGTCAGGTGAAGGCATCAGGGCGAACGCGCTGCACCCCGGGGCGATCGCCACCAACCTCCAGCGGCACACCGGCGGGCTGAAGACCCCCGAGCCCTACCGCAAGACCATCGAACAGGGCGCGGCCACCTCCGTCTTCCTCGCCGCATCCCCGCTGGTCGAAGGCGTCGGCGGCCGCTACTTCGAAGACGTCAACGAAGCCCCGCAGGTGACCTCACGACCCACGGAACTGGGCGTGCTGGGGGTGGCCGCCTACGCACTCGATGCCGCGAACGCCGAGCGCCTGTGGGACCTCAGCACCACCATCCTGCGCTGACTTGGGCCATGAGAAGTGCGGGAGATCAGAAGAAGGCGGGCACATGAGGAACATCAGCAAAGTCGGTTTCATCGGGACCAGGCGGGCCCATGGCCGAGGCGATAGGCGAGCAGGGCTTCAAACTCCATATATGGGCGCGTCGGCCGGCTTCGCTGTCCGCCGTGGCGGCGGTGCCGCACGTGGTACACGACGCGGTGGCCGACCTGGCGGCCTCCGTTGAACTGATCGGGCTCTGCCTGCGCGACGACACGGACATCTGGAACCTGCTCGACGACCGGCGCCTCCTAGCGAACACCGCCCCCGGCACGATCATCGTCAACCACGGTACGGGCGACCTCACCGAGGCCGAGTGGATCGGTGCGCACGTCGCCGAAGAGGGCGCGGTCTCTCTGGACGCACCGGTCCGCGGCGGCCCAGGCGCCCGCGCCTGCACCCTGACCACATGTGGTCGTCGCGTACATCGAGGTCTGACCAGCGAAGGAGTCGCAGTGCCATCCCTCGTCCCAGGAGCTTTCCGGCCACCGCGAACTCGGAGGGCTCCGCGCGGTGGTGGAGTGCCACTTCAAGGCCACCGCGCTCCGCGAAGGGCCCGCGCAGGACTCCGGGCCGGGCGCGGCCTGGCTCGTGTTCCTGTGCCCTGTGCACACTGTGGATCTGGACGGGTGACTCGGCACCGTGGACCACGCCGACAACGGCACGATGCCGTGCGGCATCGTGCGCTACTACCGCTTTGATGAACAGCGGCTCCAGCCGCACGCCGACCTGTGGCTGACGCCCCTGACCGGGGTGGACCCCAAGGCGTACGGCGGTGTGTGGTCCGACGCCCTGGACCAGGCCGACCGCGTACTCCTCGCCCGAGTCCACGAGGCCGCTGCCGCCGGCGAGGACAGCCCGCTACAGCCCATGCTGGCAATGATGGCCGTGGCCCGCCGGGCCGCGGCCAAGGGCGACGTCCAGGTAGCGGCCACAGCCCTCGGATACTGCGAGACCCTCGCCCTCAACCTGTAGCCGCTGCGCGCTGCCCCTGATCGTGCTGCTACCTGCGGTCAGGGAGCCGGGAAGCTGAAGGTCGCGTTGCCGATGACGTATTTGTTGTCGTCGGCCTTGGTGAAGGTGAAGTAGTACGTCCCGTCATACGGCGCGTCGAAGTACGCGCGCTGGCCCACGCGGCACGTCAACGTGTGGCCTTCCAGCTTCGTGTTCGGACCGAACCTCTTCCACACGAGGAGGGCGTGGAAAGACCGCTGATCGCGGCACTTCGTGAAGAGGATCGAGACCTTGCCCCTCTTCTGCTTCCAGCTCTGCGTGTCCATCCGGTACATGAAGGCGAAGGACACCTTCTTCTCGGCAGCTGCGGCGGGACTGGCCTGGCTCAGGGCCAGGGCGGCGGCGCAGAACACGGCTGCCGTCGCCCGCGCGACTCCTCGTCGGGTGGTCTTGAGCATTCGAGCGGTTCCCCTGTCTGGTGAGAGCGTGGGACTCACAATTTTTCCAGGGCTTTGCGTAGTTCCCTATCCTCTGTACGGGGGACGCATCAGGCCGGAAGTTACCGGGGCGTCACGCCCGCGTCGGTCGGCGGATGCTCAGGAGCACGTCGAGCACCCGGCGCCCTGCCCCGGGAATCTTGGTTACGACGAGTACGCCACCTTCGACGCCCGGCTCGCAGGCTTGGTCATGAAGAATCATGACCAAGCCTGAAGACGGTGCCCCAAAGTTCAGGAGGAGCAGGAGCGGATGCGTTTGGAGGTGGTTGAGTAGTTCGACGTAAGAACACCGAGGCCGTCGCGGTGGTTTTGGTGTTTCGTCCGTCTCAGGGTTGGATGACGACCCGGCCGCGCACCTTCTTCTCCGCCACTGCGCGATAGGCCTCCGGGCCGTGGGCGAGGTCGAAGGTCTGCGCGATGGGGAGCGGCCTGAACTGGCCGCGCTCGAAGTAGGGGCTGATCCGCTTGAGGCGCTCGGCGGAGGCTGTCACATCCAGTTTGCGGCTGTCGGCGCCCAGCATCCGCAGATCGCGGTGGTAGAAGTCGCGGAGGTCGATCTCGGCGGTGGAGGTGCCGATGGCGCTGATGACGACCAGGCGCCCGCGGTGGGCGAGGGACGCGACAGCGGACGGCGTGGTGACGCCGCCTACGGCGTCGTAGACGACATCGGCGCCCCGGCCGCCGGTGATACGCCGGATCTCGGCGGGGACATCGGTGTCGACGTCGAAGGGCACGAACTCGTCGATGACCTCGGCCGCGGGGGTGCCGACCGCCGGGGCGTGGGGGGCGATGCCCACAATGCGCTGGGCGCCGGTGGCACGGGCGATCTGTGCGACGGCTCCGCCGACGCCTCCTGAGACGCCGAAGACGGCGATGGTCTCGCCCGGGGCGAGTTCGGCTGTTTCGATCGCACCGAGCCAGCCGACCACGAAGTTGACGCCGACCGTCGCCGCCTCGGCGAAGTCCAGGGTTCCGGGTTTGCGGGCCAGGGCGCTGACGGGCAGGGCGATGCGTTCTGCGTGCGAGCCGTCGAGGCGGGATCCGACGTCGCCCCCGGTGCCCCATACCTCGGCACCGACCCAGGCGTCAGGTCCTTCCAGGACGACACCCGGCCGTCACGGCCGGGAATGCGAGGGAGGGTAATGCCCTCCACGCCGCCCGAGACGACCATCACGTCCGAGGGGTTGACCGAGGCTGCGTTGACGGCAACGACCGCCATGCCGTCACCGGCGACCGGGTCTGCGACCTCACCGACGGACAGCACCTCGGGGCCGCCGAATCGCTCGAAGCGTAGCGCGTGCATGCCTGCTGTCCTATCCGTGCGTTGAAAGAGGTGTGGTGGTCAGCGGGGCGGGGAGAAGCGTGTGCCGGTGTCGATGTCGACGTCGAGCGCGTTGATCATCAAAGCCAGCCCGCTCCACCGGTTGATGATCATCAGTACTTCCAGCAGCTGCTCGTCGCCGAGCACCTCGCGCAGCCGGTCCAGCCTGGCGGGTGCGAGCGACGCGGTGGTGACCAATTCGGTGGTCATCTCCAGCACGGCCAGCTCGGCCGGGCTGAACCCGCCCTCGGCGAGCCGGCCGTCGGCAGCCAAGGCGTCGCGTTGCCGGGATCCGACACCGAAGTCTTCCGCCAGGTACGTGTGTTGCGCGATCTCGTACGGACACTTCATCAGGTGCCCGGTGCGCAAGATGACCAGCTCACGCAGGCGCGCGGGCACGACCGTGCTGGTCAGGGCGGCGCGGCCGGCGAGCATCCACCCGGCGAAGGGCTCGCCCGCGTGCGCCAGCGCCCGGTAGATGTTCAGGTTCCCGCGCTCGGCGACCAGGTCGCGGACCTGGTCGGACATGCTGGTGCAGTACGAGATCCGGGTCACGGGGAGGTCTCCAGCCGTGCGTCGTGATCGATGTCAAGATCGACAGCGTTCAACACGAGCGCGAGTCCGTAGTGCAGGCGGACCAGGAGCAGCAGTTCGCTCAGCTCCGGCTCATCCAGCACGGCCCGCGCCGCCGCGAAGGTCTCCTGGGTCACGTTGCCGGTCGTGCACAGCTCGTCGATGAAGGCCAGAACTGGCCGGCCCCGTACCAGCGGACTTCAGATGTGCTGGGCGTGGACCAGGGAAGGTGGTGTCCTGCTCATGTACCAACCGTCGCAGCGGGGCCCGACGAGGTCCGACGGCCAGCCTGCTGTCTCCACGGCGGCGTCGTAGACTGCGTCACCGAACGTGACGATGGCCTGGTGCGGGTCGGCTGTCTCCCTGAGTGCGGCCCACGGCAGCAGAACCAGACCGGCATCAGGATGCCAGGCCGCGCCGTCGACCCCCCACGACCGGGCCTCGAGGCCGTCCGGCTGGGGCCAGATATAGGCGTACATACCCACATTCGGCGCCTCAGGACTGCCGAAGGAGAATCCAACCGACACATACGCCTCGACTTGGGCGTTCTGCAGGAACGCCGGACCGTGGGCCGGGGGCACAGTGGGCTGCGCACGGTACCGCGTGGCGGACAGGTCGAAACCACCCCACATCACGCCGACCCGGGGACGGTGACCCTGGAAGGGCGCCTGCCACGCCTCGAGCCCGCCGGCGGCGAGGTTCAGCGCAGTCCAGATCAGCCAAGCCGCTTCGCGATCCCAGTGGCGTTCGACGCGATCTTCTCCGAAGGTCGCCGGGGCATCGGGAATCTCGCAGATCAACGAACTGCCCGGTCTGCGAATGCCGAGTTCGCCCACCGCATTGCAGAACGACGCGTAGAACGCAGCCAGTGATTCGTCGGACAACGGCACGGTCCGTGAGCCCGAATCCGTCTCGATGACCACGTCGCCATCGAGCAGGCGGTAATGCACGGTGAAGGTCACATCCAGCTTCCGGAGCGTTGGCGTCCTGAGTCCACGGGGCGTGACATCGAGGACGATGTTTCCCCAGCCGACTTCGAAAGGTTCGTCGAGGGTGTACTTGCCTGCAACCTGCACCAACCGGTTCACGTAGGCGACCATGGGAGCCAGGTCCTCGTAGACCAGCACTGGCCACGCGTGGAGAGGCATGCTCACGACGAACCTCCCAGCCTGTCGATGCGAACGGCGGGTCGCCCTGGGAAACACCGCAATGCCATCGGTACTCATTCTCCTGCGCCGACCAAGATTTCTCCTGCTCGGTGATGCCACGCGTCCGCACCATGCGTCGGAGGCTCACACCCCCGAGGCTGTGCTGAAGCCCGTCCAGCAGCAGGTTGAGCAGGCGTTTGTGCTGGTCGCGGTCGCTCGATGCGAGTGCGACCCACCGCGCCGGTTGGTTGGGGGCTTGCAGATCAATAACACGTCGTCTTGATCTTGTTGTTGGGCTCATCGCCCTGGGCACGAACCGGAGCTTGGAGGATGGCGAGGGCGGCGGGCGGGGTGGCCGCTGGCGGGATGACGACGTCGTGTGCCTTGAGCAATCTCCTGATCTTCAGCAGGGTGCGGTGCATGGCGGTCCGGCTGCTGCCGAACAGCACGGCGAGGGGTTCTGCGGCCAGGGAGACCGCAGGTCGAGCACGGCTGTCAGGACCAGTTCGGAAAAGTCGAGCCGGGAGGGCGACCACGCTTGACGCCGCCGTCTGACAAAGACTGGGTGAGGTGGCTGAGTTGCTCTCGGGTCATTCCGGTCAGGGCGAGGTCGGAAAGCAGGCTCCGTTCCCACGCTCGCGCTGGCGGCTGCGGAGGCCGGGCCACCGGAATGGCCGGGCATGTCCGGGGGTGCAGGGCATAGTTTGGCCGGCCGCCACTGCCGGCCGCCGTTTCGACCGTTGCCACCTGCTTGTCTTCCCGCTCCTGCTCGGCGCGGGCAAGCGTCTCTTCAGCACCACGGACAAGGACACCCAGAAGCTGAAGCTCGTCGAGCACGAGGTCTACGCCAACGGTCTGCAGAAGAACGTCTTCGACGTCGTCCGCTGACAAGGCTCCGGCCCTCGCCGTCCGTTGCGTCGCCGGACGTGGCACTTGCCCGGAGGACCTGTTCGGCGGGCGTTGGATCAGCGTGCTGATGGATCAGCGTGCTGACCAGAGGAAGATGCCCGCGATGTGGAGGCCGGTCAGGTAGACGGTCGCGGTCTTTTCGTAGCGCGTGGCGATGCCGCGCCACTGCTTCAAGCGATTGATGCACCGCTCGACCGTGTTGCGCTGTAGCGGGTGTGGCGGCCGGGTGCGTGGCTGAGGGTGATGCCTAGAGCGCGCAGTCCGCTGTGGGCTCGTCGGTCGTAGATGGCCATGCGGTCCGGTGCGGCTGCCGTGAGCGCGGCGGAGGCGAGGGCGTCGCCGGTGCGGAAGCCTGGTAGCGAGGCGAGGGCTGCTCGGCCGGCTTGTGCTGCCGCGCTGCGGCTGAGGGGGCCCGAGCGGCGGTTGTGGCTGCGGCTGCAGCCGCGGTATGCGTCATGAGAACTGTGATGGTCCCGGTGAGCGCGCTGCGCGGGGCGTTGATGTACACCGGAAGCGAGGCGATGGCAGCGGAGCCAGTGGCGCCGATGAGCAGGCGGCTCGCCGAAGGAGGAGGTGTCATTGTTTGGCATCCCCTCACCCTGGTTCACCACGCCGGCTCGCATGTGACGGTATGCGCCAGAGCGGCTGACCATCCGTGCCACCTTGGATGCCTTGTGAGAGCTGCCGTGCGCCGGCCACAGGCGGACGATGCCGTCTGCGCCCTGGTGGTGACCTTTGTCCGCCCAGCAGGTGATGCCAGCCCGCCCCACCCACACAGGACGCGGCGTTACCAGGACGGGAGATTCGCCTCTGAGAGCAGTTGACGCCGCATCTGCCGCCACTGCTACCAACAGCAACGCAATTAATATCACTAATCGATACAACTTGTGAGCAAAAAGTAAAGTTGGTATGTAATTCCCGGTATCCAGAATCCATGGCGTGAGCAGCCATGACGCTCGGCTGCTACATGAGCGAGAGGCGAACATGATCTCCGCGGCATTTCCGTACCAGAAGCAGCGCCGGCGGGTTCTCGGCCTCGAGATGGCGTACGTGGAGATTGGAGAGGGCGACCCCATCGTGCTGCTGCATGGCAATCCCACCTCGTCGTACCTCTGGCGCAATGTGCTGCCGTATCTGCAGCCGCGGGGCCGCTGCATCGCCCCCGACTTGATCGGCATGGGCGATTCCGACAAGCTGCCTGACAGTGGACCCGGCTCGTATCGCTTCGTCGAGCACCGGCGCTACCTCGACGCCTTGCTCGATGCTCTGGACGTGCACCAGCGTGTCACGCTCGTCGTCCATGACTGGGGCTCGGCCCTCGGCTTCGACTGGGCCAACCGCCATCGCGAGGCGGTGAAGGGTATCGCCTACATGGAGGCGATCGTGCGGCCGCAGGCCTGGGACCACTGGGACACGATGGGAAAGCGCTCGCTCTTGCACGCGCTGCGCTCCGAGGCCGGCGAGGCGATGGTCCTGCGGGACAACCTCTTCGTCGAGCAGGTGCTGCCGCAGGCCGTCCTGCGCACCCTCTCAGCCGAGGAAATGACGGCGTACCGAAGGCCGTTCGCCGAGCCAGGGGAGGGGCGACGACCGACACTGACGTGGCCCCGGGAGATCCCCATCGAGGGCGAGCCTGCCGACGTGGCTGCGATCGTGGCCGCCTACGCGGACTGGCTGGCTACGAGCGATGTACCCAAGCTGTTCCTGAAAGCCGAGCCAGGTGCAATCCTCGCCAGCGACTGGCTGCTCGACTTCGTCCGCAGTTGGCCGGCGCAGACCGAGGTGACAGTGGCAGGGATCCATTTCGTCCAGGAAGACTCGCCGGACGAGATCGGGCAGGCCATCGCCGACTGGATGGAGTCGTTGGACTGAGGGGGCCGTGCAGGTCAGGATGGCATGACGCCGTGTCTCAGATGCCCCGCGGTCACACGGCAGTTGCTCCATCCGCGAGGGGGACACGGCCTACGGTTGATTCCATGCCGGCCCTACTCACCTTGCCGATGGCCACACTCAGCGTCAGCGCCTGCATGTTGCTGTAGCCGTTGCTCCAGCGTCCGCTCGATGATGGTTCCGGGTGCGGTGACGGACAGGGCGCCGATCGGCCGGTCCTGGCCGTCGGCGGCCACCAGAGTCAGGCTGACGCTGCCCATCGAGTCGGCCATCGTGTGCCCGACCGTCCGGCGCACGAAGTCTCGACCTCGAAGGCGATGCGCCGCAGGATCGCCGCGACCCTGGGCAGGCGGATAGGCACGGCACAGGTGTCGGGGAAGTCGCCCTCGGGGCGGAGGCCGGCGCGCAGCACGCAGCAGCCCGAGCGCGGCGTCCAGGGCGTCGAGGTCGGCGCCCTGGGTGAGCTGGTGCACCCGGGTCGGCGACAGCCCCGCCGCCTCGGCGACCTTCCGGACGGAGACGTTCTCGTGCCGGGCGGCAGCCAGGGCCCAGTCCCGCTCTCGCTCAACCTGCTCCAGCCGCCACGCGACCCGCTGCACCCGCGCCACCACACGCCGCTCGCGGCAGAACTTCTTCAACCACTCCGTCACCCGTGACAGCCTGCCGCCCTGCCCCGCACCACCTGCAGACGTTCAGGAAACTGAACGCCGTAACGGTGATCCCTGGTCGGATACTCCTCGGCCCCGGGGCCTGCCGGACCGGAACCCGGAGCGGTCACCCGCGGCAGAGGGTGGCGGCTCGGTGGCCTAACGAGGCGCCTTACGCTCCCGCGACGGCTACGGACGGTGAGGCACCACCGATGTTCCGCCCCGCCGGCCCGGTACCCGACGACCTGCGCCGTCTTCAGCTGCCTCCACCGCCCTGAGCGCGTCGCCACTCAGGGGAATGCCCGCGCGACCTGCCGCGTTGCGGGACACGTGGTGATGAAGGGGCGGTATCCCCGGACCTCATCTTCTGCCCAGGCGCGGTCCCGCAGGGGGAGGGGGCGAGTCGGGAATGCAGCGAAGGGTTCCGTTGTTCGGAGGAGCAGTGGCTGACATGCCCGGGCCAATCGCCTGGGGTGTCGGTGAAAGGAGGACCCCATGGCACGCAGCACCATGCGCCCCGTCGTCAGGCTGAAGTCGACGGCAGGGACCGGCGTCACCTACGTGACCCGCAAGAACCGTCTCAACGACCCCGACCGGCTCGTCCTGCGCAAGTACGACCAGGTGGCCGGCAAGCACGTCCCGTTCCGCGAGGAACGCTGAGCCGAGCCGCCGCCCCGGCGGCCGGCCTCGAGGAGGAACACCTCATGAGGCCTGGAATCCACCCCGTCAGCCGCCCGGTCGTCTTCCGCGACCGTGCCGCGGACGTCGCGTTTCTGACCCGTTCGACCGCGCACTCGAGCCGCACGATCGAGTGGGAGGACGGCAACACCTACCCGCTGATCGACGTGGACATCTCGTCGGGCAGCCACCCCTTCTACACCGGTACCTCGCGCGTCGTGGACACGGAGGGCCGGGTGGAGCGATTCGAGCGGCGCTACGGCCGCGAGGCCTCGGCCCGCGGTTGACCGCCGGCCGGCGCCCGAGCAAGGGGAGCCGGAGCAAGAGGAGGAGACAGTCATGAAGGTGCGCAAGTCCCTGCGCTCCCTGAAGGCCAAGCCGGGCGCTCAGGTGGTGCGCCGCCGGGGAGTGACCTTCGTCGTCAACAAGAAGAACCCCCGTTTCAAGGCGCGCCAGGGCTGACGCCGCGAGCGCGACCGCGCCGGCCTCGGCGCGTTTCGGGGAGCCTGCGGGGAATCTGCGGCCCGCCCTGAAAAGGAAGGTGGCAAGCGGGGACGGGGCGCGGATTCCGCTGAACAGGGTCGGCATGGTGCCATGCCGTAGCACGTCCAGGTCGTCGATGCTGTCGGCGCCCGCCACCATCCCGGCTGCCATGCTGGTGACCTTGACGTCCGCCGCGGCACCCGCACCATTCTTGGCCCCGCCCAGCTTCACCTTCTCCACCACCAGACGGTCGAGCCCGCCAGCCGCATGCATCACCTACTGGAGTGAACAGGGGCGCGATGTGTGTATCAGGTGATGCGGGCGGCTATGCCACACACTGTGCGAGCCGTGCAACACGATGATGGTGTAGCGGCGTGCACAGACACCGTCTTCTGACGATGTGTCTTGTCCGAAGCCGACCAGGGAGGTTCTCATGTGGGACGATGAGGAAGAAGAGGAGTGGGAGTGGGAATAGCCCAACTCCTTTCTCGTGGCGGCCCGCCAACCTCCGGTCGGCGGGCCCCATCGTGTCTCGTGCAGGCCCCTGCGGGGTCGCCCCGGGTCGGTAGAAGTACGTTGCCTCGTTCGATCACATAGGGCTCACTCGTCCAGACGTACCATGCACAGCGGCTTGGGGATGTCATGACACTTCCCGTTCCGAGGCGTGCTGCGTGATCAATTGTTGACACTGCCGCGCTCGGGCTCCCATTGCACCCTCCTTGGTGGAAGGCTCAGTTGGGTAGTGAAGCAGGTCTGTGACGGCGTCGGGGTCCGGGCCCCGGGTGGAGTGGGGGGCGTACCCGCGGGCTACGCCCCCCACTTCGAGGGTTGGTGGTTAGTGGGATTTGGTGGTGAGGCGGAAGGTGGTTACTACGGCGGCGTGGTCGCTGGGCCAGGAGTTGGCTGACGGGTTGGTCGCCGACGGGCGGCCGACGAAGAGGGTGTCGGAGGAGATCAGTTCCAGGCCGCCGGAGGTGGTGTAGTCGACGTAGTCGATCCGGTCCTGCGGCTCCGGCTTCCCGTTGGCGTTGGTGTTGATGGCCGGCGACCAGGTGATGCCGGGCTTGGCGCTCGGGTCCGGGTTCGCGGTCCGGTAGGAGTCCAGCAGGCCCGCCGTGCGGAACACAGCGGGAACCGGCCAGTCGACCGCACCCGCCTTGCAGTGGGACGCTGACGTGGCGGTGGTCCAGTC
Organism: Streptomyces sp. NPDC093064; assembly: GCF_044754605.1. Classification (NCBI taxonomy): domain Bacteria; kingdom Bacillati; phylum Actinomycetota; class Actinomycetes; order Kitasatosporales; family Streptomycetaceae; genus Streptomyces; species Streptomyces sp. NPDC093064. The sequence goes on from NZ_JBIVPK010000017.1 coordinate 88,327, forward strand.
GGTCCCGGATGCAGACGCCAGGTCGCCGAGCAGGACGAGCGGCGTACCCGACCGGAGGTCGGTGGCCATGGCCTTGGCGACAGCCTGCGCTTGGGCGTACCGGGTCGTCGACGTCTCCTTGGCGACCACGGACGCGACGTCGGCGCCGTCGAAGCAGGTGCCGTACGGACCGTAGTTCGACTCGTCAAGGTGGACGTCCCAGATCCGTACCGGCTTGCCGCCGACGCTGACCGTCTCCGCGGCAGCCGGAGCCGACGCGGTCGGGAAGACTGCCGTCGTACCGGGAGTCATCGGGTACGACGACACGATGCCGAGATCACCGATTCCGTGCACGGACCATCCCAGGGCGGCGCCGACGGACTGCGCCATCGGATAGCCGCCGTCCTGGAAGCCGATGACTCCGACACCGCGAGCGGCGATGACGGCGAGGTTCTTGCCCATCGCATCAGTGACCTTGCTGCCCGCGTTCCAGGCGTTCCACGTTGCCGCCTTGAAGTCCGGCGACGTGTTGGGGGCCGCGACCGGCACCTCGACCAGGATCGTCGAGGTCGTACCGCCGCTCGTGGCCGAGACCGTGATCTCTCCGGCATTCTTCTGCCGGCGGTCCGGCGCAGTTCCGGTGACGGTGCCGTCGGCGGTCACGTCGAGCCACGCATCACCCGAGACCTTGGTGAACGAGGTCGGCGCCGCGCCGTTCCACAAGCCCAGCAGCGGCTGGCTGACGGCCCCCGAGGTGGGCACCGCCGGAACCTTGAACGTATCGGTGACGAAGCCCTTGGGCAGGCTCGGCCAGTTGCCGGCCTGAACTGAGAGCTTGACCCACTGGGCGTACAGAGTGACGACTCCGCCGTTCCTGGCGGTCAGGTTCTTCACCGATGCCAGGTCGCTGTACACGACCGCTCCGGTCGGAGTCGTGCTCCAGCCGGCGAAGCGGTAGTTGTCCCGGACGAAACCGTTGGGCGCCAGCGCGGCCGCGGTGTCGTAGGTGAGCGTGCTGGCGTCCGTCGTACCGGCCTCAGCGCCGTTGCCGTCAAAGGCGACCTTGTACGTGTTGGCCTCGAAACGCGGCACGACCACGACATCGGCCGTCGGCATGGTGAAGCTGCCCGCAGCGTCGATGGTGAGACCGGACGGCGTCGACACCTTCCAGTCGTTGAAGTGGTAACCCGTCGCGGCCGATGGCGTGAGCTTGACGGAGTCACCGGGTGCGGCCGAGCGGACCGACGGCGTACCGCTTCCATGGTCGGCATCATCGATCGATACGAGGTACTGCCCGTGTGCGCGCCAGCGGGCGTACAGCGTGATCGACGCACCATCGGTCGGGATGCGGTCGGTGAAGTCAGCGCCATCGGCGTGGACGACAGGCCCGACGGGGCTGGTGGCCCAGCCGGCGAAGTCGGAGCCGCTCAGGGTGTAGCCATTGGCGCTCAGCGGCGTGGCAACGTCGTACTGGACCGGCTGGTCGGCCATGGTCCCGCCGTCGGCGCCGTTGCCGTCGAAGTGCACGGTCGCCGAGTCGGGGACGAACGTGGCTTCCACGGCCACCGCCGCGTTCGGCATGGTGAAGGTGCCGTCGGCCGCGATCGTCAGGTCGCTCGGGCTGGTCACGTGCCAACCGGCGAACTTGTAGCCGCTGTCAGGTGTCGCGGTCAGCGTGACCTTGTCGCCCGGTGTCACCGCGCTGGATGATGCCGAGGCGGTGCCGTGGCCGGAGGACGTCACGCTCACCGTGTTGGTCGGGTGGACGATGTTGATGATGAGGGGCGATCCGATGATCGTGTGCCCGTCGTTGTAGAGCAGGCAGACGGCGTACGACCCGACGGTCATGCCGGTGAAGGTCAGCGTGCCGCCGGCGACGGGTGACGAGCCGGCCGGCGGGTAGTCGTGCGTACCGGTCTGGGTGTACTGCCAGTACGTCGATCCCACGCCGCAGGTCGTCTTGCCGCGGTACCAGCCGACCCAGTTGCTCGTGCTCACCTGATCGGCGGGCGCCTTGTAGGAAAGGGATACCGGCGTACCCACCACGGCGGTCGTCTGTGACGTGGCGAGCGAGGCGTTCACCACGGTCATGGTGATCTTCGAGCCGATGACCGTGTAGCCGTCGTTGTAGAGGAAGTAGACCTCGTAGGTTCCAGCAGCCACGCTCGGGAACTCGAGGGTTCCGCTGGCGATCGCCGTACCAGGCACGGTCTGGCTGTTGGTCGCCGTGTACACCCAGTATGTCGACCCGACCTGGCCCGGCTTCTGACCGGGCTTGTAGAAGCCGATCCAGTTGGTGCGGGAGACCCGGTCGGCCGGGGCGGAGTAGCTGAAGGTGATCGGGGCACCGGCGGCCACGGTCGTGGTCGGGGTGCTCAGGGCCGAAGTGGCCTCGGTAGCAGACGCCGACGCGACCGGCGCGACGGGCACGGCCGGTGCCGCGACCAGAAGTGCGACGAGGAGCGCGACCACCGCCGTCATCGCGGCGGCGACGCGGGTGCGAAGTGTGCGGATCATCGGGACTCAGTCCTTTCCGATCGTCGCGACGCGGCCGGCGTACCGCTGGGTCCAGCCAGTGCCGGTGTCAGCGGTGATGACGAGGTCGTAGTACCCGTCCTTCGTCGGCCAGGGGACGACCTTGGACTTGCCGCCATTGAGGTGAACGACCTGGGTACCGCCGAGGTAGTCGTGCGCGCTCAGCTCGTAGCGCACCGGCTCGGTGCCGTCGTTGTACAGCGTGACCTTGGCCTTGCCCTCCTGGCCGTTCTCGGCCATCTTCAGGTCGACGTCGACACGCGGGATGCCGAGGTCCTGCTGGCCCGCGGGCACGAGCTGTCCGGCGAACGAGCGCACGAATCCGTCGTTGCAGTAGATCGAGAACGCGTACTTGCCGTCCGTGGTCGAGCTGTCCCAGGTGTACTCGCGCGGCGCGCTCGAACTGACGGTGAACGGCGTACTGGAGAACGCCCGGTACTTGTCCGGGAAGGCCTGGAAGCTCACGGCCTTGCCGTCGGGACCGCCGGCCAGAGTCATGGTGGCGGTGACCTTGCCCGTGACCCGGTCCTCGGACAGCGTGGCGTGCGGGTGGAACGAGAGCGGCCGCGGCTTCATATGGTCGGCAGAGACCGACACCGGCTGCTCGTCGACCGGATTCGGGAAGGTCACCGGGTCGACCTGCGGATGCGCGAAGTCGAGCGCGCTGCTCAGGTCGCCGGCGATCGAACGCCGCCACTCGGTGATGTTGGGGCAGGTGAACGGCTTGCCGAGGTGGGCGGCCCACTTCTCCAGGAACTTGATCGGCGAGACGTGGTCGAAGACCTCCGAGGCGACGTAGCCGCCGCGAGTCCATGGCGAGATGAGCAGCATCGGCACGCGCGGACCGAAGCCGAGCGGGTAGGAGCCGTCGTACTCGCCCGCCGTACCCGTCTCAGGCCACGGCGGCAGCACGTGGTCGAACTTCCCGTCGTTCTCGTCGTAGTTGAGGATGAAGAGCGTGTGGTTCCAGATCTCGGGGTTGCCCTGCAGGATGTCGATCACCCGTTTGACGTAGCGCTCGCCGTGCAGGGTGTCGGCGGACGGGTGCTCACTCCAGCCGTACGGCGCAACGATCCAGGAGACTGCGGGCAGCGGGAACTCCGCACCCGGCTGGCACGCATCATGGAAGTCCTTCAGGACGACGTCGAGGTTCTGCTCGGAGTCGTTGTTCGGCGAGGACATGCCGGAGTAGTACGTGCAGTTGCCGCGCCAGATCAGGCCGGTGCCGGGCTGCAGCTTCGGGTCGTCGGGGCTGAGCCCCTTCGGGTCGAACCCCTTGAAGTACTTCAGCTCGTTGTCGCCGTAGTCGCCGACCCAGGTGCTGATGTAGCCCTGCCGCCCGTTGCCGCTGTTGTCCGAGTAAAGGCGCCAGTCGATACCGACCTCCTGGAGCTGCTCGGGCACGGTGATCCACGGACGGCTGTAGTTGGACTCGTCCGTGTTGCCGGTCTCGGTGTTGGCGGTACCACTCCACAGGTACTTGCGGTTGGGGTCGGTCGGCCCGAACTCGGAGCAGAAGTTCTGGTCGCAGATCGTGTACTGCGCGGCCAACGAGTGGTAGAAGCTCATGTAGCCGCCGGAGTGGTAGTTCATGCAGCTGGCGCCGTTGTGCTGCACCCACAGGTCCCACTTACGGTGGTTGACGTCACCCCACGGCCCGTGGTCGTTTCCCCAGGGACCGTCGTCGACCTTCGGCGTGACGATCTTCCCGGTGCTGTCCTTCTGCTGGAAGACGTTCGTGCCGTCCTGGAAGGTGAGCGCCTGCTTGTCGCCGAAGCCGCGGACGCCGGGGAACTGGCCGAAGTAGTGGTCGAAGGACCGGTTTTCTTGCATCAGGATCACGACGTGCTTGAGGTCTGACATGTCGCCGTGGAAGCCCGTGGGCAGGACATACTCGTCCGAGCTGTCGGCGAATGCCCGGCCGGCCGGCCCGGCGAGCCCGCCGAGGGCCAGGGCGCCGGCGGCGAGGCCCGCGCCCTGCAGCACGCGGCGCCGGGTGACGCCGGGGACCTGCCCGGCGCTGTCGCCTGACGCAGGCTCGGGTGACGGGGCGGTTCGGTCGGTGGCCATCGATGGAGTCTCCTCCGGACGGACGGACAGGAATCTGGCGACCGTCACGCAATCGATCGGACCGAAACACCACCTGAACACGGCCGGACCGTCTCCTTTACGTCCCATGTCACTCCCAGGGCCCGGCTGTTGGCCTCGCCGCGTTCAACGACGCCGCGACTGTGACCTCACGTCGCTGCCCACGCCAGTCCCAGCGCGGCGAGCTTGTCGGGGCCGAGTTTGGCCCGCCTGGTCTTGGTGTTCGACAAAAACACATCCAGGCGCACGGACGTGCCGTCAGTAATCGTCTCCACATGGCCCCTGGGAACGTCAGGTGGCTTTCCCGACCTTGTACTGCCGCAGTGCCTCCACGCCCCGTTCGAAGGCCCCAGTGGCCGCCTTGGATGGTTTTGTGGGCACCTTCTGCTCTGGTGGCAGCGGCGTGACGCCGATCGCTTCCAGGAGTTCGCGCTGCGCCGGCTGGAGTGCGTGCAGGTCAGGAAGGTGCCGGTGCCGCGTCACTTCCAGAAGAACGGATCGAGTGCCCCATGCGCCCTTGACTCGGTCATTGAAACTCCCGGCCAATGTCGCGGAGCCGACCGCGTGGTCCAATGGGCGCCGAGGGGGGCGGAATGAGCGAGCAGAGGCTGTCCGAAGCAAGCGCGTGGAAGTACCTGATCGAGACACTCACGATGCTCGCTGTGGACGCGAGGGATCAGACAACATGGCTCGACAAGTACCGACTCGAAACCGACGACTTGGCGTTGGACTTCGAGAACGCGCAGAGCGCCATCGCGATCCTCGCCGAGGCTGGTCGTGTCGACGTCGCCATGGAGTCGCGCCTCGCACGCATTGATGCGATCCTCGACGCGATGAGCGGGGCGAAGCAGGCCTCCAGGTGGACGTATGAGGCGCTGACCGCCCACGCAGGGTGGCTCAAAGTGCGCCAGCTGGCACGCGAGGCACTCACCGAACTGGCCGGTACCTGGCAGCTGCCGTTGCCCACCCTGGGGATCTACGGTGGCTCTCAACAACCGCCCGGGGCCGTCTCTGGGCCGTCCGAGGCGAACCGTCAATTGACAGATGATGACGACCAGTCCCGGCATCCCCCCCAGGTCACGGGGGCAGCTATGGTGAGCCGCCGTACCTGAGAGGCCCGGCGCACGTTCGAGCTGATGCGCAGGCTCGGCGCCGACACGGTCCTGGTCTGCTCCAACGTCGCCCTGGTGGCCGTCGACGACGCGCTGGCCGCCGAGCAGCTGAGCGAACTCGCTGGCCTTGCAGAGGACTTCGGGATCCGCGTTGCCTACGAGGCACTCGCCTGGGGCTGGCACGTCGACACCCACGACCACGCCTGGTTCACACCCAGCACATCGCCCTGTCCGCCGACGACGTGGCCGCCGCCCGCCGCCCGCCGCCCGCCGCTTCCGCGCCGCGGGCGCCGGCATCCTACCGATGCCGGCGAACTACTACGACGACCTGACGGCACGGTACGAACTGGCCGACGGCGAGCTGGAGACCTACCGCGACCTCGGCATCCTCTACGACCGCGACGCCGGTGGCGCCTTCCGACACTGCTACACCGAGACCGTGAGCCGGGCCTTCTTCGAGCTGGTCCGGCGGGACCCGGACTACGGCGGCTACGGCGCCGCCGACGCCACTGTGCGGCTGGCGGCTCAGCACACCCAGCGCCCGGCGCGCAGACGGCCGCTCCGGTCAAAGCACGGTGAGAGGCCGGTGAGACTCCCCTTTCGTTCACGATCCGTTCAGCTTCCGCTCAGGTCGGCCGACGGACAATCGCCGCGATCCGGACCGCAGCCCGCGTCCCGGGCAGGAAGATCCCCGGCAACCAGAAAGGGCCGCCCATGCTCAGCCCGACCAGCCGGTCGGTCGCGCCGGCCTACGGGCCGCCGCTTGCGGCCGTGCCCCGCTCCCCGCGCCCGTACCCGTACGAGCGCCCGGCGCTGATGGTCATCGCGGCGCTCGCCGCGATGCTGTCCCTGTGGGGCGTCGACCGCAGCGTCTACCACGGCTTCTACGCGAGTGCCGTGCGCAGCATGACGGACAACCCGGTCGCCTTCTTCTACGGCTCCTTCGACCCGGGCAACTCGATCACGCTCGACAAACTGCCCGGCTTCCTGTGGCCGCAGGCGCTCTCGGCACTCGTCCTCGGATTCCACCCGTGGGCCCTGGTGCTGCCGCAGGCACTGGAGATGGTGGCCTGCGTCGTCCTGCTGCATCTGCTGGTGCGCCGCTGGGCGGGGGTTCCGGCTGGGCTGACGGCCGCCCTCTTCCTGACCCTCACGCCCGTGACCGTCGGCCTTGGGCGTTCCATAGTGGAGGACGCGCCGTTCGTCCTGATGCTGCTCCTCGCCGCCGAGGCCACCCAGCGCGCAACCGAGCGGGCCCGGCTGCGCGCCCTGCTGCTTGCGGGCGTCTGGGTGGGCGTCGCCTTCCAGTGCAAGATGCTGGAGGCCTGGGCAGTGCTGCCCGCGCTCGCCGTCACCTATTGCGTCGCCGCGCCCACGACCCTGCGCCGTCGGCTCGCGCACGTGGCGTCGGCCGGCGCGGTGACCCTGCTGGTGTCGGTGTCCTGGATGGCGGCGGCCACCCTCACTCCGGCCTCGGCCCGCCCCTACCTCGATGGCACGACCGACAACTCGGCGATCGGCCTGGTCGTCGGCTACAACTTCCTGACCCGCTTCCACACGGTCGGCGTCGATGCGGCCGGCACCGGCAGCATCGTCACCGGCCCCGCGGTCCACGCGGCTGGACGGGCGGGGCCCGGCATGGGCGACAGCGTCTGGAAGATGTTCGGCCCGGGTCTCGCCACACAGACCGGTTGGCTGTACCCGCTGGCCGCGCTCGGCCTCGTGGGCGGTGCGGTGACCCTGTGGCGGCGGCGCGCGCCCCGCACGGACCGCGTGCTCGCGGGCCACCTGCTGTGGGGGGTGTGGCTGGCCACGTTCTTCCTGGTGTTCAGCTTCGGCAGCGTGACCGGGCACACGTACTACATGGGCGTCGTGGCGGTGGCGCTCGCCGCGCTCGCCGGTGCCGGGGCCGTCCAGGGCGTGAGGGCCTGCCAGGCCGGGCGCAGACGAGCCTGGGTGCCGGCCGCCGTGATCGCCGCGAATGTCGCCTGGTGCGTGATCCTGACGCTGCGGTACCCGGGCTTCTTCCCCTGGACGGCGCCGACGGCCACGGTGCTCTGCCTGGTGGGCCTGGGCCTGGTCGGCACCCGTCGGCCGCGCGTCGTCACCGCCGGCCTGGCCGCCTGCCTGGCAGCCGTCCTCCTCGTCCCGGCCGTGTGGTCGGCCTCCGCGCTCTCCCCGCGCTACAACGTACCGGGGTCCATGGGCCGTGTCGGCCCCACCAGCGTGCGCCCTGGCAACCCGCTGGTGCGCCTCGGCCGGACCCGCGGGCGCCTGCTGGCCTACCTGCTGGCCCACCGCGGCGGTGCCGAGTACCTCGCGGCGATCCCGGGCTGGTCGGAGGCCGCCCCATACATCATCTCGGACAACGTTCCCATCCTGCCCATGGGCGGATTCACCGGCCGGGTCCCGTATCCGATGCCGGCCCGCTTCCACCAGCTCATCGACTCCGGCCGGCTCCGCTATGTCGTGCTGCGGAACTCCGGCAGTGTCGCGGCGAGCCACCGGGGGAGTGCGCCCGTGGACGGACTCGTCCGGTGGACGGCGGCTCACTGCGCGGTCGTCCCGGCGGCGGAGTACGGCTCCGGGGACCGGGGGCCGGTCGTGTACCGCTGTGGCCCGGACCACGACGAGTGACCTGGGCCAGCACCAGGAGTCTGGGCCGCCTGTTCCACTCCGCGATCACCGGACGGCCGTGCTTCAATCCATCCCGGAGGTGGACGCCCCGGAGTGACCATCCCCGTGGGTGCGGGGAGCAGATCACGAAGATCCTCGGCCCGGTCATCGGGCAAGGGCCATCCTCGCGGGCGCGGGGAGCAGAGCACGTCGCCGTTGCGGATGTTCCACGGATCGGGCTCCGTGATCGCGGGCGGGCTTGGCGCTGCGGCTCGCAGGGCTCGCGCGGTGAACCCCGGTGACGTCCTACCACCGTCACCGTCTCACTCAGGCTGTCGTCTGGTTGTCGATGGGGATGTCCAGTCGGTCGGCGACGGTGGTGAGGGCTGTTCCCAGGGGGAGCGCGATGCGGGTGAGGGCGTGCCGGTCGCCCCGGGTCGGGTCCCGGTTGATGATCAATATCGGCTTCCCGGCCTGGGCTGCCTGGCGGACGAACCTGAGCCCGGACATCACCGTCAGTGAGGATCCCAGGACCAGCAGGGAGGCCGCTTCACGGACCAGGTTGCGGCAGTGCTCGACCCGCTGCGGCGGAACGGCTTCGCCGAAGAACACCACGTCCGGTTTGAGGATGCCGCCGCAGATCGTGCAGGGCACCACGCGGAAATCCCCGACCTGTTCGTCGGTGAGGTCGGCGTCACCGTCCGGGTTGATTCCGGCGGCCACCGGCTCGAAGCCCGCGTTGGCCTGCTCCAGCCGCCGGGCGATTTCGCGGCGCGGGCTGAAGGCGCCGCAGGAAAGGCAGACGACCCGGTCCAGGCCGCCGTGGAGTTCCACGACGCCCCCAGTGCCGGCGGCCTGGTGCAGGCGGTCGACGTTCTGGGTGATCACACCCGAGAGCAGGCCGTGCCGCCCGAACGCGGCCACGGCCCGGTGTCCGGTGTTGGGGTGGGCGCGACCGAAGGTACGCCATCCGAGGTGGCTGCGCGCCCAGTACCGGCGCCGGGCTTGGGCGCTGGCGGTGAAGTCCTGGTAGGTCATCGGGGTGTGCCGGCTCAGGCTGCCGCCCTCGCCGCGGTAGTCGGGGATGCCCGACTCCGTGGAGAGGCCCGCCCCGCTGAGCACCAGCACACCGCCGGTGCTCAGCGCATCGGCGACCGGCTCCAGATCGGTGGTGCCCGGCGGTAGGTCCTCGGCAGGGGTCCAGCTCACAGTGGGGCGCATGCGCATACCCGTCAGGGTACGGAACAGGCTGCCAGTACCTGCTTCTGCCGTCGATGGCGTCGTTGGCTCGGATGTTGCCCTGCACGATCGGCGGTCGGGGGAGCGGTGCTCTCCGGTTCGGGCTGGGGTGCCTTCTGCGGTGCTTGGCCGGTGGGGGCGTGGGCCGGCTCGGCGGCTCCACACCCCTGCTGCTTGTGCTGCGCGTCCTGCCCTGCGTAATTGCGCTCGCTGCTTGCCCAGGCGGGGTCCGACGGTAGGCGATGCCGCCCGGCTTGCCGTACCGCACGGACGTCTCGGACGCCTCCGGGGCCGGTCATCTGGGCGGAAACGGTGGCCCTGACAGTGGTCGCGGCGCCGATGCCGTGCCGACGCGGGCGTCGATACCGAGTCGGGAGATGGACCTGACGCGCAGCATCTCGGCCCACGGCGTGACGGCCCGCGGCTTCCCGCCCGGGCCGTCACGCCATGGGGAAGGGGACGGAGTGGACATCGATCTCGTGCATGCGCCGGGCGTAGTCGCGGTAGCGGCGGCGGGCTTCAACTCTCCGGATGGGCCGAGAGCGGACTCATCCATAAGATCGGCCCCGCCCTCTGTACCGCCATACCTTGGTCTCCAACTCCCTTGCAATGACACGGAGATCGTGAACTGCTCGGCCTTGTTGTGTCCTGAACGCGAAAGGAAGAAGTATGTAGGAACTCTTCTTGTAGCGATGCTGCACGAAGGATGAAGGTATGGCCCTTCAAATTCGCCCTGCGGGGGGAGGATTTAAACCACCTCATGCTGCGCTAGCTGAAGACTGCCGTGGTGAACGATGAGGAAAAGGCGTCCGTTGAGGCGTCAGGTGGGGATCGGGAAGGCGAGCGCAAGCGAATCGCTGCGGACGTGTCGAAACGTAGAGTTGACATCAAAACCGGGGTGTCAAGGCGACCCCGGGATGAGTCTGGCGGGTGCCCGTTTATTGGCCAGGCGGTGTCCGGCATGCAGGCGACGCGAGCCCGGTCTGCGGCCTTCGTGTGGAACAGGAGAAGGCGGGCCTGGATACGTCTCCGCTGGCCAGCGGGGAGAGAGGGAGCCTCCCGGGCGGCCCGAAGCCGTGAGGGACTGAGTACCGTTGCCAAGCACGCCGGCGGACCGGCTCGTAGTAGTGGTGAAACCCTTGTAATGGGGGTGGAGCGAAGGGGCCAGATCGTTCGTGACTGTGTTCGTTCGATCAACCAGGAAATTCCTGGGAGGAGTCGTGTGGACGAGTTGAAAGCACCGGGCAAGCCGTTCGATATTTCGAAGTGGTCTGTCTGGGAGGCGTACGAGAAGGTGAAGGCGAATAAGGGCGCACCTGGCGTGGACGCGGTGTCGCTGGGCGAGTTCGAGAAGGATCTGAAGAACAATTTATACAAGATCTGGAACCGGCTCTCCTCGGGCACCTATTTTCCGCCGCCGGTGCGTGCGGTGGAGATCCCCAAGAAAGGGGGCGTCCGGATCCTGGGCGTGCCCACGGTGGGGGATCGGATCGCCCAGACGGTAGTGGCGGGAGTGCTGGAGGGGAAGGCCGAGCCGGTCTTCCACCCCGACTCCTACGGCTATCGTCCCGGGCGGTCCGCGATCGACGCTGTGGGTCGGTGCCGGGAACGCTGCTGGAAGGCGGACTGGGTCATCGACCTGGACATCCGCGCCTTCTTCGACAGCGTTCCCTGGGATCGGGTCCTCAAGGCGGTCGCCGCCCACGCTGACCGGTCCCAGTCCTGGGTGGTGCTGTATGTGAAGCGGTGGCTGCAAGCCCCGCTGCAACTACCCGACGGGACACTGCGCGAGCGGGACCGCGGAACCCCCCAGGGCTCAGCGGTTTCGCCCGTCCTCGCCAACCTCTTCCTCCACTACGCGTTCGACGCCTGGATGGCCCGGACCTTTCCGGCCGTCACGTTCGAGCGTTACGTAGACGACGCAGTGGTGCACTGCGTCAGCGAGCGGCAAGCACGGTACGTACTGGCCGCGATCAGGAAGCGGATGGCCGAGGTGGGCCTGGAACTGCACCCGGAGAAGACCAGGATCGTGTACTGCCAGGACGACAACCGGCGCGGCTCGTACGGGCATGCCGAGTTCACGTTCCTGGGGTACACCTTCCGCAGGCGCTCCGCGAGCAGGAAAGACGGCGGGATGTTCCTGTCGTTCATCCCGGCGATCAGCCGGGAGGCCCTGAGCAGGATCAGTACCGAGGTGCGGTCCTGGCGGCTGCACCATCGCACCAGCCTGACCGAGGCGGACCTCGCACGCAAGATCAACCCGATCGTGCGGGGTTGGGTCAACTACTACGGAGCCTTCTACAAGTCGGCTCTGTTTCCCCTCCTGGAACGTATCAACGCCTACCTGATGCGGTGGATGCGCAAGAAGTTCAAACGGCTGCGGGGACGCAAGAAAGCCCAGGACGCATGGAACCAAGCCGTCGCACGACGGCCCAGGTTCTTCGCCCACTGGGCCTGGACCACCCACGTCCCCCGGGTCTGGTGACCAGAACGACAAGAGCCGTATGACGGGCGACCGTCACGTACGGATCTGTGAGGGCCGGGAGGTGAGACTCCTCCCGGCTACTCGGCGGGAGGGCCCAAGGTCGGGCTCGGGCGTGGAGGCTCAGCCGCCGACGGGGTACCGGCTGGTGATCGCGACGCGGTTGAAGGCGTTCATCACCGTTGCCAGCCAGGCGACCGCCGAGACCTGGTCTGCGGTGAGTACGGCTGCGGCGGCGCTGTAGTCCTTGTCGCTCACGTGCCCGTCCGGCACGCGTGTGATCGCCTCGGTCAGGCGGAGGGCAGCGCGGTCGGTCTCGGAGAAGTAGCCGGTCTCTGCCCACCCTGGTAGCACGGTGATCCGGTCGGTGGTTTCTCCCTTCTTGAGGGCGTCGCGGGTGTGCATGCGCAGGCAGAACGCACAGCCGTTGATCTGGGAGGTGCGGATCTTCAACAGCTCGACCAGGAGTGGGTCAAGGCCCGCCGCGGCGGCGGCTTCTTCCACCTCTGCCGACAGGGCGATGAGGGCTTTGTAGGCGGCCGGATGCTGCTTTCCGACGTTGACGCGCTGCGTGTTCGTCATGGTTCCTTCGATTCTCGTGTGGTCTGCGCCGTGGGTTCGCCTCAGGCGCGAATCAGTGGCCGGTGGTTTGTGCTCCGGCAGGGTCGGTGAGTTTTCGTGCGGGATCGTTGCCGCCCGCTGCGGGGCCGGTGTCCAGTGCCGCGACGGGTGAACGTTGCCTGTCGCGGCCCTAGCGTTGGGGGTCGTCGGCCTTGAGGGGGTCTCCCGTATTGGAGACGAAGACGACCAGGAGCTGGGCCCGTTCCGTTCGGCTGGTGTTTTCCGTGAGGACGTGATGGGCGCCCGGCTGTTCGACCCAGTTCTCGCCTTGGCGGTACGTGCGCACGGGCTCGCCGTCGAGCTTGCTGCGTACGGTGCCTTTGAGGACGTAGGCGTAGACGAACGCTTCGCCGTGGCGGTGCGGCACTGCGCGTGCGCTGGGCGGGAAGTCGACGACCGCCGAGGTGAATGTCTTGCCCTTCACGTTCGGAAGGGCCTGGTGGAACTGGGTTGTCAGGGTTTCGGAGGGGTGCTTCGATGCCACGGCAGCGGCCGGTGCCGTGGCGTGGGCGCTCTGGGCCGAGGTGGTGCAGGCCGTGGCCGCGGCCAGCGTGGCGACCGCCAGGAGGCCACCGGCGATCCGCATTCCGATCACGATGGGTCTCCTGTTCAGTCTTCGGTGACTCGGATGATCGTCTTGCCGGGGGTGCGCTTGTCGGGGACGAACGCGGCGGGTGCCTCGGCGAGCGGCCGTACGGCGCCGACGGTCGGCTTGAGCCGTCCGTCCCTCAGCCGCGTGGCGAGGTCGGTGAGCCGAGCGCGGTCGGGTTCGACGACGAAGAAGACGGCCCTCCCGTCCTGGGGCTGGACCTTGGGCGGCATGGCGATGGTGACGAGGGTGCCGCCGGCGCGCACCAGACGGGCCGAGCGGTCGAGGATGTCTCCGCCGATCACGTCGAACACGACGTCGACGTCGCCGGCCTGCTCCAGCTTCTCGCTCTCCAGGTCGAGAAAGGTGTCCACGCCGAGCGCGAGCGCCCTGTCCCGGTCGTGGGCCCGGCCGGTGCCGATGACTCGGGCACCGACCTCGTGGGCGAGCTGCACCGCGATCGAGCCGACGCCGCCCGCGGCGCCGTGGATCAGGACGGTCTGTCCTGTGGTGAGGCGGCCGTGGTCGAACAGGCCCTGCCATGCGGTCAGCCCGGAGATCGGTACTGCGGCGGCTGTGGTGTGGTCGATGTCCGCCGGCAGCGGAGCGAGGTTGCGGGCCTCCACCGCGGCGTACTCGGCGAGTGTGCCGTTGCGGGTCCAGTCGGTCAGGCCGAACACTCGCTGGCCGACACTCAGGCCGGTGGTGCCGTATCCCAGCTCGACGACGACTCCCGACAGCTCGTGCCCGGGCACGCTCGGCGTCCGGTCACGGCCTGCGCGGTCGGTCCACGTGCCGGGCCACTCCAGCTCTCCGGCGGTGAAGCCCGCGGCGTGCACTCGCACGATGACGTCGTTCTCGGCCGCGTGGGGATAGGGCATGTCGTCCGTCAGGGACAGCCCGGCGATACCGGCGTCACGGTCTCGTACAGTGATGGCTTGCATGACAGGTCCTTACTCGTCTCTCCCGGTCGGCGATCTCATCAGGGAGACGAGGTAACCCCTCCGGGTGTGACAGCTCAGACGTGAGAAAGTTTGTCCGGATTGATGACCCTGCGGTAGGCGGTGATCAGACCGTCCGTGATCTGCACCGTATCGACGGAGTAGACGCGGCCTTCCCGGTGGAACCTCAGGGCGAGCTCACCGCCGACCTCGACGAAGTCGATTCGGTCCGGGCGCCGCTGGCGACCCACGCGCACCATGACCTCGGCGACGCGCTCACCACCGTGGATGAGCTTGCGCGCCGCGGCGACCCTACCGCCGCCGTCGGTGACGTAGACGGCATCCGGGTGCAGGAGCTTGACCAGGCCCTCCAGGTCGCCGGCCTCGTAGGCGGCGCGGAAGATCGCCAGCACGCGTTCGCGCTCCGCCTTCGGCGCCTGCGGCGTGGACTGCTTCACCTTGGCCACACGCCGTCGCGCCCGCGAGGCAAGCTGCCGGGCACTCGGCACGGAGACGCCCAGCACTTCGGCGACCCGGCCGAACTCAAGACCAAAGACATCGTGCAGGACGAAGGCCACCCGCTCCGGCGGGCTCAGCTCCTCCATGATCAGGAGCATCGCCGAGCTGACGGACTCGTCAACGAGAACCGGCTCCGACGCGTCCGACCCCGTCAGCAGCGGTTCCGGCAGCCATGGCCCGATGTAGGTCTCGCGGCGAAAGCGGGCACTCTTGAGGACGTCGTACGACCGGCGCGCGGCCACCGTGACCAGCCAGGCCCGCAGATTCTCGACCTCTCGCAGATCCGTTCCGGCCGCCCGCAGCCACACGTCCTGGGTCACGTCCTCGGCATCGGCCACAGTCCCCAGCAGCCGGTAGGCCACACCGAAGACCGCGGGCCGATGCATCTCCCACTCGACGCCGAGGGTGTCCTCCCACTCCGGCGTCCTGGGCGCGTGCCCGTTACCCATGCAGACGCATCCTCCCTCAAGTGCGGATCCAGACTAGCCATCCGGATTCGTGATCTCTGCCAGCAGCTCCGTGGCAGACACCCGGGCCAGGCCCAAAGCCGGCCTCGGTCCGTGCGAGGACCTGCCCACCGAGATCAAGCACGGGACGTCCCCCTGTACCTCGTCCGTGGAGACTGGTACCCGGCGTTATTACCTGGTCGCGGGCGGCATCGCCTGGCAGGCGACATCTGCGGAGTTCTGCGCCTGGGACCCGTCCAGGCCGTGGGGGGCCGTGGTTCAGCGCGGTCCGAGCATCAGTGTTGACGCGCGGGCCTCGGGACTGGTCACCAGGCCGATGATCTCGTTGGGGTACTGGTGGTACTTGGCTCGGTAGGCGGTGTCCATCTCGTCGGCCTGTTCGGGGGCCGCGGTGTCGAGTGTGACGTCTTGTTCGATGCCGTCGATGAGGATGTGCCCGCGGTGGCTGAGTTGGGCCCGGCAGCCGAAGGCGCGCTGCGAAGCCGGCTCCGCAGCGGCGGGCCGACCTGGATGCGCTTGGCATGCGCTGGTAGGCCGCTTGTTGCCCGGTCCGGCGTCACGTCGCATCAGTCTCGCATGATCAGAGAGGGCCCTTCGCGGCGCAGTTGGTCGACCGAGGTCACGCCAAGCAATTGCATAGTGCGGCGCAGTTGGCCGGTAAGGACCTGCAGGAGGCGGCTGACTCCCTGCTGTCCGCCAGCCGCCAGGGCCCACAGGTAGGGGCGCCCGATGAAGCAGGCATCAGCCCCCAGGGCCAGCGCGGTAGCGATGTCCGCGCCGTGCCGGACACCCGAGTCGACCAGGATGGAGAAGTCCTCGCCCACCGCCGAGCGGACAGGGGACACCAGGTCGATCGGGGCGATGCAGCGGTCGAGCTGGCGTCCGCCGTGGTTGGACAGGTGTACGCCGTCCAGCCCGAGTTCGCGGGCTCGCACCGCGTCCCGCGCCCTGATCGGCCCCTTGATGACCATCTTGCCCGGCCACTGGCCGCGAATACGCGCCACGTCGTCCCAGGTGACTGCCGGATCGAACTGGCTGGTGATGTTCTCGATGGTGTAGCCGGCCGGGTCGTCCGCGTCATCGGAGCTCACGTTGGCGAACTGCAGCGCCGGATGGCGCAGCATGCTGGTCCAATAGCGCGGACGCATACCGATGTCCACGAGGCTGGACAGGGTGAGCGCCGGCGGGATCGTGAGCCCGTTGCGCACATCGCGTACACGGAAGCCGGAAACAGCGGTGTCCACCGCGATCTCCAGAGTCGAGTAGCCGGACTGTGCGGCCCGTTGCACCAGTTGGTCGGTCAGTGTGCGGTCCTTCCACACATACAGCTGGAACCAGCGCTCCGCACTGGGCGCTGCTGCCGCGATGTCCTCCAACGACGTCGTGGCCATGGTGGACAGTACGTAGGGAAGGCCCGCGGCAGCGGCCGCGGACATCACCGCAGGCTCTCCGAGTGCGGAAATCATGCGGGTGTAACCGGTCGGCGCCAGACCCAGCGGTGCTGAGACGGCTTGGCCAAGGATCTTCGTGTTGAGGTCAGGTGCGGAGACGTCGGTCAGCGAGCGTGGCGCGAACCGCCAGTGGCGGAAGGCATCCACGTTGGCACGCAGGCTCGTCTCCTCGTCAGCGCCGCCGTCGATGTAGTCGAAGACGGAACGAGGCAGAGCGCGGCGCGCCAGCAGCCGGAAGTCCTCCGTGGTGTGTGCAGCCGCCAGGTGCCGGCGGCGCCGGTTGAGTTCGACGGGCTTGAGCTGGATGAGCGCGCGCACTTCATTGATTTTCATCGGCGGTTCGCCTCGCCCTTCACAGTTCCGAGTCTTGCAGACAAGACAGCTGTCTCGAATTCAAGGTGTGGGTGTCTTTGCGTGTCCGTGCCTCAGATCGCCTTGGCGGGGTTGAGGATGCCGGTGGGGTCGAGCGCCTTCTTGATGGCCTGGTGCACGCTCATGGCCTCGGCCCCGATTTCCAGTTCGAGCCACCGTCGCTTCAGCGCGCCGACGCCGTGTTCACCGGTGAGGGTGCCGCCCATCGACAATGCCGAGCGGAAGACGGCGTCGGCTGCCGCCCAGACGTTGTGTGGGACTTCGCCGGTACTCGATTCAAAAACAAAGGTCGGGTGGAGGTTGCCGTCGCCTGCGTGAGCGACCGTCAGGACGGTGACTTCGTGCTCGGCGGCGATCTGCTCGATCCGCTCGATCATGTCGGGGATGCGGGATCGCGGGACGCCGACGTCCTCGACCAGGCACCGTCCGAGGCGCTCGGCGGCCGGGTAGGCGAGCCTGCGAATCTCTAGGAGTTGGGCGGCTTCGAGAGCGTCAGTCGAGGTGGCGACGAAGTCGGCGCTCGCCTCCTCGAAGACGTTGCCGATCAGGGCTGCGGCCTGTTCGTCGTCGGCCTGGGCGAGGAGCATGGCGGCGGTATCGGTGTCGAGGCCGACGTGCTTCCAGTCGTCGATGGAGCGCAAGGTGGCCCGGTCCATCAGTTCCATCAGACCTGGAGTGATGCCCGAGCGGACGACACCGGCGACTGCCTCGCCTGCGCTGCGCAGAGAGGGGAAGCTTCCCACGATGGTGATGGGCTCCTGGGCTGGGCGCGGGCGTAGTCGGAGGGTGGCGCCGGCGATGATTCCGAGCGTTCCTTCCGAGCCAACGAACAGGCTGGTCAGGTCGTATCCGGTGACGCCTTTGACGGTGTGGCCGCCGGTGCGGATCACGCGGCCGTCGGCGAGGACCACTTCGAGCCCGAGGGCCCAGTCGCGGGTGACTCCGTGCTTCACGCAGCGCAGACCGCCCGCGTTGGTGGCGAGGTTGCCGCCGATCGTGGAGGTCCCCCAACTGGACGGGTCAGGCCCGTACATCAGGTTCACCGCCCGAGCGGCGCGGTCCAAGTCGGCGGTGATGACGCCGGGCTCGACGACGATGTACTGGTCTTCGGCGTTGACCTCGCGGATGGCCGTCATCCGGGACAGGCAGAGCACGAGGCAGCCGTCGATGGCGGTTGCCCCGCCGGCCAGGCCGGTTCCCGCGCCGCGGGGCACCACGGGTACGCCGTGGGCGTGCGCCCAGCGCATGGCCGTTGACACTTCCTCGGTGCTGGTGGCCAGCAGGACGGCGAGGGGTTGACCGGCCACGACCGTGTGGGCCTCGTCGCGGCGGTAGCCGTCGACGATGTCCGGGTCGGTGATCAGACGGCCGGCAGTGAGGAGGCCGGCGAGTTCTTGGATGGGGTCCACGGGGGCGTCCGTTCGTCGCTTTCGTCGGCTTTCGGAATGGTCCGACCCCGCCGATCCGGGGGATGCCGGCGGGGCCAGAGTTGGGCAGCCGGCGCTCCGGCGGCAGGTACGACCGCAGGTTGCGCCGGCTGTGATCAGCTCGGTGTTGTGGCGCCGGCAGGGGCGGTGTCGGACAGGAAGCCCTCCGGGTAGATCATCTGTTTCGGTGCCCGGGAGCGACTGCGGCTCAGGGGGTAGTACAGGGCGGCGGTGACGACCAGTCCGACGATCCAGGAGACGTCGGCACCGCCGAGCATCTTCGTCATAGGGCCGGTGTAGAGGGTCTGGGCGAGGAAGGGGATCTGGGTGACGATCCCGGCGGCGTAGCAGCCGAGCGCGACGAGGTTCCAACGGCCGTAGCGGCCGTCGGGGTCATACAGGGCGGGAATGTCGACGCGTTCCTTGGCCACGAGGTAGTAGTCCACCAGGTTGATGGCGCTCCAAGGGGTGAAGACCATCAGCAGGGTGAGGACGAAGTTCTTGAAGTTGCTGAGGAAGTCGTGGCTGGCCAGCAGGGCGACGAGAACGGACAGCGCGAGGAAGCTGGTGATGTAAAGGGTGCGCATGCGCGAGGAGATCCGCCGTTCGCTGGTGATGGCGGAGACGGTGGTCAGGATCGACATGAACCCGCCGTAGGCGTTGAGAGTGTTGACGGTCAGTTTGCCCACGACGATGACCAGGTAAATCAGCAGCGCGACCACACCGCTGCCGCCCAGGTGTCCCAAGAAGCCGATCTGGCTGTCGAGGAAGCCCTGCCCACCAGCGGCCGGCAGGGCGGCGAGGAGTGCGCCGAAGGACCCGGACCACTGCGAGCCGAGCACGCTGCCCCACAGGGTGCAGTGGAAGGTGGTGCGTGGGGAGGTTGTCCTGGGCAGGTAGCGGGAGTAGTCCGCGACGTAGGGGCCGTAGGTCAACTGCCATCCGGCGCCGAGAGAGATCGCGAGCAGGAAGGTCGCGGCGTCGAAGGGCTTGGCCCCGAGCAGGGAGCTGAGGTGGTCCGTGGTGGTTACGAGCCGGAAGGCCAGGTAGGCGAAGCCGATGCCGCCGAGAACGGTCGTGACCCGCCCGAGGGCGTGGATGTAGCGGTATCCCAGTACCGCGACCAGCGCGGTCAGGGCGCCGAAGACGATGATGCCCACCGGGCGGGCACTGGTGTGCACGATCTCGTTGACAGCCTGGCCGGCCAGCACGGTGCCGGTGGCGGCGAAGCCGAGGTACATCACGATGACCATCACGAGCGGGAGGACTGCGCCCAGGACGCCGAACTGCGCGCGGCTGGAGATCATCTGCGGCAGGCCGAGGCGCGGACCCTGGGCGGAGTGCAGTGCCATGACGATGCCGCCGAGCAGGTTGCCAATCAGCAGGCCGATGATCCCCCATAGAGGGTCGGCGCCGAAGGCGACCGCGAGCGCGCCGTTGACGACGGCGGTGATCTGCATGTTCGCGCCGAACCACAGCGTGAACTGGTTGAAGGGTCTGCCGTGGCGCTCGGATTCGGGCACTACGTCGATGGTGCGGCGTTCGACGAGCCCAGTGGGTCTGACGGGCGGATCCAGTTGTGCCATGGTGCGCCTCCTACGGCGACGGTATGGGGCTGGGCGGGGTCAGAGGTGTGCGAGGTGCTGCGGCCAGGCCTGACGGACCAGTTCGGTCGGGGGCGGGCGGCGTCAGGCGAGAGCTCGCTCCACGAGTTCGAGCCCCCTGGTCGTCGGGACACTGATGCGTACGGTTCCGGGCACGCCGAGGGCGCTTCCGGGGCGGACGGCCACGCCGTGCCTGGCGAGCCTGTCGATCAGTTCTGTTTCGTCCCGGGCTTCTACCAGGACGAAGTTGGCCTGGGAGGGGACGACCTGGTAGCCGGCGCGGGTGACGAGGCTGGTCAGCGCATCTCGGTGGGTGAGGGTGTGCCGGCGAACGGCCTGGTGGTGCCCGGCATCCCGCAGGGCGGCGAGGCCGGCGGCTTGTGCCAGCACACCGACTGAGAAGGGGGCCCGGATCTTGCGGAGCGTCTCCACTATGGCGCTGTCCGCCACGAGGTAGCCAACTCGCAGACCGGCGAGCCCGTGGATCTTGGAGAAGGTACGCAGGACCGCCACCCTGCCCTCGCGGGCGAGAGGCATCGCGGTCGTGGTGCTCGGGTTGTCCGTGAAGTCGATGTACGCCTCGTCCACCACGACCAGGCGGGCACGACTCTCGGTGGCGAACCGTTCCAGCGCCACCAGCGGCAGCGCGGTGCCGGTCGGGTTGTGCGGGTTGACCACGTAGGCGATGTCGGCGTCCACCTCTGCCATCGCGTCCAGGTCGTGGGCCCAGGCGCGCAGCGGAACCTTCGTCAGATGGGCACCGACCACCTGACTGCTGATCTCGTCCATGCGGTAGGCCGGATCCGCGCAGACCGCGCGACCGCCGTGGGCAAGATAGGCCCACGCCAGCAGGAAGATCAGTTCGTCGGAGCCGTTGCCCACGAGGATCTGCTCGGGAGCGACCTGGTGCAGCCGGGCCAGCTCGTCGCGCAGCTCACCCGCCAACGGGTCCGGGTAATGGTGGGCCCCGGCAGCGGCCTCGGCCACCGCCTGGGCCACCCGCGGGCTCGCGCCCAGCGGCGACTCGTTGGACGCGAGCGAGCCGTCCTCGCTGCTCGCATGCGCACCGGGCCGATAGGGCTGGATACAACTCAGCCACGGCCGAGGCTTGATCATTGAGGAGACCCTCCCAGGATCGATGCCAGTCGTCCGCCCACGGGGCCGACGTGCTCGCCCGTATGTCGGGAGCGGAAAGCTCATGTTCGTATATACGAAACTGAAACGCTTATACGGACGGAGGCACCATAGGAGCGACTCAACCGGAGTGTCAATGGTCGGTTGTCGAGTGCGGCGGGCCCATTGATAGTCAATGAGGAACGGTGTTTCTATATGCGAACAGACCCGGAGGAGGAACGTGAGTACATCCGTCGTCCGCGCCATGCGCATCCTCGACCTACTGGCCCACGCAGACGAGGCGATGACGCTGACCGAGATCACCGAGAAGCTCGACATACCCAAGAGCACGGCCTTCGGCATCCTGCGCGACATGGTGAACGAGTCCTTCGTGTCGCTGCCTAAGCCGGCCACGTACACCATCGGCATGAAGGCATTCGAGGTCGGCTCCGCCCACCTGCGCCGCGTCGGCGTCACCGGCATCGTGGCCCCGGAGCTGAGCCGGCTCACCCGCGCGCTCGGGGTGACCTCGCACTACGCGATCCTCGATCGCACCGACGCCGTCTACCTGTGCAAGCAAGACCCACCCGGCCTCGGGATCCGGCTGGCAAGCTCTGTCGGCGCGCGCCTTCCGTCCCACCTGACCGC
The DNA here is from genome assembly GCF_044754605.1 of Streptomyces sp. NPDC093064. Classification (NCBI taxonomy): domain Bacteria; kingdom Bacillati; phylum Actinomycetota; class Actinomycetes; order Kitasatosporales; family Streptomycetaceae; genus Streptomyces; species Streptomyces sp. NPDC093064. The sequence goes on from NZ_JBIVPK010000017.1 coordinate 110,130, forward strand.
CGTCGGCAAGGCCTGCCTCGCCTGGCTGGCCGAAGAACGCCTGCCCGAACACATCGAACTGACCGCGCCGAACGACACCGCCATCGCGAATCCGCTCCAGCGACTCACCGCGGAGCTGGCCCAGATCCGCCAACGCGGCTTCGCCGCCGACAACGGACAGATCACACCAGGAGTCACCTGCGTCGCAGCACCGGTCTTCAACCCGGCAGGCTGCCAAGGCGCCGTCGGTGTGAGCTACCTGCGCGACACTGCAGTGGACTTCGACACCCTCGTCACGCAGGTCCGCGACGCCGCCGGCCGGACCTCCGCGCTACTCGGCGGAGCCCCGGCCTGACAACGCCCCCATGGCCTACCGCGCGTGACCCCCTGCCACGCGTATTCGCTGTGCAGGTCCCCGGCGTCCAGTGCGAAAAAGCCTTGCAGGTGGGCGCCGACGAAGGCGTCGTGGAGGATGCCGCGGACCGTGCCGACGAAGCCGGTCAGGAGCGCATCGAGCTCCTGGTGGGAAGTGAACATCGGGGATCTCCGTGCCCGTGGGAATGGGCGCGGCGGAGATGACGAGGGATGCCGCCGCGCTCAGGCGCGGCCGATCCGGATGGCGGCGAAGCGGTAGGACATCACGGCGGGCCCGATAGCCCCGGTACCGGCCGCGACGACCGTGGACCTTGTCGTGGTCGCTCATGCCGGTGCCGTCTCCCGTTCCGTGTCGAGGGACGGGGCGTCGAGGTGCCAGTGCAGGTCGCGGACGCCCGGTTCCAGGGACAGGCGGGCGATGAGCTGCTCCAGGCCGCGGGCGGGGTCGCCGTCGAGGGAGACGGTGGCCTGGAGGCGGGCGGTGTCCTCGCCGTCGCGGCGCACCCGCAGCCCGGTGGGGGCGAGTTCGTCGGTGCTCAGGGCCTGGGACAGCAGGGCGCGGACGTGGGTCTCGTCGGCGCGGTCGCACACCAGGTGGACGGTGGCGCGCACGCCCTCGTTGTCGGGGTCGCGTTGCGGTACGCGGTCGATCAGCCGTCCCGCCGGGCGCAGCAGCAGATGTACGGCGATCACGACGGCCGTGCCGAGGAGGCACAGGTCGAACCGGCCGGAGGCGGCCAGGACACCGACCGCCGCCGAACACCACAGCGTGGCCGCGGTGTTGAGACCGCGCACGCCGCCGCCCTCGCGCAGGATGACGCCGCCGCCGAGGAAGCCGATGCCGGAGACGACGTAGGAGGCGACCCGGGTGGGGCTGCCGGGGTCGCCGACAACCTCGCTGTACAGGACGAAGAGCGTGGCGCCGACGGCCACGAGGGCGTTGGTGCGCAGCCCGGCCATGCGGGCGCGCCACTGGCGCTCGACGCCGATCAGGGCGCCGCAGCCGACGCCGGCCGCGAGACGGAGCGCGAAGTCGACAGTGGTCAGGTTCGCCATGGGGACCTCCCTCGCCCGCCGCGAGAGGAGTGGCGGGACAGGTCGAGGGCGCGGCAGCCGCCGGAGCGTGCCGGGGGGCTACCGGATGCCCGAGGAGTAGGGGGACACGGGGATGCGGGGATGTCCGGGCCGGCTCGGGCTACTACTACTGCCGCTGCGATCCATGTCGCTCACCTCCTCCTCGGTCCTGGTGCCCGACCTACTCTGCCTCTATTTGCGTATCGACGCAACAATGGGCACACTGCCTGTCGGCACCGGCCTGTCGCGCCGTGCGCGACGGGCCCGTGCATTCTCTCCACGACCGGAACGACTTGACCGAACGGAGGCACCCGTGGACATCGATCCATCCAGTTCCGACTGCCTCACCAGCAGTCACTGATCACTTCCGTTCGACCGACGGCCCGCTGTCCGCTGTCCTCACGAGCGGCCCTCCCTCGACGGTTGCCGCGGCCGCATACAGGTCTCGGTCACCGTCAGCGCGTGCCCGACCCGCAGCCGCACAGTGGTCCGAACCGACACCGTCTTCGACGGCCGCCGTTCCCGCAACTCCAGCCACTCGCAGGTGACCTGCACGCCGTACTGGGTGGGAAACCACACCCTTGTCCGTCCGGCCTAAGGCAGGGCGCAGGGGCTGCCGGACGGCCTCGGCTCGGCCGTGACCGCCCAGGGCCGCAGCCTGGTCGACCAGACCCTCAGCGCGCAGCTTGGCCAGCCGGCGCCGGGTCTGCTCGATCCGCACCTTGGGGTTGAGGATGAATCTGCTCGGTGGTCGCCATCCGGTACTGGGTCAGCACTGCCAGTGCCAGCCGGTCACCGCCGCCCGCGTCCACGTCCGTCATCGCCCGTCCCACCCCTCCCATACGGTGCGGCGCACTCATGCCAGGCGCCGCACTTACGAGCCAGACCAGCCAACGACCCCGACCACACCAGCGACCATGAGAAGGGGGAACGCCGATGTCCCCGAGGGCAGCGAAGTCGACGTGGGTCTGGTCGCCGGGCGCTCCCGTGGCGGGTTCGCCGGACCGGTCACCACGGCGGTGGTGCGCTGAGCGGAGCGCGCAGCTCGGTCCGTACAAGATGGCCGGCACCCGGCAGCATGGTCCGTTACTCCGTCCTGTCATCATGACCACGACGCGGGAGCGGCGGCGTCGTGATCCGCATGAGGGCATCTACGCCTTTTGCCTTCCGCCGGTGCTGCGCCCCCTCGCTCCGATGTGCGCGAGCATGCCGGGCGCAAGACGCGCTCGCCTGAGACAGGAGCCGTAATGGCACTGAAGAAACGCAGACCGAAGACTGCCGCCGTGGCGCTCGCCGCCACCGTGGCCGCGGTCTCGTTGGGCACCACCCTTCCCTCGGCCGCCGCCGGGTACCCCGCATCGGCGGGGCCATGGAGCACCGCCGTCGCCCTGACCGGAGCGGACGGCCAGCAGACTCTCATCGATGTCCAGGTGGCCGGTGACGGCACCGCGTTCGCGTTGTGGCGGGACAAGGCCGCCCGGGCCACCGGTTGGGACTTCCAGACCGCCGTCCGGCCTGCCGGCAGCGCGACCTGGAGTGCGCCGCACACCCTGGCGACCGGGCGTGACAAGAACTCCGCGGCCGTCCTTGCCGTGAGCGCCGACGGGCGGGCCGTGGTGACCTGGCTGGACGGCAGTGGAGCGAACGGCTCGCTGGTCGCCCTGGCCGCCGGCTGGAACCCGGCGACGGCAGCCTGGTCCGCCCCGGCCACGCTCGCCGCCTGGGACGGCCTGGACATGTCCGCGCCCCGCCTGGCCGCGGCGGCCGACGGCACCTTCACCGCCGTATGGGACCAGGGCGACGGGTACCGGAACTACGACGTGAGGACCGCCACCCTTGCCCCCGGTGACCGGGCTTGGTCCGCACCCCGGACGCTGGGCTCCACCGCCACCGGATCCATCTGGAGCCTCGACCTCGCGGTGGCGCCCGGCGGCGCCGCCACCGCGGTCTGGGATGAACTCAACCGCTTCACCGACGAGCACACGGTCTCCACTGCCACCCGCGCCTCGGCCCAGGCGAGTTGGAGCGGCACCTCCGTGCTGCCCGGCACCGACGCCACGTCCAGCAACGTACAGGTGGCGATGGACGCCAAGAATGCCACCACCGTGCTGTGGCGCAACGGTGCCGACGACCTCAAATCCGCCACCCGAACCGCTCCTTCGGGCAGCTGGGGGGCCGCGCAGACCGCAGTTTCCGCCATCAACTTCAGCGACGGCAGCGAACCGCTGGCCGCACCCAACGGTGACGTCACCTACGTGTGGACGGGCTGGAGCCGCACCGCCGGTACCCCTGTTGTGCAGACCGTCACCCGCACCGCGAGCACCGGTACCTGGTCCGCGCCGAAGACACTGTCCACCGGCTACGTCAACTGGCAGGTGGACGCCTCCATCGGCGCCGACGGAACCGTGCAGGTGGTGTGGCCGCAGGTGCCGAGTATCGACAACGGCAACGACAACTACCTTGAGTGGGCGGTGCGCGCCGACGGCACCTGGAGCAAGGCCACCGCTTTGAACAGCAGCCCAGTCGCCGCCGTCCCCAACACCGACGCCCTGGCCGGCGAGGTGGCTGCCGGACCGGACGGCCGGGCCACGGTGCTGTGGCGCAAGGCCGAGTACACCGGCAGCGGCGGCTACAACTCCCAGGTGTGGTCCCAGTCGCAGACCCTGCTGACCAAGCCACAGATCACCACCAACGCGGCGATGAGCGGAACGGTTCGAACCGGCTCCACCCTCACCTGCTCCGCCGCCTGGAACGGCACCAACACCAAGGCCACCTGGTCCTGGCTGCGTGACGGCGTGGTCATCTCCGGCGCCACCGCCAAGACCCGCGCCCTCACCTCTGCCGACTACGCCCACAAGGTGTCCTGCCGGGTCACGGTCAGCAACGGCGCGGGCTCCGTTGCTTCCACCTCACCTGCGCTGAAGGTCGCGGTCGGCCCCGCCCTGAAGGCCACCACCGCGCCGTCGATCTCCGGTTCCGTCAAGGTCGGCTACAAGCTGACGGCTGCCCGTGGCACTTGGTCGCCGTCCGCCACTTCCTACACATACCAGTGGAAGCGCAACGGCAAGTCCATCAGCGGCGCGACCAAGTCCACCTACGTCCTGGTGAAGGCCGACCGTGGCCAGAAGATCACGGTCAAGATCACTGCCCACCGCAACGGCTGGACCAACGGCACGGCCACCACAAAGCCCGTCACCGTGCGCTGACCCGACGCGGGCCGGTCCCACCGGCCCGCGTCTGCCGATCCGGGCCCCAGTCGACTCAGAGGTGGTGATGGCTGGCCTTCAACTCACCTATGAAAGATGCCCTTAGCGAGCGCAAGACCGTGCGGTTCGAGGTTGGGCGCCTGCCGTGCCGCTTCGAGGACCTTGCTGGGATCGTGGCCGGCCGGCGGCGGCACGCTATCAGTGAGCCAGCCCGCGCGGGGCGGCAAGGAGCACTGCGGGCCCGTGCCGACCGGCACCCTGGACGCTACGGCTGCAGACCGTGCGTCTGGGCTCGATTGAACAAGTCAGGAGCTTGGGCCAGAGGCCCCGCCACTGTCTTGTCAGCCCGGTCGGTCGGTCGGCCGGCGCGTGCCGAGCCTGGGTTTACTGGGGCTCTTGCGGAAAGCCCCGGCGTTCACGCCGGGGATGAACGCATCTCAGGGCTGCTCTGACGTGCACCTTAGAGCGGGCGTTTTTGCTGCTCGATGTACTGGCGGATGATTGTCAACGGTGCTCCGCCGCATGATGCGGAGAAATACGAGGGTGGCCACAGGTGTCCGTGCATGATGGCGCGGTTGATCCGGCCGGTGAACTCTCCCCCAGCCTTCGGCCGGGAGGTACCCCCAGCCGTATCCGGCGAGCGGAGACCCCTTTGAGGCTGTTGACCAGCTTGGAGACGGAAACCTTCGGCGGGTAGTTGATCAGCAGGTGGACGTGAACGCGTTCGTCGTTGAACTCCTTCAGCTCCGCTTCGAAGTCCTCGCACACCTTGCGCATGATCTCTTCGCAGCGCGTCAGCATCTCATTGTTGAACACCCCGCGCCGGTACTTCGTCACACATGCATAGCCGAAACAACGTGCCTGCCACGCCTGTAGTCGTTCCGCCCATCCATGATGGCCAATCGGAGTAGCGTCTTGGGTTGTGCAGCTCCGCTACAACTACCGGGCCTATCCGGACGCCTCCCAGCGCCGTGCGCTGGCCCGGGCGTTCGGGTGCGCCCGCGTGGTGTGGAACGACTGCCTGCGTGACCGGAAGGAAGCGCACGCGGCAGGACTGCCGTATGTGAAATCAGCGGAGCTGTCCCGGCTTCGCATCACCCAGGCCAAGCGCACCGAGGAGCGTGCCTGGCTCGCCGACGTGTCGGCGGTCGTCCTGCAGCAGTCTCTGAGGGACCTGGACACCGCCTACAGGAACTTCTTCGACAGCCTCATGGGCAAGCGGCAGGGCCGCAAGGTCGGCCCTCCCCGCTACAAGTCGAAGAAGGACACCCGGCAGTCGATCCGCCTCAACACCAACGCCTTCTCCCTCCAGGACGACGGCACGGTGTACCTGGCCAAGGTCGGCCATCTCAAGGTCAAGTGGTCCCGCCGGCTTCCGGCCGCACCCACGTCCCTGACCGTCACCAAGGACAGCTCCGGCCGGTACTTCCTCAGCTTCGTCGTGGACACCGAGCCGGACATCCTCCCCGAGCTGGAAACCGACGCCGGGATCGACCTCGGTCTGTCCGCGTTCGCGGTCCTGTCCGACGGCCGGAAGATCGACAGCCCCCGCTTCCTGCGCCGGGCGGAGAAGAAGCTCAAGCGCCTTCAGCGGGACCTGTCCCGTAAGGCCAAGGGATCGAAGAACCGGGCCAGGGCCCGCATCAAGGTCGCACGCCAGCATGCCAAGGTCGCGGACCGGCGCCGGGACTGGCACCACAAGGCATCCACGCAGATCATTCGCGACAATCAAGCGGTGTATGTGGAAGACCTTGCGGTGTCCGGTCTCGGCCGTACCCGGCTTGCTAAGTCCGTGCACGACGCGGGATGGTCCGCGTTCGTCCGTATGCTGGAGTATAAGGCGGTGAAGCACGGCCGCACCTTTGCCAAGGTGGGCCGGGCCTTCCCGTCCTCTCAGGTCTGCTCGGCCTGCGGGTTCCGGGACGGCCCCAAGCCCCTGCACGTCCGGGAGTGGGCGTGCGGCGAGTGCGGCACGGTGCACGATCGCGACCACAACGCAGCCCGCAACGTCCTCTTCGAAGGACGCCGAATCGTCGCCGCCGGACGGGCGGAGACGCTAAACGCCTCGTGGAGCGCCGGTAAGACCAGGACGAAAGTCCCGGCACAGCACGTTGAAGCAGGAAGCCCCCGGAAGGGTCAGACAACCCAGGCCGGAATCCCTGGACTTTAGGCCAGGGAGCACGTCAATCAGGGCGCTTCCCGGATGCAGATGCACAGGCCTGTGCCCCGGGCAGCGTGGTGCTCGCCGGTGTCGCCGTCGGGCGGGCGCCGGTGTGGGTGGAGCCGATGCCGGCGACGACCACGAAGGCGATGCCGACTGCCGGTGCCAGGCCGGGTTTCTGGCCGAGCACGAGGAGGCCGATGAGCATGGCGATGGCGGGTTCCAGGCTCATGAGGGTGCCGAAGGCGGAGGTGGTCAGGCGGCGTAGGGCGAGGAATTCGAGGGCGAAGGGCAGCACGGGGCTCAGGGCGGCCAGGGCGAGCATGGCCCACAGGGCTGGCCAGGTCAGGTGGGCCGAGACGGCGGGTGCGGCGATGAGCATGCCGAGGACGCCCGCGATGGGCATGGAGACAGCCAGTCCCTTCAGGCCGGTGACGCGGTCGCCGACGCGCTGGGTCAGCAGGATGTAGGCGGCCCAGCAGGCCGCGGCGGTCAGTGCGTATCCCGCGCCGAGCGGGTCGAGGCCGCCGTGCCAGGGCTCGGTCAGCAGCACGACGCCGATCGCGGCCGACGCGGTCCACACTCTGCGTCCGTGGCCGGGCCCGTACAGGGAGACGGCCAGCGGGCCGAGGAACTCCAGGGCACTCGCGGTGCCCAGCGGCAGGTGGGCGAGGGCGAGCATGAAGAAGAGCATCATGCCCGCGGTCGCGGCCCCGAGCACGGTGCAGGCCAGCAGATCCCGGTGGGTGAAGTCGCGGCGCCGGGGCCGGACGAGGATCAGCAGGAGCACGCCGGCCCACCCCAGGCGCAGTCCCGCCGTGCCCAGCGCGCTGAGCTGGCCGAACAGGGGCACTGTCAGGGCCGAGCCGAGCTGGACGGTGGACATGGAGGCGACCGCCATGAGGAACCCGGTCTGGGCACCGCTCGGGCGCGGTCGGCGTGAAGGCTTCAGCGGACTCATGGCCTCCAGTCAAGGCCCCGAGCATCGTTCGTGTCCACGTGCCAATCATGGATGTTCCGTTAGATGATCCTGGACAATAAGGCCATGGAGACACGGCGCCTGCGGCTACTGGTGGAACTGTCCCGGCTCGGGTCGATGCGCGCGGTCGCCGACGCGGTGGGCACCACCACCTCGACCGTCTCGCAGCAGCTCAGCGTCCTTGCGCGGGAGATGGGCACCGCCCTGATCGAGCCGGACGGGCGGCGGGTCAGGCTCACCCCGGCGGGCCGCCGCCTGGCCGAGCACGCCACGGCGATCCTCGCCGCCGTCGACACCGCACGCCTGGACCTCGCCCCCGGCGCGGAGCCCAACGGGACCCTGCGGGTGGCCGGCTTCGCCACCGCCATCCGCTCCCACCTGCTGCCCCTCGTCACCGACCTGGCCACCAGCCATCCGCGGCTGCACGTCCTGGTCCGCGAGCACGAGCCCGTCGAGGCTCTGGCCCTGCTGGCCGCGGACGAGACGGATCTCGCGCTCACCTACGACTACAACCTCGCCCCGGCGGCTCCCGACCCCGCAGTGCACGCCACCGCTCTGTGGACGGCTCCGTGGGGCCTGGCCATCCCGGCCTGCGCCGATGTGCCCGACGCGGCGGACAGCCTGGAGGTCTTCGCCCGCTTCCGCGCGCAGGACTGGATCGTCAACTCGCGTAACACCGCCGACGAGACGGTCATCCGCACCCTGGCCTCGATGGCAGGATTCACGCCCCGCATCACGCACCAGGTGGACAGCCTCGACCTGGTCCAGGGCATGATCACCGCAGGGCTCGGCGCGGGGCTGATGCCGATCGGCACCCCCACCTTCTCCGGAGTCCGTCTGATGCCGCTCACCGAGCCCCAGGTGGTACTGCGGGCCTACGCCGTCGCACGCCATGGCCGCCTTGCCTGGCCCCCGCTCACTCTGGTCACCGATCTGCTCGCCCGGCGAAGTGCGACCACAGCCACGGACAGCCCCGCCCCGCCGCCGTAGCACGCGGCGGCTAGCCTGCCACCTGGGATGTTGCCGCACTGGTTCGCAGTGCAGGTGCGGCAACCGACGATGAGGAGATAGGCCATGACGACCACCGCCCGCGCCACCTTGCAGCACGAAGACGAGCGGGTACGGGTCACCCGCTGGGACTTCGAGCCCCAGGAGAGCACCGGCCGTCACGTGCACGAGTACGACTACGTCGTCGTACCCGTCACCGACGGGCGAACCGACGTGATCACCCCCGACGGCACCGTCACCTCCTCGCAACTGCGGGCAGGCGAGTCCTACGCCCGCCCGGCGGGCGGCGAACACGAAGTCGTAAACACCGGCACCGCCCCGCTGGCCTTCGTCGAGATCGAGCTGAAGTAACCGGCACCTGAAGTCAACGAAATCCGTTGAGCGCCCGGCGGCCCCGCGCGGGCTGCACCCGGCGTCAACTGACGCCGGTATTCGGGCCGGCCTGGCCCACGGTCCACCGGCGCTTCGCCCAGTGGAGCCGGGAGAGGGTCTGGGCCAGGCTCTACCGGGTCATCCTCGACGAACTCGGGGCTCGGGGGAGCTGGACTGGTCGCGGTGCGCGATTGAGGCCGAGCGCCGCTGCCAGGTCCTCGATGAGGTCCACGCGGCCGTCGGCGTCACCGGCCGAGGATGGAAGGCATCCTCTCCGCCCCCGCGGCGTAACGTCCGGCGCCAAGTCGTCGACGGGCTTCGGCGGGGGCGCGATCCGGTCCGCCTCCAGCCCCACCTTGTGCGGATGCACGCACGCCGGAGTTCCGTCGGCGGTGTACCGGAAGCCGTCGGCCGGATCGAACGGGCACTGCCAGGACGGCCGGTCGTAGACCACGAACGCCTCATGCGGCCAACTGGTCCTGCGTGCCACGGACTCCTGCGAGCTGAGCGGATTCCTCGCCGCCACCACCGCCCTGGGGACGTTTGCCGGGACGTTCGCTTCCGGCTGTCTGCCGTCGCTTCCGCGGCGGCCTCGGGCTGCGCCTCGGTGTCAGACGGGACCTGCGGACGCCGCGAGGCCGCGGACATGGTCAAGGAAGCTCACTGAGAGAACCTCAGTGGCCACCAAGGCGCTTACGAGAGGCGGGAGATGCATCAGAGCCGGACCGGCTGCCAGTGGGACTGTCCCACCGGACCTGCACGAGCACCCGGACTACGTCAGTGGCTCTCTGCGACGGCTACGCGACCTGACTGCAAGGATGCCCGCCCGCGTGCCGGGCTGCTGAGGGTGTGTGCGAGGACGAGGAGGTTGTCGTCCGACACCACCCTCAGGCCGTACTCCGCGAGCAGTGCAGCCATCCGCTGCGGCCTCCACAGCGAGCGCCACGGCTCGCCCGATGTGACGGAACTGCCGAGCACGCGTGTCAGCAGCCGTCCCGCGGCCGCCCTCGCCGACGGCGCCTGGTAGTTGACGACGAGTGCACTTCCCGGGACCGTCCGGACGGCGAGTGCGGCCACCGTGGCGCGCACCTCGTCGCGTGTGAGGTACGGGACGACGCCCTCCCACAGCCATGTCGTCGGCGCGGATGGGTCGTGCCCGGCGGCATCCAACGCCGCACCGAGATCGTCGACGGCGAAATCGACCGGCGTGAACCGCACGGAACGCGCGACGGCAGGTAGCTCGGCGGCGTGGAGATTGCCCTCGTCCGGTCCTCGGAGCGCTGGCGCGGCCTCGGCGAGGCGGGCGCGCTTGTCTTGCTGGGAGGCCGGATGGTCGACCTCCCACACATCTGTCTGCGCGAGCACAGGCAGCCGCCACGCCCGAGTGTCCAGGCCGGCGCCGAGGATCACGAGCTGGCCGGTCACGCGGTCGCGCAGTGCCCTGTCGATCCCGACCGTCCGCGGCACGACCACCTCGGCGCACGCCCGCACACTCTCGTACACGGTGCGCTCCTGCCAGCCCTTCGGCGGAGTGTTCGCGCGTACCTGGTCCACGGGCGTACGTTCCGCGACGCGCAGCAGCTCCACCGCCACCGGATCCGCGAACTGGCCTGTGGCAGCCCTCCCATCCGCGGCCGCCCGCCCTTGGCAGACCAGTACCGCCGTCCGGCTCGCCGCACGCCCGCTCTCGCTCATGGGGCCATATTCAACACCACCCCCGCCCTGCCCCGACCTCAGCGAGAAGCCAGTCGGGGCCGTCTTGGCCGGCCAAGCCACGTTGTCTGTTCAGAATGGCAATAATACGTTATTAATGAACGCCCAAGGCGGGACGGCGACAGCTTGAGCAACGGGAGCGGCAATGGACGAGCAGAGGGAGCGCATCCTGCGCGCGGCCGCCGAGGTACTGGCTGAACGGGGCTTTGACGCAGGCCGGTTGCGCGACGTCGCCACGACCTCCGGTGTGTCCATCGGCGCGCTGCAGCACTACTTCGAGACCCGTGACACCCTCTTCCGTGAGGCCTTCGCCTGGTCGATCGACGATCTGATCGAACGCTGGCGGGCCGCGGCCGCGGACGCGATCAGTGCCTGGCGCCGCTTCGAACTGCTCGTCACGGCACTCACCACCGATCCCACACTGAACCGGCGCTGCGCCACCTGGACCGAGTTCTGCGCGAGCGCCTCCCGCCGCGAGGAGCTGCGCGAGGGCGTGCACCGGGTCCATGCCGAGTGGCAGGCGCTGATTCGCGAGATCGTCCACCAAGGCCTGCGGAATAAGGAGTTCGACCCCGCCGTCCCGGCCGACCTCGCCATCGGGTCGCTGGTGGCCCTGGTCGACGGCTGCGAAATGGCAGTGGCGTCCGGATCCGGGCTCAGCGCCGAACGTTACGCCGAGATGATGCTCGGCACCGCGCGCGTCCTGCTCGGCGTACGCGCCTAGGTTTCGGAGAGGACATTCCATGGGAGTGCGGTTCCCGCACCTGTTCAGCCCGCTGCAGATAGGCAAGTTGACAGTACGCAACCGGATCCTGTCCTCGGGCCACGACACGGTCCTGGTCAGGGACGGCGAGGTCACCGAGGAACTGATCGCCTACCACGAAGCCCGCGCGAAAGGCGGCGTGGGCCTGATCGTGCTCCAGGTCTCGGGCGTGCACGAGTCTGCCCGCTACACCACCCACGTGCTTATGGCCACCGACGACGACTGTGTCCCCGGCTATGCCAGGCTCGCGCAGGCGGTGCACCGGCACGGAGCGAAAGTCTTCGGCCAGCTCTTCCATCCCGGCCGGGAGATCCTGGAGTCCAGGGACGGCAGCGCACCGGTCGCCTGGGCGCCCTCCGCAACGCCGAGCGAGCGTTTTCACGTCATGCCGCGCGCCATGACCGAGGCCGAGATCCGCGAAGTCCTCGACGGTTACGGCCAGGCAGCCCGCCGATTGCGCCAGGCCGGGCTCGACGGCGTAGAGATCGTCGCCAGCCACGGCTACCTGCCGGCGCAGTTCCTCAACCCTGAGGTGAACGTCCGCAACGACGGCTGGGGCGGCGACCGGCAGGGCCGTATACGGTTCCTGCGCGCGGCGCTGCGCAGCGCCCGGAAGGAGGCAGGAGACGACTTCGTGGTCGGCCTGCGCATTTCCGGCGACGAGCTGAGCCATGACGGCCTCAGTAGCGAGCTGGTGCTTCAGTCCGTCGCCGAGCTCGACACCGAGGGACTCGTCGACTATGTCTCGGTGTGTGCGGGTAGCTCGTCCAGCTTGTCCGGGGCCCAGCACATCGCCCCGCCCATGTTCCAGCCCGCCGGTTACACCGCGCCGCTCGCCGCCAAGGTGCGCGCCGTCGTCGGCGTCCCCGTGATGGTGGCCGGGCGGATCAACCAGCCGCAGGAAGCAGAGCAGATCGTCGCAGGCGGTCAGGCGGACGTGTGCGCGATGACCAGGGCCCTGATCTGCGATCCGGACCTGCCGGCCAAGGCCGCGGACGACCGCGCCGAGGAGATCCGCGCCTGCATCGGCTGCAACCAGGCCTGCATCGGCCACTTCCAGCTCGGCTACCCGATCTCCTGCATCCAGCACCCGGAGACCGGCCGGGAGCGCCGCTTCGGAGTACTGCCGACGATCACACGGCGCAAGAAGGTGCTGGTGGTCGGCGGCGGACCCGCCGGCCTGAAGGCCGCGGCCGTGGCTGCAGCGCGGGGCCACGAGGTGGAGCTGCACGAGGCGGGACGACGCGTGGGCGGCCAGGTGCTTCTCGCGCAACTGCTGCCCGGCCGCGCCGAGTTCGGCGGCGCTGTCACCAATCTCGAGGGCGAGGCTCGACGTGCGGGAGCTCGCATCCTCGTGGGCTCACGGATGGACGGCCCAGCCCTTGCCGCCGCGGCGCCGGACGCCGTGGTGCTCGCGACCGGCGCGCGCCCCCGCCGCCCACGGCTGGAGCTGATCGACGATCCCGTGGCGCTCGATGCGTGGTCGGTGATCCGTGGCGGCGAGGTGCCGCGCGGACGGATCGTGGTGGCGGACTGGCGCGGCGACTGGATCGGCCTGGGCGTCGCTCTCCAACTCGCAAGCCAACGAAGGAAGGTGACGCTGTGCGTCACGGGCTTCGCGGCCGGCGAGCACCTGCAGCAGTACGTACGTGCCGCCATGTTGGCTCAGGCGGCACGGGCACGGATCGAGATCGTGCCCAACGTGCGGCTCTACGGCGCCGACAGCGACACCGTGTACCTCCAGCACACCCTCACCGAGGAGCCGGTGCTGCTCGAAGGGGTGGCGGGCACCGTCCTCGCACAGGGTCACGACCCGGTCAACGACCTCGACCCCGTCGCCCTCGGCGTCCCGGCCGACCGTGTCTTTACCGCCGGGGACTGCGTCACCCCCCGCACCGTGGAGGAAGCGGTCCTGGAGGGCCTGACAGCGGCGGCCGAACTCTGACGCCCTCGTCTCCGTGAACAGGGCGATTCCCGCCTACCGCGCCGTTTGAAGGCTGCGGTAGCGGGGATCCAAGCGTTCGGAGAACGTCACCTGGTGGTCGTTTGCCCGGGCGTGAGCGTGTCCAGCCGGCATGGCGTCGAGGCGCACCACGCGCGTGCCAATGGGGTGCGTCTGGTCGTCCGCCGATGCAGGTGACGTGTGTGCCGGAGCGCAGGTGGTCTCCGAGGATGCTGTCGCCGACCGCGTGGGTGCAGCCTGCCATGCGGTCGGTGCCGTGGTGGGCGCTTGTGGGATCGTCGACCGAGAGCGGGTGGGCCTGTAGACCTGAACTCGTTCCAGGGGGCGGACGGTGAGGACGGCCTCGATGCGGCTGCGTGCCATGCCGCCCGAGCCGACCGGCGGCGTCACCTATTAGGGGCGACATCATGGTCCGGCTGCTACCGAATCACGCGCCCAAGACCGTCCGGATCTTCGTGGAGCTCGCCAAGGGCTCCCAGTTCTTCATCACCGTCGGGCGACCACCTGGCTCACCGGCAAGCACACCATCTTCGGCGAGGTTGCCGACGAGGCCGGCCGGCGCGTCGTCGACACCATCGCCACGACGGAGACCACCCCCCCGCAACGACCGCCCGGTCCAGGACGTGGTCATCGAGAAGGTCGTCATCGAGACCCGCTGACCGGCGAAGTGCCGCGGTTGGCGCTGCCCCGCCGCGTGGACCGTGTCCGTGGCCGGGAGATTGTCCCGACGGGGAGCCGGCCACCAGGGTTGGCCAGTAGGGCACGGCGAGGGTTTCGGCGTCGGCTCCGCAATGGTGGGCCGGGAACTCGGCGGTGCCGTGACTCCGCAGCAGGGCCGGCGGCAGGTGGCCGGCGCTGCTGTAGGTGATGTCGTGGGTGTCCCAGTCGACGAACGCGTTGGCCACGGGTAGGCCGTGCCGACTCGGTCGTGGCGGGCGTCGTCGGCCTCACCCCGGAAGGCCGCCGCTGCCCTCGTCGCGGGCCGCGGGCGCCACGCATCCCCAGGCCGATCCGGTCCGCGCCCGCGGCTGTGAGGAGTGCCGGGGCTGGGGGAGCGTGGTCAACGACGAGGGCGGACACGAGCCATGCCCCAACTGCCGGACTGAGATGGCCGCACGTTCGCCGCGGACTCGAAACGGTGGCGGCCGGCTTGGTTCGGTTGCTCAGCTCTCGTCCGCCGGACTCATGGCCCGGAGGCAGTCGAGCACGGCCCGGCAGCCCCCAGGGCCTCCAGCCCGTTTGAGGCTCTGGGCGGATCGAGAATCGGGAAGCGTTGGCACCGTCGCCCGCCGCTCACGCGGCAGCCGTCCGGTTCGGCTCCGTCGGTCAGTGCTGGGGGTGCGGACGGGCGTGGAACAGGGGCCGCCGCTGAGTGGCCGTGCCAGCAGCGAGATGGCCGATCTCGATGCGCGTCCTGATGGCGCGGACTATCTCGGTCAGGCCCAGAACTATGGCCATGACGCCCACGACCAGGGTCAGTGTCGCGATCGAGGCGAACGGCATGATGATCATCACGACACCCGCCAGCGCTCCGATGATGCCGAAGGCCACGTGCCAGCCGCGCGCCGGCATCTCCTGAGCGGAGGCCGCCGCAGCTGTCTCAGTGGTGCCGCGCAGCAGCCAGCTGAAGCCGATCCACAGGGCGAGCAGCAGAATCGACTCCAGGGTGCCCCGGAAGGAGATCAGCCCCAGCAGGATGGAGACCGCACCGGTGATGAAGTGCAGTACGCGAAGATGCCGGGGCACGTGCGTGCCGAAGGCGCCGGCCAGCTGGAAGACACCGGTGACCAGCAAATAGATGCCGAAGAGCACGCCAGCGACCCGCAGCGTCGCGCCCGGCCAGACCAAGGCGACGACGCCCAGGGCGATGCTGGCAAGGCCCATGGTGAGCAGGATCTGCCAGCCCATGTTCGCCAGGGCAGCCATGCCTGCGGCCAGGGGCTCTTGTCGCTCGGTGCCGCGCGTGGGAACGGGGCCCGGCGACTCGGAAGGAGATGTGGAATCGGAAGGAGATGTCATGACACCTACCTCCTCCTGTGAGCAGCGTGGTCACGTCAGTACACGTCCATCGTCACCCGGTCGGCCTCATGCCGCTCAGTGGAGACGGCAGGGGTTCGTGGCGCATGCGGTACTCCCGGAGTGAGCTGGCTGACCCTGCTCACCGGCACGGCAGTCGAGGCCGCGGTGCGCACCCTCGGCGGCATTGACGTCCTGGTCAACAATGCGGGGATCTCCGGTCCCACCGCACCAGTGGCGGAGATGGATCCTGATCAGTGGGAGAAGGTATTGGCCGTCAACCTCACCGGCACCTTCAACATCACCAGGCTTTGCACCCTGTCCTGAAGAAGTCCGACACCGGCGTCGTCATCATCATGTCCTCAGTCGGTGGCCGCTACGGCCACTTGCGCGCGGCCCGGCAGCCTTGGCGCTATGAGCGGCAGCCGAGCTGGGACGGTGGCTCTCGCGGAGGAGGCAATGCCCCGGGGCGCAGGGCGAGCGTCGGGACGCTGTCCGTGCTGCTCTGGAAACATGCCGCAAGGACCGGCAGCGTCACTGGCGCCGATCCCGCCCGCGCCGGGGCCCGGCCCGATCGGGATCCGCCCCCTGTTCGCGCTGCGTGACGCGAGGCGGCGGTGGCCGTTCGCGGCACGCGCGGGGCTGTGCATGGGCGTGCCGGTCGTGATCGGCTGGGCCGCCGGCGACACCGCGGCCGGTCTCATGGCGACGATCGGTGGCTTCACCGCGTTGTACGGCAGTGCCCTGCCCTATCTCTATCGCGCGGGCAGGCTCGCGCTCATTGCGGCGTCCCTGGCGTTCGCGGTCGGGATGGGCATTTGGGCTGCCGCTGTCGTGTGGGTCGGCGTGCTCGTGGTCGCCCTCATCGCGATGGTGGCAACCCTGCTGTGCAATGCCCTGGCCGTCGGTCCGCCCGGGGCCTACATGGTCGCCCTCGCCTGTGCCGCCGGCACCGCGATGCATGCGGGGCACCTGGGCCCGTGGCACACCGGCCTGCTGGTGCTTGCGGGCGGTGGCTTCGCCTGGCTGGTCCATATGTCCGGCGCGCTGCTGTGGCCGCGGGGTCCGGAGAAGTCCGCGGTCGCGGCAGCCGGTGATGCGGTGGCGCGGTTCGCCGAGGCGGTGGGCACACCCCGGCAGGACACCGCCCGGCACTGGGCCGCCCTGGCGATGCACGAGTCATGGGCGGCCCTGGTCAGCTACCAGCCGATCCGCATCACCCCTGACAGCACGTTGTCCAGGCTGCGCCAACTCAACCGCGAACTGCATCTGATCTTCGCCGACGCCATGCGGGCCGCGGCCCGCGACGCACCCATGGACCCCGCCGTACCCGACCATGCCCGACGACTTGCCGCTCAGGCCCAGCACCCGTCCTCGCCTGGTGCCGTGGCCCGCGAGGAGGAGATCCCGCTCGGCGGCCCCGGGCCGCTCGGCCTGGTGCGGCAAGCGGTCACGGCCGGGTCAGGACCGCTCCTCGTCACTCTGCGGGTTGGCGCTGCGGCCCTGGTGGCTGGAATGATCGGCGCCGCCCTGAGTCTGGACCACGCCTACTGGGCCATAGCAGCCGCAGTGCTGATGCTGCACCAAGGCTTCGACTGGGTCCGCACCATGCAGCGCGGCCTGGAGCGTCTGGTCGGCACCTGGGTCGGGCTGATTCTCGCGCTGGGCGTGCTCACGGCGCATCCCACCGGGCTGTGGCTTGCGCTGACCGTCGTGCTGCTGCAGTTCTCCATCGAGATGTTCGTGGTGCGCAACTACGCCCTGGCCGTCATCTTCATCACCACCGTCGCGCTGACCATCGTGAGTGGCGGACAGCGCGTTCCTGGGCTCGGCGGACTGCTGCTCGCCCGCGGGGTCGACACCGCAATCGGCTGCGCCGTGGCACTCGCGGTGTTCCTGGTGACGAGGCGGGCCGGGGCGGCGACACGCATCCCGGCAGCGATCAATCGCACCCTGGAAGCAGTCGGCGCCGTATCGGACCATCTGGCCGAGAGCGCAGTCACCACCCCGGGTGCCTGGGCGGCCCGACGCGATCTTCAGCTGCAGGCCATTGGCGTACTCCAGGCCTACGATGCGAGCGTCAACTCCTCGGTCGTCCGGCGCAGTGACGCGGAGCTGATGTGGCCCACAGTGGTCGCCACCCAGCGGCTGGCCTACCGGGTGCTCTCCGCGCTGGACGCTGGAGCAGGTCGGCAGCGGCAGTGAGGCGGCACGCGGGGTTTCCCGCTCGCTGTTCAGTGCCCACGGCGACGAGCAGCTGCACCGAGCGCTCGCCGCCCTTGTCGGCGCGATCCGCACAGGGACCGCACCGGCACCTCTCGGAGAGGTGCCGTCCTTCCTGTCCACCGAGCTGGTGACCTTGTACGAGTCCTTGGTGCAGACAGCCCCGGACAGCTGACCCGCTCCACTGCGGGCAGGTGCGCCGCCCTGGTCTGTTCGCAGGTGAGCGGGGCGATTCGAACCGTTTCGGTCTTGGCGTTCTGCAGGGTGCGCCTCCCAGGGCCAACGGAAAGGGGGCACTGCCCCGGTGAAGACCGTGCTCGGTGGTGCTGCCGATAGGCTGTGCCCGCGATGGGTGAGGACGAGGAGATCGAAGCCGGCGGCGACAGCGACAGCGTGGACGCGATGCTGGCCGAGTGGCGCAGTGAGTGGCCGGAACTGGACGTGTCGTCCAGCGAGGTCATCGCTCGCCTGCTGCGTGCGGCTCGGCTGCTGGAAGACCTGTTCGCGTCGGGGCTGCGCCGCCAGGGCGGCATGCCCATTGCCAATGTCGGGGACTTCGATCTGCTGCAGGCGCTGCGCCGCGGCGGCCCTCCCTACGCGCTGACGCCCGGGCAGCTGCGTCAGGCGCTGATTGTGTCCTCTGCCGGCCTCACGGGCAGGCTCAACCGGCTGGAGCGGGAAGGCTGGATCGAGCGCGGTCCCTCCCCCGTCGACGGCAGAAGCACTCTGGTCCGTCTGTCGGAGGAGGGCCGGGCGAGTTTCGACCGCGCGGTGGAACGGCACTTCACTCTGGAACGGGACGTGCTCTCCGTTCTGGAGCCCAAGGAACGCGCGGGGGTGGCGGACGCCCTGCGCAAGATCCTGGTGTTCCTGGAGGCGGACGCCGGTTGAGGGACCGGCTGGGTGACGTCAGGCGGCTCCCGCCGCCGAGCCGAGGATCACCGCGATGCAGAGCCCGATCAGCCCGAGGGTGACAACGGCCATGGCGATGGCCGCCTCCCGTGCGAAGCGGCGGTGGCGTGCCGCGTAGCGGGTCTCGATCTGCTGTATGCGTTCTGCGATGTGGTGGGTGACCTGGTGGGCGTTCTCCACCTGAGCGCGGGCGTACGCCTCCTCGATCATGAGGCGTTGGTCCGTGGTGAGGCCGGGCAGGTCCCAGACGAAGTCCCGTGCCTTGCGGTGCGCCTCACGGCGGTTGGCCTCCTGGTAGAGGTAGCCCTCGATCTGGTGCAGGCCGAGGGCGGCTTCATGGCTGGCGTCCATGGACGGCTCCTGAATGTTCGAAGGGGGGACCGGCCTGCTCAGCGCCGACCGGTGGCTGTCGCCCGCTCCTCCTCGATGTCGTCGCTGAAGGCGATCTCGGGGTGGGAGGGGCCGAAGGCGGGTGACTCGTTCCGTATGCGCGGCAGCTTTTCGAAGTTGTGCCGCGGCGGGGGACAGGAAGTCGCCCACTCCAGCGAACGGCCCCAGCCCCACGGATCGTTGACGGTGATCTCCTGGCCGTGCCTGGCGGTCTTCCAGACGTTGTAGAAGAACGGCAGGATCGACAGACCGAGCAGGAAGGAGAAGATCGTCGACACCGTGTTCAGGGCGGTGAAGCCGTCGGCCGCCAGGTAGTCGGCGTACCGGCGTGGCATGCCTTCGGCGCCCAGCCAGTGCTGGACCAGGAAGGTGCCGTGGAAGCCGATGAACAGGGTCCAGAACGTGATTTTGCCGAGACGTTCGTCGAGCATCTTGCCGGTGAACTTCGGCCACCAGAAGTGGAAGCCGGCGAACATCGCGAACACCACGGTGCCGAAGACGACGTAGTGGAAGTGCGCCACCACGAAGTACGAGTCCGTGACGTGGAAGTCCAGCGGCGGCGAGGCCAGGATCACACCGGTCAGACCACCGAACAGGAAGGTGACCATGAAGCCCATGGACCACAGCATCGGCGTCTCGAAGCTCAGGGACCCCTTCCACATGGTGCCGATCCAGTTGAAGAACTTCACACCAGTCGGAATCGCGATCAGGAAGGTCATGAAGGAGAAGAACGGGAGCAGCACACCACCTGTCGCATACATGTGATGTGCCCACACCGTCACCGACAGACCCGCGATCGCGATGGTCGCGCCGATCAGCCCCATGTAGCCGAAGATCGGCTTACGGGAGAAGACGGGGACCACCTCGGACACGATGCCGAAGAAGGGCAGCGCCAGGATGTACACCTCCGGGTGGCCGAAGAACCAGAAGAGGTGCTGCCACAGCAGCGCCCCGCCATTGGAGGGAGCGAAGATCTGGGCGCCGAACTTCCGGTCGAATTCGAGCGCGAAGAGCGCGGCGGCAAGTACGGGGAAGGCGAGCAGCACCAGGACGCTGGTGAGCAGTACGTTCCACGTGAAGATCGGCATGCGGAACATGGTCATGCCCGGGGCGCGCATGCAGACGATCGTGGTGATGAAGTTGACCGAGCCGAGGATGGTGCCGAAGCCCTGCATGGCCAGACCCATGATCCACATGTCACTGCCGACACCCGGTGAGTGGATCGTGTCGGACAGCGGGCTGTAGGCGAACCATCCGAAGTCGGCGGCGCCCTGCGGCGTAAGGAAGCCGCCCACCGCGATCAGCGAGCCGAACAGGTACAGCCAGTAGGCAAGCATATTGAGCCTCGGGAACGCCACGTCGGGCGCGCCGATCTGCAGCGGCATGATCCAGTTCGCGAAGCCGGAGAAGATGGGCGTGGCGAACATGAACAGCATCACGGTGCCGTGCATGGTGAAGGCCTGGTGGAACTGCTCGTTGGAGATCAACTGTGTGCCCGGACGGGCCAACTCGGCGCGCATCAGCAGTGCCAACAGGCCACCGAAGCAGAAGAACGCGAACGAGGTGACCAGGTAGAGGGTGCCGATCCGCTTGTGGTCGGTAGTCGTCAGCCAGCCGACGACGGCCCGGCCTGGCCGGCGATGTCGGGACGAGTCGGGCGGTGACAGAGCGGGCAGGGCCACGGCAATCCTCCATACGTGCGAGACCTCCGGGCGTGCGGTGCTTACACATCGGCCCGGCCTCTCCCAAGATATCTCGCTCGCGAGAGAAATAAACTGGGGGTGCCCCGTCGTCGCGGGCGTGACGGATCGCGAGGTGCTCGAGGTCGGTCACGCCCTCCGGTTATCGCCCCTGCAGTTCAGGCTGGCCGAGGACACCGACCGGCACTGGCGCATGTGGTTCGACTACTGGAACGCGGGGGAGCAGGGCGCGGACGAGACCTTCGCCCGCGGCCAGGCCCAGCGCTACGAGGCCTGGCACCACCAGATCCGCCACCTGATCGAACGGGGCGTCGCCGAGGGCGAGTTCACCTGCGACGACCTCGACGGCGTCATGGTCCGCTTCGTCGCCCTCGCCGACGGCCTGGCCCTGCAGCACCTGCGGCAGACGCCCCCGCTGACGACGCAGGACGCCCGCCGACATCTGAACCGTCTCATCGAGACGGAACTCGCGCGAAAGCCCCAGCTCCTGGGGCGTCGTGCGTATGGGTGGACCTGCTGGTACGCAGACCCACTTCCCGTGCGCCGGGCGGCCGAGACGGGCAGGACTTCCGTGAGAACGCTCCCAAGGCTGGGCCGTCGCCGGGGGGCACGGGGTGGATTGTGTTGTTCAGCCTCGTGCCGTGCCCTTCACGTAGGCCTCGTAGCCTTCGTCCTCCAGCCGATCGGCGAGTTCGGGGCCGCCGGAGTCGACGATGCGACCGTCGGCGAAGACGTGGACGTGGTCGGGGTGGACGTAGCGCAGGATGCGCGTGTAGTGCGTGATCAGCAGGGTCGCGACCTGTCCCGTGACGCGGACGCGGTTGACGCCCTCGGCGACGATGCGCAGCGCGTCGACGTCCAGACCGGAGTCGGTCTCGTCCAGGATCGCGATCTTCGGCTTGAGCAGTTCGAGTTGGAGGATCTCGTGGCGTTTCTTCTCCCCTCCGGAGAAGCCCTCGTTGACGTTGCGCTCGGCGAAGGCGGGATCGATCTGGAGGCGTTCCATCGCCTCGCGCACCTCCTTGAGCCAGGTGCGCAGCCTGGGGGCCTCGCCGCGGACAGCGGTGGCGGCGGTGCGCAGGAAGTTGGACATCGATACGCCGGGAACCTCGACGGGGTACTGCATGGCGAGGAAGATCCCGGCCCGCGCCCGCTCGTCGACCTTCATCGCGAGCACGTCCTCGCCGTCCAGGGTGACGCTGCCGGAGGTGACCAGGTATTTCGGGTGCCCGGCGAGCGCGTAGGCGAGGGTGGTCTTGCCGGAGCCGTTGGGGCCCATGATGGCGTGGGTCTCGCCCTGGCGTACGGCCAGGTCGACCCCATGAAGGATCTCGCGAGGCCCGGCGTCGGTGCGGACCGAACAGTGCAGGTCGCGGATGTCGAGGGTGGCCATGGGCGCCTCACCTGCCTCACCTTGTTCACCGAATGGAACGGCACGGGCGCAGCGCAGCCCGCCCATCCAGCGTGGCGCAGCCGCGGCTGTCCGGTACAGCGCGGCTGGCCCGCCCGCCACATTCAGGTGATGCCCGCAGAGGCTCGTGTCTACGACAAGGGCTGGGCGAGGCCCTCTGCGGCCGCGCGCCGGCCTGTGGTGGCTCGGGCTACTGGACGATGCGCGACCTCGCCGACCTGGTCAAGGTCCCCTACGAGGAGATCAGCTACCGCGCGGCCGGCGACAACCACCAGGCGTGGGTGCTGCGCTTCGAGCACCAGGGGCAGAACCTCTACCCGAAGCTGGACGAGCCGGCCGTACTCCTGCTGGTACGGATTGGCTGTCATCGGTGCGTCCTCGCTCTGGTCGAGACGATGGTGGGTGGGACGCCGACGCGCGCTCATGGCGAGCCCAGGCAGGCGACGTCGGATGCATGGCGCGGCTGGATCAGTCCTGGACAGGATCTTCAGGGGGAGCCTGCGGCGGCGCGAGGCTACGCCGGACGGTTGAACCTCAGGCTCAGGCCCCCGCCGTGCCTGTCGCTGCCTGGGCTCGGTATTCCTGGGGGCTGAGGCCGCGGACTCGTTTGAAGGCGGAGCTCAGGGCGAAGCCGCTGCTGTAGCCGACCTGGCGGGCCACCATGGCCACCGTGGTGTCCGGTTCGCGCAGCAGGTCCGCGGCCAGGGTGAGCCGCCAGTCGGCGAGGTAGGCCATCGGCGGCTCCCCGACGACAGCGGTGAAGCGGCGGGCGAGCTGAGCCCGGGAGACGCCGACCTTGCGGGCGATCGACTCGACCGTCCACGAATGGGCGGGGTTGTCGTGCAGCAGCCGCAGCGCGGGACCCACGACCGGATCGCTCTGGGCCCGGTACCAGGCCGGTGCCCTGGAGTCGGGATCGGCCAGCCAGCCGCGTAGTACGTTGACCAGGAGCAGGTCCAGCAGTCGGTCCAGGACGAGTTCCTGGCCCGGCTCGTCGCGGGCCATCTCCTCGGCGAGCAGTCCGATCAGCGGGTCGTTGCCCTCTCCGGCGGGGCGTACGACAACGGCGGGCAGCGTGCTCAGCAGGCGCCGGCCGATCTCGCTGGGCGCCAGGTAGGTGCCGGAGAGCATCACCGCCGAACCCTCGCCCAGCGCGTCTCCCCAGGTGCGCATGCCGAGGGCCATCGTCTCCGTGACGTCCTCCCCGGCAGGGGTGTTGCACCGCTGATCGGGACCGACGGTGATCCGCACTGCCGTGTCGAGCGCGTCGGAGACGACGTACGGGTCGGGCCCGCGCATCACCGCCACGTCGCCGGGGCACAGCCGGACTGGCTCGGCGCGGTCGGGCCTGACCCAGGCTTCGCCATGCACCATCGTCACCACCGAGATCGGCGCCCGGTCCTCGACCCGCAGCGCCCACGGCGGGTTGAACACGGACTTCAGCAGGAAGGCGCCGCGTGCCCTGGGCCCCTCGAGAAGGCCGGTGATCGCGTCCAATGTCGTCCTCCGGGAGTTGGGGGTACGGGACGCCTGCTCTCCGAGACGGGGAACAGCCGGGAGCAGACGCCGACTCAGGTGTGGGCCCAGAGTGCCAGGACCCGGCCGAGGCAGGCCAGAGCCACGTACGGGCGGCGGCATGGTGGCCTCCAACCGGCCTGCGGTCGTCAGGTCCGCCTCGTCGAGCATCCACGGCGGCAGGTGGGTGAGGACCTTCGGCGGCGCGGTGCGCAGCAGTCTGCGTTCGACGGACAGACAGGCCTGCGGGCCAAGTTCCGCGAAGGCGGGGAAGGCCAGTTGCTCCTGGTCCGCAAGGTGATGGCACAGGATGGTGCCGAACGCGTCGGCGGCGGGGATCAGGACGGCCGGGGCACCGTATACGAAGGCCTCGTCGACGCGGTCCATGGCGTCATCCAGTCGCCCGTGGTCGTCGCCGAGGGTGCGCGCGGCCTCGGCGAACCCCGGTATCGCACGGTGCAGTTCGGGCCACGGCACCTCGTCATCGCTGTGGTGGTGTCAGTCGATCACCTCACGCAGCCGGTGCCACCAGGTGCTGACCGGGACCATCTGCTCGGCCGTCACGAAGGGCGCCCCGCCGGCCAGCCTGCGGGCGTTGCGGCGCATGGCGATGTGCATACGTGCGAATCCGTGGAAGTGGTGGGGCAGCGTCTGTAGACGCTCACTCGACATCGCTTCGAAGCGGGCTCCTCGTCCCCTGGCGGGGCGACAAGGCGGGCGGCTGACAGCGCACGCGGCGCCGCGTCGGGCCGCGGTCGCCGGGTGCGTCAGGTGTGCCAGGTCCTCGGTTCCTCAGGTGTTCCAGACGCCGGTGGCGGCGGCGTCCCGGGCGAAGTCGGCGAAGTCCTTGGGCTTGCGGCCGAGGGCCTCCTCGACGCCATGGACGAGGTGACTGTTGCGGCCGTCGAGGATCAGCTCGAACAGGTCGGCGAACTCGACGGGAAGCCCGTTGTCCTCGAGGGCCTTGCGGTACTCGTCGACCGTGACCGGGATGTACGTGATCTGCCGGCCGGTCGCCTTGCTCAGCTCCGTGGCGATGTCGTGGAAGCTCAGCAGACGCGGGCCGGACAGCTCGTAGGTCCTGCCGATGTGCCGGTCGTCGGTGAGGGCCGCCACGGCGACGTCGGCGATATCGTCGGCGTCGACGAATGCCTCCACCGCGTCCCCGGTCGGCAGGGCGAGCTCGCCGGCGAGGACCGGTTCGTGGAAGAAGCTCTCGCTGAAGTTCTGCGCGAACCAACTGGCCCTGACGACTGTCCAGTCGGCTCCGGACTCCTTGAGCTTGTCCTCGCTGATGCGGGCCCCTTCCTCGCCGCGCCCGGAGAGCAGGACCAGGCGCCGGGCACCCTTGGCGACCGCGGTCCGGGCGAAGGCGCCGACGGTCTCGGCGGCGCCCGGGAAGGCGAGGTCGGGGTAGTAGGTGACGTAGACGGCGAGGACCCCGTCGAGGGCGGCCTCCCAGGTGCCGGGGTCCTCCCACACGAAGGGGGGCTCGCCGGACCTGGACCCGACCCGCACCGGAAGCCCTTGTGCGGTGAGCCGCTCAGCCACCCGGCGCCCGGTCTTGCCCGTGCCGCCGATCACCAGGATCATGCTGTCCGTCATCGCGGAAGTCGTGGAGTCGTTCAGTGTGTTCGTCATGCTCTCAGTCAACTCCCTGACCGCTGAGAGGAACCATGGCCGCGAAGCTCATCTCTGTACGCGAACGTCTACCTCAGCCGTACTTCTCGCACCCGGTCGAGTTCAGCCCCGCAGCCCCGGAGGCAGCGTTCCACCGCTCCGCCTTCCCCACCGTCGCCGGCCCGCCGGGGACACCCGCCCCCGTGGATACCCCGTATGGGTTAGGAACGCCTCGTTAACCTTCTGCGCGGGCCGGTGCGGTGGCACCGCCACCAGCACCGCATCGTCTCCGTTCGGCAGGGGCGGTGCCACCAGGGCGACTTCGTCCCCGGACCGCAGACGCAGCACCAGTCCCCGCAGCCGGTGCTCGTCGCCGGGCACGGTGCGCAGGCGCGCGTGCATCTGGTCCTGCGCCGGGGAGTACAGCCGTACGTGGGCCAGCAGTGCCCCGTGCCTGAACTCCTCCCAGCGGCCAAGCCCAAGGTTGCGGAACGGCGGCTCCTGCCATGGCCGCAGCGCGTGCAGACGTTCCAGCAGGCGCCGTAGGAAGTTTCGGACCGACGGCTCGTCATGCGGCTGCCAGGACAGGTCGTTCTCCCAGGCTGCCGCGGCGAGTGCCGCCTCGATTCCAGCGTACTGCTCTTCTGTGGTGAGGTCGTGGAAGGGCTGCTCCAGGATCATGCGACTGATGCGTTCGACTTCCTCATCGCCCAGCTCCGGGCTGAACTGCAGGCAGTAGAGGATCGCTTCGAGTACCCCGGAATTCATGCGCACAGTATGACCACCCAGCTCTCCGCCCAGGGGCTGGTCCGAACCGGCGGGCGGGGAGGTGACAGTCAGAGCCTGGTCGATGCCCCAGGTTGCGGGGTGCCGAAGAATTTGCGCTTGTGCCCCTGGCAGGATTCGAACCTAAGACACCCCCTTCAGATGCTCGGGGCAGGGAGGCTCGGCCGGGTCCTCGCCGAGCCGAACCTCGCCGAGCGTCTCCTTGGCTGGCTGTCCCACCACCAGGGTGCCCTGCCATCGGTCGGACAGGCGGGCGAGCAGGTCCGCGGCGCCGGTCGCCGCGGCCAGGGCTTTCCTTCGCGGCCGCGGCCTCGCTGGACCCGAGGAGCGCGGTGGACGGGGCCCTGTCCGAAGTGCTCAGCTCCAACGTCGCGAGCGTTCCAGCTCTGCCGAATACCGAGGGCCATGCGGCCCGCCGGGGTTGCGAACCGCTGGTGGGATGTTGTGCCTTGAGCACTCCCGCGGTTGCCATCGGGTTGCTCGTCGCGGGCACCGCCCTCCTCGGCGCAGTCGGCGCGCTGATCTCCATCCCCGCGGTGGCGACGCTGCAGGCCTCCCTGGGGGTGCGTGTGAAGCGGTACGACGTCACGGACAACCCCCGGGTCCACGGGCCACGGACACACGGTTCGGGCAGCCTCACTGCCCGTCTGCGGCGGCTGTTCTCCGCATGAGGGGGGCTTGCCGGGACTCAACGGGTGAGTGTTGCCCAGACCCCGGCGCTGAGCACGGCGGCCGTGTAGCCGCCGACGGCGACGTAGATGATCCGCTGCTTTGCGGCATCGCTCCATGACGTGCGGGACAGCAGCCAGGCGACTGCGGGCAGCACCAGCACGGCGTGCAGGCTCACCCCGTGCAGCGGCTTGAGAGGCGCCGTGGAGTGGTACGCCGCCTGCTGGTGTCCGGTGCGGGACAGCACGACTCCGCGCGCGATCATCGCGGCGCCCGACAGCAGCGCGACGATCAGGATCGCGAACCCGGAGCGCAGTGCGAGCGCCATGCCCAGGGGGCCGCCTGGCCGGTGCCGGAACGCGGCGGCGGCGAACACCGACAGCACGACGACCAGCACACCGCCGCCCGCGGCGAGCGTCATCGCGACCATGGTGTCGAACGGCGTCTCGGTGTTGAGGTGCGAGGGCACATGGCGCCACGCTTGGAGGGTGATCCCGGCGACCTCCACGACGCAGTCCGCGGCGAACACGACGAGCAGGACGGCGCGGGCCCGCGCACCGATGCGCAGGTATGACGTCACCCAGGTGACCGCGATCAGCGTCAGCCCGAAGGAGAGCCCGAACGTGACGGGCTTGCGCCAGGAGACGGGGCCGTCCCAGGGGCCGTCGTCGACGGCGAACACCACCAGGTGCGCCAGGCCGGACAACGCGAGGACGGCGCCGGTCGCGTAGCAGAGGCGTTCGCGGGGCCGGGCGGCGTGCCACAGGGCGTTCGTCCGGCTGCCGGGGCGCAAGCGGGTGGCGGTGCTGGCCGACCGCGCCGAGGCGATGACGGCGGGGGTGTGGGTTCCGTGGTGATCCATGGGAGTCAGCTTCGACGCGACGGGCGCCGCGGTCGTCGTACGGGCGGAGACTCCCGCCGTACGTCCCGGGAAGCAGGCGCGCGGTGCGGCCGGAAACCGGCGTTGTCAGTGTGCTGTCCGGTGACATCGAAGGTTATTGGAGTCGGTCCGGTCTTTCGAGAGCGAGGCCCGTCCCGGCGAGGAATCCGCCGAGGTTGCTGGTTGACCCTCGCCGCGGTCCACACCTGGTCCTCCACCCAGTCGTGCGCGGCCGGACCCTGCTCCAGATACGCGGCCGGCTTCTCCAGACAGCGCGGGACAGACGGCACCGCGATCCACTCGCACCGCGTGAGGCCAGAGCCTGCGCACCGGCATCGCGTCAAAGCTGGTGCCACTGGTAGGCCGACGTCCGGCTCACCCGCAGGCGCCGTGCCACCTCCAGCGGCTTGATTTTCTACTCGAACAGTTCGGCTGCCTGCATCCGCACCGTGCCCAACACGCCTGCCCGCGAATCGTCAGATGCCGTTGGCGGGCCACATCCCGCAGAGAGGCGAGCCGTCGGTGGAGGCCATCGTCGAGGTGACCGGCCTGCTCGCGCCGGGGACGCGCGGCGCTGAGGGGGCGTGAGGTTCGGGCGCTGCCCTTGGCTGTGCCGGCCGGGGTTCTCCTGCGACGGAGCCCGGCCGGCATGTCCGGCGATTCAGCCCTGGAGGGAGGCGAGCCAGGCGGTCAGCAGGCGGTTGACCTCCTCGGGGCGCTCCTGCTGGATCCAGTGCCCGCAGCCGTCCAGGATGTGGGTGGAGGCCAGGCCGGGCAGGGTGGCTGGGTAGGCGTCGATCGCGTCGGCCATCCAGGTCGTGGAGGCGTCCAGGGCGCCGCCGATGAACAGGGACGGCTGCTTGATCGGGGCGCCGCCGTACTGGGCGAGGTCCTCCCAATCGCGGTCCATGTTGCGGTAGCGGTTGAGGGCCCCGGTCATGCCGGTGCGCTCGAACTCCCCGGCGTACACGTCGAGGTCGTCCTCGGTCAGCCAGGCGGGCTGTTTGCCGCCGGGGAAGCGGTCGCGC
The DNA here is from genome assembly GCF_044754605.1 of Streptomyces sp. NPDC093064. Taxonomy (NCBI): domain Bacteria; kingdom Bacillati; phylum Actinomycetota; class Actinomycetes; order Kitasatosporales; family Streptomycetaceae; genus Streptomyces; species Streptomyces sp. NPDC093064. The sequence continues at coordinate 138,873 of NZ_JBIVPK010000017.1, forward strand.
AGCCGGCCGCCGGTGCGGGCCACAAAGTGCGGGTCGGGCTCGCTCTGGGCGGGCATGGTGTCGGCGGACAGGGCCGCGTAGAAGCCGGCGAGCCAGCTTCGGACGTCGGGCTCCATCTCCGCTTCGGCTCGGCCGGGCTCCTGGAAGTACGAGACGTAGAACTCCTGGTCGCCGCCCATCTGCGCGAAGACGTCGGTGGGGCGGGGGCCGCCGGGCGGCGCGTAGGGGACGCTCAGCAGTCCGACGGCGCGGAAGACCTCGGGGTGGAGCAGGGCGGAGGCCGCTGCGATGTTGGAGCCCCAGTCGTGCCCGACGACCACCGCCCTCTCCTCGCCCAGGGCGCGCACCAGGGCGACGTTGTCCTCCACCAGGTCGAGCATCCGGTAGGCGTCCGTCGCGGCCGGCTTGGAGGAGCGGCCGTAGCCGCGCACGTCGAGCGCCACGGCCCGGTACCCCGCCGCCGCGAGGGCCGGGAGCTGGCGGCGCCAGGAGTACCAGGACTCGGGGAAGCCGTGGACGAGCAGGACCAGCGGTCCGGTGCCCTGCTCGACCAGGTGCAGGCGCCCGGCGGGTGCCTCGATGGTGAGGTGGCGCAGGTCGGCGGACGGCGCGGGCTGGTGCATGGCTTCTCCTTGGTTCACGGGCGGCCGCGGTTACCCACCGATCATGCGGCGCGGCGGCCGCCCGACGCGAGTACCCTTGCCATCCTGGCAAACTTGCAGGACAGGGCGGTGGAGGCGGCACGGCCGGAGGGAGCGGGGCGACGGTGACGGACGACGGCATGGCCGACACGCTGGCGGCCATGGGCCCCCGGCTTCGGACCGCGCGCGAGCAGCGCGGCGCCACACTCACCGGCGTCAGCCGCGCGACCGGCATCTCGCTGAGCACGCTGTCGCGGATCGAGACCGGCCGGCGCAAGCCGACCCTGGAGGTGCTGCTGCAGCTCGCGAAGGCGTACGACATGTCCCTGGACGAGCTGGCCGGCACCGCACCCGTCGCCGCGGCCGGACCGCGCACCCCGATGCCGCAGCGTCCCGGCGACGACAAGGCGGTGCTGCCGCTGACCCGGTACGTGGGGGGCCTGCACGCCCACAAGCACGTCCTGCCCGCCGTCGACGCGCCACCGGCGCGGCCGCGGCAGGTCTCCCACGACGGGTACGAATGGCTGTGCGTCCTGTACGGGCGGCTGTGGCTGGCGCTCGGCGAGCAGGACCTCGTCCTGAGCGCCGGGGACGTCGCCGAGTTCGACACCCGCACCGCTCACGGAGTCGCGAACGCCGGACCCGGCGGACCGGTCGAATACCTGATCATGTTCGGGCCGCAAGGAGAGCGCCTACGACCGCGCACCCCTCCAGCCCCCGGCCGCGGGGCCCGGTAGTGCGGAGCACAGCGTCCGGCGCGAGGGGATCTGACTGAGGTTTTCTCAACGGTGATCATTCGTGGTCCTGCGACGAGGGAGGAAAGCGGCAGGGAGGGCGGTCTACGCTCGCACCATGACGATCACCTATGAGTGGCGGGGCGACTTCGACAACACAGCGGTCAATGCGCTGCATGCAGCGGGCTTCAACCATCAGGCTTCGAACGTCGATTGGCTGGGCCAGGTCCATCGCCACAGCCTGGGTTGGGTCTGTGCACGCCATAAAGGTGACCTCGTCGGTTTCGTGAATGTCGCGTGGGACGGCGGCGTCCACGCATTCATCCTGGACACCGTGGTCGCGGCAAGCTACCGCCACTCGGGGATCGGAACCGGGCTTGTCGCCGAGGCCGCCCGACAAGCCCGTACAGCCAAGTGCGAATGGCTGCACGTCGACTTCGAGGACGATCTGCAACCGTTCTACTTCGACGCCTGCGGATTCCAGCCGACGGCCGCGGGTCTCATCGCACTCTGAGCCGACCCCGCCGCATTGCGCCCCAGCTATGAACAGCCGCGAAGCCCCTGCTAGGGCCCGTCTTCAAACTCGCGCCGTCCGGCCGGGACCTACCCGCGGAGGCCGAGCTGACCGACGTTGACTAGTGCCCCGGCAGGCAACGTTTGCCCGTCAAGGAGCGGCGTCCGGTGCGTGCTCTCGGTGTGCCGGCCGGAAGTCCTCGTACTGGACGTACTTGGGCTTTCGGCCGGTGCGGCGAGAGTGCGTGCCGGGCGTCGCGACGGGGCGAACGTTGCCTGTTGGGGCACTAGCTCGGCGCGCGGTGCTGGACGGCGGCGGTCCGCCGGCCGAGCTGCCCCTTGGTCCACGTGGCTGCCGATCCGGCGGGCGGACCGAACTGCACCGGGCAGCCAGGGTCGGTTCGTACTTCCGGGGTGTACGGAGTCGTCGTTGAAGATTGAACGTGACGTCTGAATACCGCCGGACCCGCAGGGCGTTCCGGTCTTGGATTGAGCGTGTCCAAGACCGGAACAAGGAGTTCTACGGAGATGACGATGAACGGTGCGACGGCGCTCGACGGCAAGGTGGCGCTGGTGACCGGCGGCAGCCGGGGGATCGGGGCGGCGGTCGCGCTGCGGCTGGCCGAGGACGGCGCAGACGTGGCGCTGACCTACCAGGGCTCGGCCGAGTTGGCCGAGGAGGTGGTCGCCAAGATCACCGCGATGGGGCGGAGCGGCTGGGCCGTCCGCGCGGACAGCGCAGACCCGGAGGCGGTGTGCGGCGCGGTGGCGGCGGTCGCCGAGCGGTTCACGCGGCTGGACATCCTGGTGAACAATGCGGGTGTCGGCGCCGTCGGACCGATCGAGGCGGTGACATGCGACCAGATCGACCGGGTGCTGGCGGTGAACGTTCGCGCGCCCTACCTCTATGCCCAGGCGGCGCTGCAGTACATGGTCGAGGGCGGACGGATCGTGAGCATCGGCAGCTGCATCGCACAGCGCGTGGCCTTCCCCGGAAGCACGCTCTACGCGACCAGCAAGGCCGCTCTGATCGGCTTCACCAAGGGCATGGCCCGGGAGCTCGGCCCGCATGGGGTCACCGTCAATCTGGTCCACCCGGGCCCGATCGACACCGACATGAACCCGGGCGACGGCGATTCCGCCGACTTCCAGCGCGGCTTCACTGCGCTCGGCCGCTACGGCACGGCGGTGGAGGTCGCGGACGCCGTCTCGTACCTGGTCGGCGAGAGCGCCCGATACGTCACAGGCGCGGAGCTGGCGGTGGACGGTGGCTTCGCAGTCTGAGCCCGCACGGTCCGACGCAGGCCAGGTAGTCCTTGGCGCTCAGTCCGTCACGGCATCGACCCGTGATCTTGGGCAGTGGATCATGGCTGGGTGATACGTCGCCAGGAGTTGTCCGATGCCGAGTGGGACCTGCTGCGGCCTTTGCTGCCCACGGCTGCGACAGGCCGTCCCCGGTTGGACGACCGTATGGTCCTGAACGGCATCGTGTGGAAGTTCCGCACCGGGGTTGCCTGGCGGGACGTGCCCGAGCGGTACGGGTCCTGGGCCACCCTGCACACCCGGTTCCGCCGGTGGGCCAAGGACGGCACCCTCGAGCGGATGCTGCAAGCCGCGCAGGCGAAGGCGGACGCAGCCGGCGACATCGACTGGGTCGCCTCGGTCGACTCCACCATTGTCCGAGCCCACCAGCATGCTTCCGGAGCCCGAAAGGGGGGCTCCGCGACCAGGCTCTCGGCCGCTCGCGCGGCGGGCTGACCAGCAAGCTCCACCTGGCGGTCGACGGACTCGGCCGCCCGCTCGGCCTGGTCCTGACCGGCGGCAACGTCAACGACTGCACGCGGTTCACCGCTGTGATGGGCGCCATCCGGGTGCCCCGGTCGGGTCCGGGACGGCCCCGGACCCGACCCGCCCATGTCATCGGCGACAAGGGCTACAGCTCGAAGGCGATCCGCGCCTGGCTTCGGCGGCACAACATCGCCCACACGATTCCCGAACGAGCGGACCAGATCGCCAACCGCCTTCGACGCGGCCGCTCCGGCGGGCGCCCGCCCGCCTTCGACAAGCAGATCTACAAACGCCGTAACGTCGTCGAACGCTGCTTCAACAGGCTGAAGCAATGGCGAGGCATCGCAACTCGCTACGACAAGACCGCCGAGTGCTACCAGGCAGCCGTCGCCCTCGCCTCACTTCTCATGTGGGCGTAGCCCTTTGACGACACTCCCTAGGGCAGGTCTCACCACAAGATCATGTCCGTAGCAACCAGAGGCTTCACGTTGGTCACCTATGTTGCCAGGCTTGGTGACCCGAGCCATGTCGTGGAGTACCGTGCCTGGCTGCTGGCCGCCCACCGCCGCCGGATCGGCACACCGAAAGACGTCACGCGCGCTGAGGCAGGTCCGTCAGGCGGTGCTGGTGCTGTGCTGGTTCCGCGAGCGCAACTGCGCGCACTGCCTCGCCCGTGACGTCGGATTCTCCAAGACGTCGCTTTATCTGGTGAGGTGAAGGTGCTACTGAGTACGGCGAACCATTCGGCGGTTAAGGCCGAAAATGTTCAGGGACGCCCCGATCTCGACAGCCCCGGGCCGCCATGCAGTGGGTACTCAGGGAGTCTGGGGCGGGACAAGTCGCCATTCCCCGGAATGGCCAGGTGGGAGCGCCAGGTCACGGCGGACGGCCGCGTAGTACCGCTCACGTGCGGCGCGTTGGCGCTTGAGCATGGTGGACCAGGATTCCGGGCTATGAGTCTGGTCTCGCAAGAATCCTTCCATCTCCATCACCACGACGACCCATTCGCGGGCTTTCTCCACCACGTCCGGGGTACCAAGCATCAACAGCGCCTCCCCGGCCGGGTCCCGGGCATCAGTGGCATCGGCCAGGTGAGGCGCCGCTTCCTCGGGTGACAAGGGGTGCGGGTGTGGGTCGTTGCCGAGGTACGCCGCAATCCGGTATGCCAGGGTGACACTCTTCTTCAGCGACCTGGCGTAGTCGGCGTAGGCTGTCAGCCGCCGCTCTTCCCAACGGGCCGCCTGCTCGCGACGGAAGCGGGCTTGGTCGCCGCGCGTGCTCGCCACATACGATCCAAGGGCACCGATTACCACGCCGATCAGTGCGGGGAGCTGTTGCGTGAACGCCGACATGGCCACACGGTATATCGCTGCGGCAGGTGCGACTTGATGGAGTTTCAATTCATGGCTCTTCGGTAGCCGATGAGAGCTGCGGCGATGCCGGCGAACGCGAGGAAGTGCTTGGCCTTGCGCTCGTAGCGACGATGCAGGCGTCGGCAGCCGGCCAGCCAGGACACTGTCCGCTCAACCACCCAGCAGTGTCTGCCCAGTCGCTGCGAGGGCTCAACGCCTTTGAGGGCGACACGGTGGGTGATGCCTCGGCTGCGTAGCCATCGGCGTAGGGATCCGTCCTGGCCCTCGGCCGTCCCCGGCGGATACATCCACGCCCAGTTCTATGTCGACGAGTACCGCTTCATCCACATCATCGGCTCCCTGTTCGTCCTCGCACCTGGAACCACGCCCAGGAATCGCCTGGTCGGGTCCGCACCTTCGCGAACTGAGGGACGCCGTACGCGTCTTGCTCGGTCTGGACGACGACAGCGCCGTCGTGATCCGCCAACTCGGCTGCGGCGAACTTCGGCTACCCACCGCTGGAAGCCGTCGTCGAGGTGCTGCCCGTGGAGCGCGGGGTCCACCGCTGGACACCCCACCGCCCCGCCGACGGGATCACCGAGCACGACCGGCGGGCCACCCTGCTCCACCGTCGGCCGAGGTGACCGGAACCTGGCCTGACCGCCCCTGAACCCGGGCCTCGGAGTTCGAGCCGGGCGAACGCCTTGCGGAGGCCCGGCTCTGCGAACGCTCGTCGCGCTGGTCGACGGCGTCCGCTAGCTCGTCAGGGGAACGGCTCGTGCTCGGCGGGAGTCGGTGCGGATGCAGGCGGCCGGGCTGTTCGAGCAGAGGATCAAATCCCCGGCGGCTGCTCCCCCTGAAGTGGAACGAGGGGAGCAGGTGTCCTGGCTTGCGGCCCGAAAACCGGCTCGCAACAGCGGCTGTCGCAGAAATATTCCGACGCAACGACTTTTTGCCGCGTGGCGGACCTCACCGCCTGGGTAGTTCACTGTTCAACAAGCTCGGGCTACTGTCTCAAGGGTCTGAGGGCAGGCAAATGCCAGCGAAGCCGCCCATTCACACCACGGGGTGAGCAAGGAGAAGGAATCATGGCAAGCAGGACTATGCGTCGGGTTGTGGTCGCGATCACTTCTACCGTCGTCGCGGCGGCCGGGCTTTTGGCTACCGGTGGTTCCGCCTCGGCGGCGACGTACCCGAGCAGCAGCCATTCGGGCGCCGTATCGGTCGTCCGAACCGCTGACGGCCACCACGGGGACCGGCACAGTTACCGCGGGAACTGGCACAGCACGTTCAACGGCCGCGGTAGCGGCGATCGTGGCCACTGGGACCGGGATCAGGGTGGACGTCGCTTCTTGGTCCGGGATCACGACGGAGGTCGTTACTGGATCCGCTACGACGACCGCGGGGGCTACTGGGTGCGTATCGACGATGGTCGTCGTCTGTGGGTCCTCGACCAGCTCCGTTGGGCTGACGGCCATGGATACACCTTTTGGGGCCTGGAGCACGACGGTCGTTCACACCGCTGAGGACCGCAGTCATCAAGGCCGCCACTGCCTGGGCTGTCGCACGCCAGTGGGCGAGTGACGCTGTCTGAGCCACCCCGGCCCATGCGGGCGGGCATCACAGGACAGCGGGGGCGGCAGTCGGGGCTGCTTTAAGGGACAGCAGCAGCCATGACACCGAACGCCGCCCCCGCGCCCCCAGCGGACGTTCCCAGCCACCGCCCCCACGGGCCGAGCGCAACCTCTTCAAAGGGGCCGTCATCATGCGTCGTCCTGCTTCGGCACCCGAATTCCAAGGGATGGAGGCCGGGCAGACCGCTTCTCCCCTTGACCACAGGGCCGCGTCGGTGCCGGGCCCGCGCAATGTTCCCACTGCCGACACCCGACACCACCCCGGTCCCCGAACACACTCAGAGCCATGATCACTTGTGTAGACCACATGCTTGACACGGAGCTCGTGTCGCCCCTGGGCGTACGGCTGCGGGTGCCGACTCAACTGCTTTACAGGTCGAAGGACCCCCTCGTGGTGGAGTTCCTCTTCCACGACCTCGTCCGAGGCCCAGTGCCTTGGGTCATCTCACGCGAGCTGCTCTTGCGGGGGTTGCTGGCACCCAGCGGTGAGGGGGATGTGCGGGTGTGGCCGACCGGGTCCGGTCCGGAAGCACTTTTGCACCTTCGCCTGACTCCTCCGGGCGGGTTCGCCCACCTCATCGCCGCACTTCCGGCCGTCGAGCACTGGCTGCTTCGCACGTACCAACTGGTGCCCGCCGCCCAGGAGACCGACGCACTGGGCCTTGACCTGGAAAGCCATCTCGACCGGTTCCTGGACGGGCCGTCCTGAAGCCACCCGCCGCCAGGCATCCTCGGGGTGGCTGCCTCCCGTAGGAGGGCGAGGTTGGACGGCGCCTCCGGGCACCTGTCAGTGGCCTGCGAAGATGATGTATGCACAATCATCCGTGCCGACCGGAGGAGGCCCGCGATGTCACGGCCCAGGCCCGCGACCGGCACCAGGGCGTTCAAGGTCGCGGTGTGGCGTACGTTCCTGCAGGTGCAGCATGACGTACTCGGCGAGATCGAGAAGGAACTCGCGGAACGCCACCGCCTCTCCGTCAGCGAGTTCGACACCCTCGTGAACATCCCGCTCGGCGGGATACGACTGCGGGAGCTTAATAAGCAGGTGGTCCTGACACAGGGCGCGGTCAGCCGCCTGTGCGACAGGCTCGCCGACCGCGGACTCGTCTGCCGTTCCCCGGTGGCGGACGACGCGCGCGGTGCGACGATTCGGCTGACCGGGGCCGGCCGGAAGCTGATCCGCAGCGCGGCCCGCACCAACGCCGAGGTGGTGGAGCGGATGTTCGCCGACCGGCTGTCGCAGGCGCAGTTGGAATCTCTGCACGAGATCCTGGCCCAGCTGCACACGGGGGACCACTCGAAAGGCTGCGAACCCACCCGGTGAACCCGCCGGCTGTCGGGGTCAGCCGCCCTGGGATGTCCGGTCGACGGACTGGGCGGCGGCACCGTCGCACGCATCCCGCTGATGGGTGACGGCCAGGAGCGCGGCGTCGTCGTCCAGGCGTCCGCCGGTGTGCCGGGCCAGGTCGGCGAGGAGGGTGTCCAGGATCGCGGCCGGGTCCGACGGGAGGGGGCGGGACAGGTGTGGCACGGGGTCGTAGAAGACGCCGTGGCGGTCGCGGGCCTCCAGCCCGCCGTTGGTGAACAGCGCCAGGGTTGCGCCGGGAGGCAGGGGATACTGCTCCACCGGCACCCGTATGCGGCCCAGGTCGCCCAAGCCCAGCGGCAGCGTGGGATCGGCCGGATCCAGTGAGCGCGCTCGGCCCTGATGGACGAGAAGCGGCGCGCAGTGCCCCAGGTTGGACAGGTACAGGACGGAGCCGTCGCCGGCGATCTCGATGACGGCGGCGGTGGCGAAGGACTCCGCCCCCTCCGCACTTTCGGCGTTCAGCTCCTGCATGCGTTCCTCCAGGCGGCCGACCAGGCCCGGGCAGGTCGGGCACCCGGGTCGCAGCTTCGTGGAAGCTGCCCAGCAGCCCGTTGACGGTCCTCACCGCCCCCATCCCCTTGCCGCGCACATCGGCGATCATCAGCCGGACCCCGTGGGGGTGGCGTGGATGGCGTACAGGTCGCCGCCGATGGCGGCCTCCCGCATGGCGGCCTCGTACCGGACGGCCACGGCCAGCGGCCCGATGCGGTCGGAGGGCGTGGGGAGCACGGCGCGTTGGACGGCTTCGGCTACCTCGCGGTGTCCTTGAGCTGCTGCCGGTAGCGGGCCATCAGCCGGTTGAGGACGGCGGCCAGGGCCGTCAGGGCGACGACGGTGACGAGCTGGACGGGATGGGTGAGGAAAGCTCCCCCGCTTCTGGCGGCCACCTCGAGTTCCCCGATGACGATCCCCGCCACCCCGGTGGTGATCGTGCCCTGCAGGGCGAGCACGGGTGCGGCCAGCACCGGCGCGGCCGCCAGGAGGGGGAAGGTGCTGATCCCTCGGGTGAACAGACCGAGGACGATCGCGGCCACGATGACTGCGGCAGGCAGAAAGGACGGCCAGCGCCTCTGGCCGACCGGTGCGTGCGATTGTCTCTCACGCCCCGTCTTCCTGAGCTCCTCAAGCCGGTCGTGGAGAGGCCTCAGGCGCCAGTCTGCGCTGCGCTCCGCACTACGGCGACCGAAGCACGGCCGCAGACACGCCGCGGCCGACGGCCTCTTCCCACTCATCCGGAACTGCGACCGCCTGTGCTTCTTCGTGCCAGGAGCCCGCGTTGCCACCACGGTCGATGCTGGACGGGGCGGAGGCCGGCATGGGCAGCCGTCGCCGGTGCGGGGATCCGCTTGTGCGGGCCGCGGAGGCCATCCTCGGCCGGGCGGCTCGGGGCGGCTGCGGTCGACCGGTCGGCGTGGTCCAGGTCGGCGAGGAGGCGCTCGACGTCGGTCATCAGTGATCCGTAGACGTGCCAGGCTCCCGGTTCGGCGAGTGCGCCGCGTTCGATCAGGCCGGTCATCGTCTCGTGCCAGGCCGTGGCTTCGCCAATGGCTTTGCGTAGCCGCTCGCGGGTCTCGACCCCGCCGGCGTCGGTGGCCTGCCCGGGAGCGGCGAACGACTCGACCGCCTGCCCCGCTGCCTCCAGGGTCGCCGCGTACCGGTCGGTGAAGAGGTGGCCCAGGCGGTGGTCGGAGTGCCGGTCCGCGACGTTGTCGGCCAGGGTCCGGGCGATGCCGCGGACCTGGAACGACACCCGGTGCAGGGCGCGCAGCGCCTCGCAGTGGGTCGACGGCTCCCGTCCGCCGTGCACCGCGCACCGCGTGTTCCAGCGCAGGCTCTCCTCGCCGCGGTGCACGTCCTCTTGTACCTGCGCCACCAGTTCCTCCAGGTGTCGGCCCTGCTCCAGCCACGTGTGCGCGCGGTCGGTGTGTTTCCGTTCCCGCAGTCCGCGGCCCATGTCGTCCAGGAGCGAGCCCATGGCCGTGGCCAGACCTCGCACCGAGGCGTGGGAGGCGCCCAGGTGCAGCGGCGGCAGGATGAGCGCGTTCACCGCGGTTCCCACCGCTGCACCGACCAGCGCTTCCAGGGCCAGCGCGGCCACCTGGCCCACCGGGGCGGTGGTGGCCGCGGCCAGGGTGAGTACCGCGGTGGAGGCGACCTGCAGCCGGCTGTCGGAGCTCTGACGGCCGGCGGCGACCAACGCGATCGCGACGACCGCCACAGTACTTCCCGCGCTGGAGCCGAAGAGCCACACGACGGCCACGGCCAGCGACAGTCCGGCCACGCGGGTGGCCAGACTGCGGGCGGCCTGCGTCACCGACCGGTAGACGGTAGGGGCATTGACCATGAGCAGCGCGGTGGCCACGGCCAGGTACTGCTGCTGCCCGGGGATGCACCGCGAGGCGACCTCCCAGGACGACAGCGCCGCGATCAGCGCCTTGGCCCACTGCACCGACGCGCTGGCTGCCCGCCGGGGACGCATTGTCCGCAGGGTCCGCAGCAGTCGCGGTGCCCAGTCGGCCGCGGCATGCCACCGAGCGAAAATGGTTGAATATTGCACGATGTCGATGATGGCATGATTTGCCTTATTGGTCGGAGTGGTGCTGGCCACACCCCCGGGCGTGGACTGCTTGAAGGCTGGTCCGGTACGGCGGTACGGCGGTAGATGGCCGGCTCGATTTCCAGCTCGGCGGTGCGCCTGCGGGGATCGAGGACGAGGGTGGCTGACGTGGACGAGTCTCACCGTTTCCACCCGACCGCGGAGGCGGCCGGGCGCCTGGTGGTGCAGGGCTGGTGGGGGAGTGAGGAGCGCGCCCGTCGCAAGTTCTCGTGTACGGCAGTATGCCCCGCGCCCACATCACCCTTTCCGGCAAGCAGCAGGCGGCGTGTTGACGGCGTGGCCGAGTGAGGGCTGATGGCCTGCCGTCCTGTTCGCCATGGCTTACCGCCCGGATCCCGCCCGCGGTCGTGCGCTGCGGCAGATCCTCGGCCGGCACCGCAACGAGCTGCCGCCTGGCTTGCTGCCGCCCGCGCGCACGCAGGAGCCGGGGGCGGCGGTTGGCGAGTACCGGTTGTCGACGCGCCGCCGCCAGGAGCCGTCTTCCGTCGTGTGCCGCGCAGCGAAAGAGGCACCCTCGTACCCCTGAGCGGCTACGGGTGCCGGCCGGGCGCGCGGTGAGCGCGCCGGGGTCCCGGCCCGTCCATCCACTGTTGTGCCCTCCTGCCGACATGGTGCAGGGTGGATGTCATGCTCGCCGATCACCAGGAGCACGACGTAGTGGTCACGGCCGTGGCTCCGGTGGGGATTGCCGTCCGCGCGGACAGACACGACGGTTTCATCGACCAGACCAAACACCCCTCATGGCGGTCGGACACGCCCCGCGCCGCCGTCGGCGATCGGATGCGCGCGGTGGTGCTGGACGCCACCAGGACCCCACCGCGATTCAGCGCCCTGCCGGGCGATCTACAGACGGCCCGGAGCTTGCGCCATACCGAACCCCTGGTGCGCCGCTGCCCGCCGTCCGGCAGCGGCCGAACCGTGAAGTGGGCCGCCGTGCAGGAGGCATTGGGCATCGTCTTGCCGGCCGACTGCAAACGGCTCGTCCAACCATACGGCGGCGGGCTCTTCGCAGGGATGCTCAGGCTGCTGGAGCCGGGCTGCCCGGATCCGATGTACGACCTCGTCGCCCGGACCGCGGAACGCGAGGAGATCCTCGCCGAGCTCTGGGAAGCAGGCGAGGACAAGCCGACGGAACTCCATGAGGGCAACGCCAGACTGGTGCCCTGGGGGTACGTGGAAGGTGCGGGACACTTCCTGTACTGGCTCGGACAGCCCGGTGCCGAGCCGGAGGAATGGACAGTCCTCCTCAACGAGGGGCGCGGCCCCCTCTGGGAGGCCTGTCCAGTGTCGTGCAGCCGGTTCATCCTCGACGTGGTGACCGGCACGACGACATCGTTTTACTTCACGATCTTGCGAGGGCCTTGATGGTGCTGGCTCTTGCGGCTGGGGCGTTAGGTGGTCAGCTCGGGATCAGGACGGAGGACGGATTGGTAGTCGGAGAGGGCTTTGTTGACCTCGGTCAGGTCGAATGCGGCCGGGCCGAACTGGTCGGCGGTGTTCAGGCCGAGCCATTCGAGGCGTTCCTCGTGCTCGTCGTGGCTGGGGTCGGCGAGGATCTCGACGAGGTAGTCGTATCCCCACACACCACCGCAGTCCTCAGGCGGGCAGGCACGACGGCCAGTGAGGCAGCGAGAATACGCGCCCTAGGACCAGGTGGTTTCGCCGTGTCGGTCGAGGAGGCGTCCGGAGGGGGCGCCGAGTTTTTCGGTGGCGAGGTGGACGATTGCGTCGGTGCCTTCGGTGATGGTTTGTGGGCCGCTGTGGTCGGTGAGGTCGGTGGCGGTGTAGCCGGGGTCGGCGGCGTTGATCCGGATGTCGGGCAGGGCTTTGGCGTATTGGGTGGTCAGCATTGTCAGGGCCGCTTTCGAGGCGGTGTACAGCGGTGCGATGACTTTGGATTCGGGCCGTGAGGGGTCGTGGGTGAGGGCGAGTGAGCCCATTCCGCTGCTGACGTTGATGATGACCGGGTCCGGTGACCGGTGCAGCAGTGGCAGGAACGCGGTCGTCACGCGCACCGCGCCGATGACGTTGACGTCGAAGATTTTGAGGGCCTCGGTGCCGGTGAGGGTGCTGGGATCGCCGACGGGGCCGGGGATGCCGGCGTTGTTGATCAGCACGTCGATGGTGCCCTCGTGCTCGGCGACATCCGCGGCTGCGGCGGCCACCGACGCGTCGTCGCGCACGTCGATTTGGACGAACCGTGCTCCGAGCGTGGTGGCGGCTTCCGTGCCCCGCTGTGGGTCGCGGGCGCCGATGAGTACGGTGTGGCCGAGTTCGATGAGGCGGCGGGCGGTCTCGCGGCCGAGGCCCTTGTTGGCTCCGGTGATGCAGGTGATGGTCATGTATCCATGGTTCGGCCGGCTGCCGGCGCCGACCAGTCGGGCTGTCGGTCGAGGACGTCGTGCTCCGGGAGGCCGGCCGGCAGCCGTGTCGTGCGCTGTGGGGGTGAGGACCATCCGCGTCGGCCCGGGGTGCTGGCGCCGGTCGTTCTTCGCGGCGGCGATGAGTGCGCCGCTGTCATGAACCGGCCGGGCCGGTGAGGCGTCAGTGTGGGGAGTTCGGTTGCCAGCGCAGTGCGGCCCGGCGCTGGTAGCGTCGGGCGAAGCCGTGCAGCAGGATGAACCGCGGTACTGTCGGCACCTGGCGGACGACGATCTGGTAGCGGGTGCTGTCGAGGCCGTCGAGCAGCCAGTGCCCCTCGTCGCCCAGCTCGGTGAACGACCTCTGCTTGATGTGGAATTCCTGCTCCCAAGTCCGCCACTCGCCCACTGTCAACGCGGACGCGGCGACGGGCATCGTCTGCTGTTCCTCCCGCTGCAGATGCGGGAGGAGCGCATCCTCCAGCGCGGTCAGTGACGCCAGCAGGTCGGCTCTGGTCTCGTCGGATCCGCCCTCGGCATACCTGTGGGCCGCAGAGACGACAGCGGTCATCGCGTCGGAGATGCCTGCGTGGTCCTGTTCCATGGTGTCGAGCAACTCCGCGGCATCCGGCGCCTTCTTTCGCAGCAGCGGCCACAGGCCACGGTCCTCGCTGCTGTGGTGGTCGTGCAGGAAGCGCATCATCCACCGGAGGTGGTCGGCGAGCGCGACCCGCCGGTTGCCGTCCGGATACGGCTGCTCGGTGAGTGCGGTGCGGGTACGTGCCAGGTCCCTGCGGAGTGCGTCGTGAATGATCCCCATCATGCGTGTGTCGGCCGGCTCGTCGGCCTGGTGCTTCGCCATCTTCCCCCCTGCGGTGTGGCCCCCCGGAGTGCCGTGCGGTCATCGGCGCTCGGCAGGGAGGCGAGCGTACAGCGATTCCACGGGCACTTCCATCGTTCTGTGTGACGGAGAATGGCCGCGCCGGCGCTGGTCCGGGTGTCCAGCTACGCCACAGCGGGCTTTCATGCGGAAATCGCGAGTGTGCGGGCGGCTTTGGAGGGCGAGCGCAACGCCGCCTTGCTCCGGGCGGCGCGAGCCGTGGGGCGGTTCATCGTATGGGGCATGCTCCGCGGCCCGCCGCAGCGGCCGACCCCCGGGGGCCGGGCCGATGAGGCGTCAGCCGCTACCCGCTCCGGTTCCGCACCTACAACGTGTGGGCGGAGCACCGTTGTGTGCATCGAGGAGCCGTCGGTGGATGCGGTTGTGGGGGAGTGCGCGGCCCGCGGGATTACCGCCCAGTACAACAAGCCGATCAGTCCGGCCCACGTTGCTGAGCAGGCCGAAGGCTTCGAGCGGTGCCGGCGCGCACTGACCCGGTATCACGCGGGTGCCGGGCGGTAGGGATCGTCTGGGGCGCTCGCGTATGCCGTTCGCGTGCGGGGGTCGGCAGCGGGGTGCGGTCGCCGGTTTCAGGGGATGATGACGATCTTGCCGCGGATCCGGCCGGCTTCACTGAGGCGGTGGATGTCTGCGAGGTCGGTCAGCGGGTGTGATGCGCTGATGTCGAGGGTGACGTCACCGGCGTCGACGAGTTTTACGAGTGCCGCCAGGTGTGCCACATCGTTGCGGGCAATCATGTGGATTGAGCTCACTCCGGTGTCGGTGGGCGGTTCGATGGGGGTGGTGATCGAGACGATCCGGCCGTGCGGCCGTACCGCAGACGCCAGCGCCGCGGCATCGTGTGGGAGCAGCGGAACGAGATTGAACACGGTGTCCACTGGGCCGTCGAGCGCGGCTGCGACGGGCCCGGTGGTGTAGTCGATGACGTGGTCCGCTCCGTGTCGCCGGACTGCCTGGTTGCTGCGGGCGCCGGCAGTGGCGATCACTTCGGCTCCGGCGTGCTTGGCGAGCTGTGTGACGAAGCCGCCGACTCCTCCGCCCGCACCGTTGACCAGGACCCGCTGACCGGCTCTCACCTTCCCATGCTCGAACACTGCCTGCCAGGCTGTCAGGCCGGCCACGGGTAGGGCCGCGGCACGGGTGAGAGGAACAGAGGCCGGCGCCGGGACCAGAAGTGCAGCCGGCGCCCGGACGTATTCGGCGGCTGCTCCGGCACCGTCCAGGCGTCCGACGACCTGGTCGCCGACGGCAAGCCCGTCGGTTCCCGGGCCGGTCTCGGCGACTGTGCCGGCGACGTCCCAGCCCAGTGTGTAGGGGAGGTTCACGGGCAGGAACGCCTGCAGCAGTCCGGCGCGCAACGCTGCCTCGGTGGGATTGAACGAAGTCGCCGCGACGCGGACGAGTACTTCGCCCAAGTGGGGTCGAGGCTGCGGAACGTCGTCGTAGCGGATCACGGACGCGTCGCCGAAGGCGTGGATACGCGCGGTCTTCATCGTCATGCCGTGAACCTACGGCCGCCCCAGGGAGACGATCCATGCGCCAGGGTGCCTCATTCATGCGCGCACGTCTCATGCGTACGCTCGCCCCCCGTCATGTGCTCATCGATCGCGTACGTCTCGTGCGTACGCTCGCACCCGTGGATGTGCTCAGCGATGTCATCACGGTGGCGCGGACCGGCCGGCCCCGGTCGGCGTACGTGCGATGGCATGCCCCGTGGGGACAGCAGTTCGCGTCGGTTCCGGGGTCTGCGGGATTCCAGGTGATCCTGGAGGGCTCCTGCTGGCTCCTGTCCCCACCTGCGGCGCCGCTCCGACTGGGCGCGGGCGATGTGCTGTTCGTGCCGCACGGCCGCGGGCACACCCTGGCCGACAACCCGGCAACCGCGGTCACAGTCCCTGCCTGTGCCCCTGACGATCCCGAGCTGCCCGAGTCCTGCGCGTCGGACAGTGTCGGCCAGCTCGGCCGGGACGGTCCGGTCACCGTGGTCCTCTGCGGCGCCTACCAGCTCGACCCGTCCCGAACCCACCCGCTGCTTCTCACCATGCCGGATCTGATCCACCTGCCGGCCGACCCGGGCCGCCACCCCGAGCTGCTCGCCGCGGTGCAGCTCCTGGCCGCCGAGACGGGCAGTCCACGCCTGGGCACCAGCGCAACCGTCCCCGCGCTCCTGGACACGCTCCTGATGTACATCCTGCGCATCTGGCTTGCCGAACAGCCCACCCACGGCAGCACCACCGGCTGGGCCGCGGCACTCAACGACCCGGCGGTCACCGCCGCCCTCCACGCCGTCCACCGGGACCCGGCAGCGCCATGGACCGTGGCGAAACTCGCCGCGGAAGCGGGCCTGTCGCGGGCAGCGTTCGCCAGGCGCTTTTCCGCACTGATCGGCCAACCGCCCCTCGGCTACCTGACCTGGTGGCGGCTGACCATGGCAGCCCGCCTGCTACAGGCGACACAAGCGCCGTTGAGATCCATTGCTGCCCAGGTGGGATACACCTCCGAGTTCGCCTTCGCCAACGCGTTCAAGCGCACCCATGGGCTAGCCCCCGGCGCGTACAGGCGCAGGAGCTGAATCGGCTGCAGGGACCGTTGTACGCCGACACCACCGGCGACCGCCTCGATGAGGAGGACCCTGCGCCTCAACCCCTGGCGTTCGTTTGGTGGGAGGAAAGTTGCGGCAAGTGTCGGAACCCGAGCGTGGCTACTGGTTCACTTCTCGGCCGTCGCCGACAGCAGAGCGCGGTGGGTCCCGGATCAGGGGATCCGGGACCCACCGGTAGCTGGATGCTGCTGTCAGAGGGCGGTGGTGTGGACGGCCGTGCCCGCCGTAACGCCCTCGGGGGTGGCGATGGCCAGGACGTCGGAGGTGACGGCTGCGATCGGCGTGTCGACGTAGAGACCGCCGAAGCCGCCGACCGCGAGGCCGCCGGAGACGTTGTCCAGGTCGGCGTCGGAGATCTCGGCTGTCGCAACCTGGGGGGCGAGGTTCATCACGCGTGGTTCCCTTCGAATGAGCACTTTTGAACGGCAGCGGTCGCTCGCTCGGTTTCCGGTACCGGAATTTCTGTCCGCGAGTTTGCGCTACGCGAAGGATCAAAGCAGGCCGATCATGGGGCGGCCAGTCGTCCGAGTCCCGGACGGGACGCAGGTCGAAATGTGCCTTCACCAGTGTGACCACGCAATGACCGGACACACCGACTCCTTCACATGGCCCGCTGAGCAGGTGCAGACGTGACGGTTGAGCCGGCACCCAGGGCGGTCACTTCCGCGCCGAAAGCAGGCGCTTCCGACTCGTTCATGACGGGTACTCAGCTTTGGCATGACCCGGTGGTGAACGGTGTGAGGGTTTATCGGATTTTCGGCATCCCATCGGGTGCGCGAGGGCCCGGCCCTCTGTTTGCTTTCCGCTCGAAGGTGGGACCGGCCGCCCCGTCGCTCGGCAAGCGAGTCCACGACGCTGAGTCTTCTCCAACCTCAGACCGACGCGGCAAGGTGGGGGGCGGGGGTAGCAGGAACAGCGCTGGCCCGAGAGCAGAGCAGCAGTCTGGTTCATTGCCCGTCCCGCGAACACGGCATCGTCGACGCGCTCTTCTTGGCCGGCGTCCCCTGGCGGGCCGACAGGGGCTAACAGGGCGCCGGAGGCACGGTTCGCGTTTCCCTGCCGCGGCAGGTGGGTGCTGCTTTCCACCGGTCAGCAGGCCGTCAACCGGTCCCATGCCAAGATCCGGGCCTTCGTCGAGCAGGCCGTCGCCGCACTCAGGTCCTGACGACTCCTAGGCACGTCGAGTTGTCAGCTGTGCGGCCAAGGAGTGGGCTCGTTGCGGTGAGCGCAGCGACTGCAGCTCTTCCTGCAGCCCATGCGACTCCCGGCCGGATGCGACCGCTCATTCGTAGTCGTACGTCATGACGATGCCGAGGGTGCTCTGCGCCGGGAGGAGGCCGGTGCCGACGATGTCGAGCACCGGTGGCACGAGCAGTTCGGCCAGCCGGGCCGCCTCGTCGGTCGTGAGCGTGTCCCAAGGGGGCGCGGAGAGTTCGTCGGTGAGCTTTTCGATCGCGGTTCGGACCCGCTGTCCCTCGCCGGTGGCCCTACCGTCGGCTTTCACCAGGCCGCGGGCCGCGGGCGTTCGCGGGCGGCGGACCACTCCTCGTCGGTCCACTGCCTGCTGCTGAACACCTCCTGCGGTGCGGCGCCGACGGCGGCTTGCGAGACCAGGGACTCGGCGGGGCCGATGCCGTGGGCCTGGAGGGCGGCGATGTGGCCGTCGCCGCGGTGCTCGCGCAGGATGGTGGCGGCTTGCCAGAGCACTCTGTGCGGTTCGTCGGGCCAGGGCAGTGCGGCGTTGGCGGCGGCTATGGGGCGGCCTGCCGTCTCGGCCGCCTCGCAGACGCGGCGGGTCAGTTCCGCGGCCTCGCGCAGCGCCGGCGAGCCGATCCGGTCGCCGAGCAACTTGCGCAGTGCGCGGTCCACTGCCGCACTGCGGGCCTTCAGGACCTGCTCGGGCGCGGCGGTCCGCCAGGCCTGTTCGGTGTAGCGCTCCACCATCTGTGGGCTGAGGCTGTAGAAGAGGGCGTTCACCAGCTGTGGGCCGGCCGGACCGAGCGGAGCGGCGCGGTAGGCGAAGTAGCTCGGCCAGCGCTCATCGGTGGCGTAGCCGAGGGCCGCGGCTTCCTCGAAGGCCTCCGGCGCGTAGTAGAGCGTGGCATGGACCGGCTCCAGTAACCGCCACATCTGTCGAACTGTGCGCAGGGCGTGCGTCATGTCGTTACCTTCGCTTTCACCGTCACCCATCAGGAACTTGCCGTTGACTAGATTGCGTCGGCCCCGTCATCTTGTCAATGACTACTTGTCGGCGACTAGATGTGGGATAGCATGGTGCGCATGGCCGCACCACGCACGTACCACCACGGAGATCTGCGCCGGGCCGTCCTCTCCGCCGCGCTGGAGGTCGTCCAGAGCGACGGCGTCGCCGCGATCAGCCTCCGCGACCTCGCCCGCCGCGCTGAGGTCTCGCACGCCGCCCCCGCCCACCATTTCAAGGACAAAGCCGGGCTGCTGACCGCGATTGCCACGGAGGGTTTCGAGCTACTGGCCGCCTCCCTGGCCACGGTGTCGGCCGACACCGCAGGCCGGCTACGCGAAATGGGCGCGCGGTACGTGGAGTTCGCTCTGGACCACCCGGCCCACTTCGAGGTGATGTTCCGGCCCCAGTTGCTCCACGGCCACGACCCGGAACTCGCCGCCGCCAAGGAGCGCGCCTCCCGCGCGCTGCACTCCGGCGTCGAGGACCTTCCTGCCGGCAGGCGCGGCCCCGACAGTCGGCGCACCGCGCTGGCCGCCTGGTCACTGGCCCACGGCTTCGCCGCCCTCCAGCTCAGCGGCAGCCTCCCGGTTATGGACGACGACCCCGCCGAGACCTTTCGCGCACTCTTCGACGACCACCCCGTCGCGGAGGTGCCGTAGCCGACCGCTGCCTTCAGGAGCCGCCCGCCCCAACTCCGGTTCGCTGAGGATGTCCTGGAGCATGAAGGTGTTCGCTAGGCGATGAGCTCCCAGCGGATCGGGCGGGTCAGCGCCGCGGCGATCCGCAGGCAGGCGCGGGTGAAGCGGCGCGGGATTGCCTCGGTCGACGCGTGCAGTTGCGCCGCTAGTTGGGGGAGGCCGCTGTCGCAGGGGTGTGTCAGAGTCTGGGGTATGGTCGGCCAGCAGGGCGAGGGGGTTCTGTTCCTCGAGTTCGTGCCGCTGGCGGATCCTGATCTCGGTGTGATCGTGTGCCGGCTGGCCGGGCTGCTTCCCGGCTGGCACCCCAGCCAGATCGGTCCCGTTGCCCGTAGCCGCGGGCTGCTGTGCCCGTAGTCGCCGCGGTAACCGTGCCGTCAGGCCGGGGGTGGAGGAGGGGCGGGGGCGGCTTGGTCAGGAATCGAGAAGCGCGGGGGGCGGAGCGGGTTCTAGCCTGGGCGTCATGGATATCACTATTCACGCGAGTTTCCTGCCGCATGATGATCCGGATGCGTCGCTCGTTTTCTACCGTGACGTTCTCGGTTTCGAGGTCCGCAGTGATGTCGGGCAGGGCAGGATGCGGTGGATCACGGTCGGTCCGGCCGGTCAGCCGGGCACGTCGATCCTTCTGGCGCCGCCGGCCGCCGATCCGGGAGTGACCGAGGACGAGCGGCGCACCATCACCGAGATGATGGCCAAGGGAACCTACGGCTGGATCCTGCTGGCCACCCCGGACCTCGACGCTACGTTCGAGAGGGTGCAGGCCGGTGATACCGAGGTCGTCCAGGAGCCGACCGAGCAGCCGTACGGCATCCGTGACTGCGCTTTCCGCGATCCTGCGGGCAACCTGGTCCGTATCCAGGAGCTTCGCTGAGCCGTGCGGGTATCGGTCCGGCCGTGCCGGCACTGCGGCCACCTGTAAGGAACGCGGTGCTCCATCGCGGTGGTGCCCGCCTTGCCGGCCGCCCGCCGGGGCCGCGTCCGCAGCCTCGTTGAACCGGAGTCGAATCGGATTGGAGCCCGGAGTTCTTCCCGCTGCCGTCCGGCAGTTGTTCGGCCGGCTGGCCGGCTCCGGCGGGCCGGTCCTCATCACCGAGTGCCTGGGGTGCCTGTGTCGGCGGGCATCTCAGGCGCTGGTAGGCGTTGATGGAAGAGACACGGAAGGGGATTTTCATGTGTCGGCCCGAGTGGCGGCGTGCACGCGTCCAGGCGCAGCGCTTGACCGATCTTGCGCGGCTGCGGCGCGTCCGTGACCGGATCGACCGGGAGTACGCGCAGCCGCTGAACGTGGAGGCGCTGGCCCGCGGTGTGAACATGTCCGCCGGGCACCTCAGCCGGCAGTTCCGGGCCGCTTATGGTGAGTCGCCGTACGCGTACCTGATGACGCGGCGCATCGAGCGTGCGGCGGCGCTGCTGCGGCGTGGCGACCTCAGCGTCACCGAGGTCTGCTTCGCGGTCGGCTGCGCGTCGCTGGGCACGTTCACCACCCGCTTCACCGAGCTGGTCGGCATGTCGCCCGGGGCTTTCCGGCGCCGCGCGGCGGATGCGGCGGGTGTGGCGGGCGGCCGTGCCGATGCCGCGAGTACGGCCGGTGATGGGGGGCCTGGGGTCACGGTGGAGGGGATGCCGGCGTGTGTGGCGAAGCAGGTGACGAGACCGGTCAGGAATCGAGAAGCCCCGGCCGCCGGGTGGCCCCTAGCGTGATGGCCATGGCAACCACCGCATCCACCGCATCCCACACGTCCATCGCAACCGTCACCCTCGAGGTGGCCGACCCCGAGGCCGCCCGCCGCTTCTACACCGCCTTCGGAGTGGACGCGCACCTGCGCCTGCGGGCGTCCGAGGGGCATTCCGCCGGATTCCGCGGCTTCACGCTGGCGCTGACGGTGTCCGGGCCGGCCACCGTCGACGGTTTCGTCGGCGCCGCCGTGGACGCCGGTGCCACGGTGCTGAAGCCCGCCGCGAAGTCGCTGTGGGGCTACGGTGGCGTCGTCCAGGCGCCGGACGGGACGATCTGGAAGGTCGCGACCTCGGCGAAGAAGGACACCGGCCCGGCCACCCGCGAGATCGACGACATCGTCCTCCTGCTCGGCGTCGAGGACGTGAAGGCCAGCAAGCAGTTCTATGTCGGCCGGGGCCTGAGCGTGGCCAGGAGCTTCGGCGGCAAGTACGCCGAGTTCGCCTCCGGCGAGTCCAGCCCCGTCAAGCTGGCGCTGTACAAGCGCCGGGGCCTGGCCAAGGATCTCGGCGTCCCCGCCGAGGGCACCGGCTCGCACCGCATCGTCGTCGGCGGCACCGCCGGCTCCTTCACCGACCCGGACGGATTCGCCTGGGAGGCTGCCACGTCGCTCACCCCCGCGCCGTCCACGGCGCCTGCACTGTCCTGACCCGCGGCCTCGCACCCCCGGCCCCGGCCTGCCTCGTTCCTGTACGGGAGGAAACCTGCCATGCAGTCCACGAAACCGTCCGCCGAGAACTCCGGCACGACCGCTGAGCAGTACAACGGATTCACCGCCGAGGAGCGGGCCGCGATGAAGGAGCACGCGCGGGAGCAGAAGAAGGCGCAGGCGCGGCGCGGTTCGCGGGCGGAGAAGGAGGCGGCGGCGGAGCGGGACGTGCTCGCGAAGATCGCCGAGATGCCGGAAGCGGACCGGGTCCTCGCCGAGCGGATCCACGACATCATCACGACCGCCGCTCCGGACCTCACGCCCAAGCTCTGGTACGGGAGGCCCGCCTACGCCAGAGACGGCAAGGTCCTGTGCCACTTCCAGGGCGCGCAGAAGTTCAAGTCGAGGTATGCCACGCTCGGATTAAGCGACCAGGCGGCACTCGACGACGGCGCCGTGTGGCCGACCGCATATGCCCTGAAGGAGCTGACCGCGGCCGACGAACAGCGCATCAGCGCGCTGGTCAAGAAGGCGGTGGGCTGAGACCGGCTGGGGCAGCACCGGCCGCGAACGTGACCGAGCCGTGGAAGAGTTCACACGCTTGGCACAGCGCGTCGCCGCGGCCGGGCTGATTCCACGGGAAGGCGAGCCGAAATGCGCCGGTTCCGTCCTCCACTGACGCGCGCAACCCGGCAGTGCTGAGGCGGACTCGGAGGAGCGTGGCCGGGGCACCCTTGACCGGAGCACTGTGTTGGGGGCTGTGGCCGTGTGGACCAGCATCGTCTCCTCGGCATGGCCGTGGGTGGCGTACCTGTGCGTGGCCGCCCGTACCAGTTCGATGCGACGGGCTCGCGCCTCATACGGGTCCGTGACGGCGGCAGCCCACGCCCGCAGACCCGTGACGCGGCCGAGCCGGACGGGCAAGCCACCGTCTCGTGTGGCAATGGGCGTCACCGCGTCCAGAGCGTCGGCTTCGCTGTCGGCACCGGGCAGCGAGGCGAGATCGGCGATGGGTTGGTGGCGTGCGGCTCAGTATCCGAGGTCGTGAGCGAGCGCGGTCAGACATGGTTCGGTGTTGTCGTCGGCCAGAAGAGTACGTATAGGCCACGGCCACCGGCACCACCCCGACCGGCACCGTCACGGTGACCGTCGACGGCAACACCTACCGCGCCACGCTCGACGGCGGCGCGGCGGACGTCAAGCTGCCTGCGTTCCACCACGACGCGGGCACGCATGCCGTGACCGTGAACTCCGGGGACGCCAAGGTGCTTGCCGGGACGGCTGACGCACAGGGCCCCGGCGTTTGCCCGGCTCATCCTGACTTGATCGGTTGATGTCGGTAGTGGGCCCCGAAAGTAGGCGAACACGGCCCCTGTGGATCATG
>NZ_JBIVPK010000018.1:0-147759 GCF_044754605.1 Streptomyces sp. NPDC093064
TCAAGCACCAGCATGCCCACGCCCTCGGACCAGCCGACACCGTCCGCCGAGTCCGAGAACGCCTTGCACCGCCCGTCGGGCGACAGACCCCGCTGCCGCGCGAAGTCCACGAACACGGCGGGCGTGGACATCACGGTCACACCACCGGCCAGGGCGAGCGAGATCTCACCCGACCGCAGGGCCTGCATCGCCCAGTGCATCGCCACCAGCGACGACGAACACGCCGTGTCCACCGTCACCGCCGGCCCCTCCAGGCCCAGTGTGTAGGAGACGCGGCCCGAGGCGAGGCTCGGTGAGCTGCCGCTGCCCTGGAAGCCCTCGAACTCGGGGCTCGCGAGCATCGCGCTGTAGTCGCTGTACATCACACCGGCGAACACACCGGTCGCACTGCCCCGCAGGCCGACCGGGTCGATACCGGCCCGCTCGATCGCCTCCCACGACGCCTCCAGCAGCAACCGCTGCTGCGAGTCCGTCGCCAGCGCCTCACGCGGGCTCATCCCGAAGAAACCGGGGTCGAACTCCCCCGCCTCGTGCAGGAACCCACCGGAACGGGTGTACGCGGTGCCGGGATGGTCGGGGTCCGGATGGTACAGGTTCTCCACGTCCCAGCCGCGGTTGGTGGGGAAGCCGGAGACGGCGTCGGTGCCCTCGGTGACCAGGCGCCACAGGTCCTCGGGCGAGGCCACCCCGCCCGGGTAACGGCAGGCCATGCCCACGATGACGATCGGGTCGTCCGCCACGACCGTCGTGCCGCGCTGCACGACCTCCGCCTCGACCTCGGTGCCGAGGAGCTCGTCCAGGATGTACGAGGCGAGGTGGCTGACCGTCGGGTAGTCGAAGACGAGGGTGGCGGGCAGGCGCAGTCCGGTGACCGTGTTCAGGCGGTTGCGCAGCTCGACGGCGGTCAGGGAGTCGAAGCCCAGCTCGCGGAAGGCGCGGCCGGCGTCGATGTCGGCGCCGGTGGCGTGGCCGAGCACCAGGGCGACCTGGCCGCGGACGAGGTCCAGGACCAGTTCGTCGCGGCTCTCGCGGTCCAGGCGGGCCAGGCGCTGAGCGAGGCCGCCGGCGGTGGCGGACCCGGCGACGGCGGCACGGCGGGAGCGGCCGCGGATGAGGGAGCGCAGCAGCGGCGGCACGTCGCCCGCGGCGCGCAGCACGGAGAGGTCCAGGCGGACGGGGGTGAGCGCGGCGTCGTCGCCGTCGAGGGCGGCGTCGAAGAGGGCGAGGCCCTGCTCGACGGTGAGGGCGGGGGTGCCGATGCGGGCCAGGCGGCGCAGGTCGTCCTCGGAGAGGTCGCCGGTCATGCCGCCGGTCCGCTCCCAGGGTCCCCAGGCCAGCGACAGACCCGGCAGACCGGCCGCACGGCGGTGCTCCATCAGGGCGTCCAGGAAGGCATTGCCCGCCGCGTAGTTGGCCTGCCCGGCATTACCGAAGACGCCTGCCACGGACGAGAACACCACGAACGCGTCCAGATCCAGACCGCGCGTGGCCTCGTGCAGGTTCCAGGCCGCGTCCACCTTCGGACGCAGCACACCCGACAGCCGCTCCGGGGTGAGGGAGGCGACCATGCCGTCGTCCAGCACACCGGCGCAGTGCACCACCGCCGACACCGAATGCGCGGCCACCAACTCGGCCACCGCCGCACGATCCGTCGCATCACACGCCACGACCGTGACCCGCGCACCCGACTCCGCCAACTCCGCCACCAGCTCGGCCGCACCCGCGGCCGCACCACCACGACGACTGACCAGAACCAGATCACGCACCCCGTACCCGGCCACCAGATGACGCGCCAGCACCGCACCCAGACCACCGGTACCACCCGTCACCAGCACCGCACCCTCCCCACCGAACACCGAAACCGCATCGGCGGCGGGAGCGGGACGACGGACCAGACGGGCGGCGCGGAGTTCGTCGCCGCGCACGGCGAGCTGCGGCTCGTCGGAGGCGAGCGCGGCGGCCGGGAGGGCGGGCAGGTCCTGCTCGGCGTCGAGGTCGACGAGGAGGAAGCGGCCGGGGTTCTCGGACTGCGCGGAGCGCACCAGGCCCCAGACAGCGGCGGCGGCCGGGTCGTGGCCGGTGGTCGCGCCCCGGGTGACCAGGGCGAGCCGGGAGGCGGCGAACCGCTCGTCCTGCTCCAGCCAGGTCTGTACGGCGGCGAGGGCGTCGGTGGCGGCGCGGTGCGCGGCGGTGACCGGGTCGGCGTCCGGGCCGGTGCCGGCGAGCGCCAGCAGGACGGTGTCCGGGACGGCGCCGTCGGCGGCGGCGAGGGCCGCGAGGTCCGGGTGGACGGCGAGGTCGCCGAACTGGGGCAGGGCGGGCAGGCCGAAGGGGTCCTGGCCGACGAGGGCGGCGGTGCCGGACGCGGCGGCGGCCGTGACGGGCACCCAGTCGAGGCGGAACAGGGCGTCGCGGACCAGCGCGGCGGCGGCGTCGATCTCGCGGGCCGCGACCGCGCGCAGGATCAACGAGTCGGCGGACAGGACGAGCTGTCCCGCGTCGTCGGCGACGGCGATCGCGACGGCGTCACCGGCCGCCGGGGCCAGCCGCACCCGCAGGGTGGTGGCACCGCTCGCGTGCAGGCTCACGCCCTCCCAGGAGAAGGGCAGTCCGCCGGCGGCGCGCTCGTCGAGGTCGACGAACGACGCGGCGTGCAGGGCGGAGTCGAGGAGCGCGGGATGCAGGCCGAAGGACTGGGCGTCGGTGTGGCCGGACTCGGGCAGAACGACCTCGGCGAAGACCTCGTCGCCGCGGCGCCAGGCGGCGCGCAGGCCCTGGAAGAGCGGGCCGTAGCCGAAGCCGCCGTCGGCGAGCCGCTCGTAGAGGCCGTCCACGGGGAGGGCCTCGGCGTCGGCCGGGGGCCAGACGGTGGCGTCGAAGTCGGTGGCGGCGCGCGAGGGGGACAGCACACCGGTGGCGTGGGACGTCCAGGGGGCGTCCTCGTCGGCGTCGGGGCGGCCGTAGACCGTGATGCTGCGACGGCCGGACTCGTCCGGGTTGCCGATCCACAGCTGCACCTGGACGCCGCCCTGCGCGGGCAGGACGAGGGGCGCCGCCAGGGTCAGTTCGTCGACGCGGTCGCAGCCGACCTCGTCGCCTGCGCGGACGGCCAGCTCCAGGAAGGCGGTGCCGGGCAGCAGGGTGGTGCCGCGGACGGTGTGGTCGGCGAGCCACGGGTGGCTGAGCAGGGAGATCCGGCCGGTCAGCAGGGCCCCCTCGGAGTCGGCGAGGGAGACCGCGGCGGACAGCAGCGGGTGGTGGGCGGCGCCGAGTCCGACGGAGCGCAGGTCGGCGGCGCCGCCCTGGACGGCGCGCGGCCAGTAGCGGCGGCGCTGGAAGGTGTACGTCGGCAGGTCGGTGCGGCGGGCTCCGGTGCCGGTGAAGCAGGCGTCCCAGCGCAGCGTGGTGCCGTGGGCGTGCAGCGCGGCGAGCGCGGCGGTGAAGGTGTGGTCCTCGGGGCGGCCCTCGCGCAGCGCGGGCACGGTGACGGCGTCGGAGCCGGCGGCGTCCAGGCAGTTCTGTGCCATGGCGGACAGGACGCTGTCGGGGCCGAGTTCGAGGAAGGCGGTGACGTCGTGCCGGGCGAGCCAGTCGATGCCGTCGGCGAAGCGGACGGCGTGGCGGACGTGGTCGACCCAGTAGTCGGGCGAGGTGAGCTGGGCGACGGTGGCCGGCTCACCGGTCACGTTGGACACGACGGGCAGCAGCGGGCTGTGCAGCGTGAGGCCTTCGACGACGCCGCGGAACTCGTCGAGCATCGGTGCCATGAGCGGCGAGTGGAAGGCGTGCGAGACGCGCAGTCTGCTCGTCCTGCGTCCGTCGGCCGCCAGGCGGGCCGCCAGTTCGGTGACGGTGGTGTCGTCGCCGGAGAGGACGACGGCGGAGGGGCCGTTGACGGCGGCGAGGGACACCAGGTCCTCGTGGCCGGCGAGCAGCGGGGCGACCTCCTGCTCGCTCGCCCGCACGGCGACCATCGCGCCGCCCTCGGGCAGCGCCTGCATGAGACGGCCGCGGGCGGCGACCAGGGTGGCCGCGTCGTCGAGGGAGAGCACTCCGGCGACGTGCGCGGCGGCGATCTCGCCCACGGAGTGGCCGGCCAGGTGGTCCGGCTTGACCTCGAAGGACTCCAGCAGGCGGTAGAGGGCGACCTCGACGGCGAACAGTGCGGGCTGCGCGTACTCGGTGCGATCGAGGCAGGCGGCGTCCTCGCCCCACAGCACCTCGCGCAGCGGCACGTCCAGGTGAGGGGTGAAGGCGTCGAGGGCGGCGTCCAGGGCGGCGGCGAACACCGGGAAGCGGGTGGCGAGTTCACGGCCGGCGCCGAGGCGCTGGGCGCCCTGTCCGGTGAACAGGACGGCGAGGCGGGTCTCGGTGCGGGCGGTGCCGGTGACGGTGTCGGCCAGGGCGGCCGGGTCGGTGCCGTCGGCGATCGCGGTCAGCCGCTCGGTCAGGCCGGGCAGGCTCGCGGCGAGCAGGACGGCCCGGTGCTCGAACGCGGTGCGGGTGGTGGCGAGCGAGTAGGCGGTGTCCGTCAGCGCGGGCGGGGTGCCGGTGCCGAGGGTGGTGAGCAGGGCGGCGGCCTGGGCGCGCAGCACCTCGGGGCCGCGGCCGGAGAGCAGCACGGGCACGGCACCGGTGACGGCGGCCGGGGTGCTCGGGGTGTCGTCCTCGGTGTCGGCGGGCTCCGGCTCGGGCGCCTGCTCGACGATGGTGTGGGCGTTGGTGCCGCTGATGCCGAAGGAGGAGACGGCCGCGCGGCGGGGGGCGCCGGTGGCGGGCCAGTCGGTGTTCTCGGTGAGGACGCGGACGGCGCCCTGGGACCAGTCGACGTGGCGGGTGGGCTCCTCGGCGAGGAGGGTGCGGGGCAGCACGCCGTGCCGCATCGCCATGACCATCTTGATGACACCGGCGACACCGGCGGCGGCCTGGGTGTGGCTGATGTTGGACTTCACCGAGCCGAGCAGCAGCGGCTTGTCCTCGTCGCGGTGCTGCCCGTAGGTGGCGAGCAGCGCCTGCGCCTCGACGGGGTCGCCGAGGGTGGTGCCGGTGCCGTGCGCCTCGACGACGTCGATGTCGCTCGCGGAGAGCCGGGCGTTGACGAGGGCCTGCTCGATGACCGCCTGCTGCGAGGGGCCGTTGGGGGCGGTGAGGCCGTTGGAGGCGCCGTCCTGGTTCACGGCGGTGCCGCGGACGACGGCGAGGATCTCGCGGCCGTTGCGGATCGCGTCGGACAGGCGCTCCAGGACGAGGATGCCGACGCCCTCGGCCCAGCCGGTGCCGTCGGCGGTGTCGCCGAAGGAGCGGCAGCGGCCGTCGGTGGACAGTCCGCCCTGGCGGCCCATCTCGATGAAGGTGCCGGGGCCTGACATGACGGTGACGCCGCCCGCGAGGGCGAGGGTGCACTCGCCCGCGCGCAGCGCCTGGGTGGCGAGGTGGAGGGCGACCAGGGAGGAGGAGCAGGCGGTGTCGACGGTGACGGCGGGACCCACCGTGCCGAAGGTGTACGAGATGCGGCCGGACAGCACGCTGCCGGTGTTGCCGGTGAGCTGGAAGCCCTCGGCGCCGTCGGCGGGGCCGACCCGGTAGTCCTGGGCCATGGCGCCGATGAAGACGCCGGTGCGGCTGCCCTTGACGGAGGTGGGGTCGATGCCGGCGCGCTCGAACGCCTCCCAGGCGGACTCCAGGACGACCCGCTGCTGCGGGTCCATGGCGACCGCCTCGCGCGGCGAGATGCCGAAGAAGTCCGCGTCGAAGTCCGTCGCGTCGTGGAGGAATCCACCGCGGGAGGTCGGCGAGGAGGAGAGCGCCTCCCTGTCCCAGCCGCGGTCGGCGGGGAACGGGGTGACGCCGTTCTCGCCGGCCTCGACCATCCGCCACAGGTCCTCGGGGCTGCTGACGCCACCGGGGTAGCGACAGGTCATGCCGACGATGGCGATCGGCTCCTGGGCTGCCGACTCCAGCTCGCTCACGCGCCGCCGCGCGCGTCGCAGATCGGCGGTCGCAAGCTTGAGGTAATCCCGGAGCTTCTGTTCGTTGTCCATCTCAACCCATCCCGACGGCCGACGGCCGTACACGCATCGCCGAAATCTCTGCGCCGTGCTGCAGAACACCGACTCGCCACATGGCTCTCCCCGGCGGGAGAAGCCATGAGGCGAGTCTGGAGGGAGGCCCGGCAGGAAATCCCTAGAACTTGGAGGGGCTTTCGCCCGTTACCAGCTGTGCGCCAGCAGAAGGTCGTCGAGTTCGTTCTGCCGGGAAACGAGCGCCAGGTCGGCGTCGACCATCATCCGCATGAGTTCCGGGAAATCGACACTCGGCTTCCAGCCCAGTTGGGCCTGCGCCTTGGCGCTGTCGGCGCACAGCACCTCGACCTCGGCGGGCCGCACGAGGTCGGGGTCGATGACGACGTGGTCCTCCCAGTCGAGGCCCACGTGCTCGAAGGCGTAGCGGACCGCGTCGCGCACGGTGTGCATCTCGCCGGTGCCGATCACGTAGTCGTCGCCGGCGTCCTGCTGGAGCATCAGGTGCATGGCGCGGACGTAGTCGCCCGCGTAGCCCCAGTCGCGGACCGCGTCCATGTTGCCGAGGGCCAGTTCGTCCTGGAGCCCCAGCTTGATGCGGGCGACCGCGAGAGAGATCTTTCGGGTCACGAACTCCTGGCCGCGACGGGGTGATTCGTGGTTGAACAGCATTCCGGAGACCGCGTACATACCGAACGACTC
This sequence comes from Streptomyces sp. NPDC093064, assembly GCF_044754605.1. NCBI lineage: Bacteria > Bacillati > Actinomycetota > Actinomycetes > Kitasatosporales > Streptomycetaceae > Streptomyces > Streptomyces sp. NPDC093064. The sequence continues at coordinate 6,723 of NZ_JBIVPK010000018.1, forward strand.
GCGGTAGTTGCGGGTGATGAAGTGACCGTATGCCTTGGCCGCGCCGTAGGGGCTGCGCGGGTGGAAGAGTGTGGTCTCCCGCTGCGGCGTCTCGGCGACCTTGCCGAACATCTCCGAGGAGGACGCCTGGTAGAAGCGGATCTGGCCCTCGGGACCCGCGGTGCGGGACATGCTCAGCCCGCTCACCATGCGGATGGCCTCCAGGACCCGCAGCACGCCCATGCCGTTCACCTCGGTGACCAGCTCGGCCTGCTGCCAGGACATCGGCACGAACGAGATCGCGCCGAGGTTGTACACCTCGTCCGGCTGTACTCTGTCGACCGCCGAGACCAGGCTGGCCTGGTCCATGAGGTCCCCGTCCACGAAGGACAGTTCGGAAACGAGGCGGCTCACCCGGGACTTGCGGGGGTTGGCCTGGCCACGGATGAGACCCCACACCTGGTACCCCTGCGACAGCAGGTGCTCCGCCAGATAGGACCCGTCCTGACCGGTAATTCCGGTGATCAGTGCGCGCTTGGGCATTTCACTCCCATCTCAACCGCAAAGAGACCGTCCAAACGCTGCGCTCGGTCGACGACCTGGCCTCGAGAAAGCTGTCCGGACGAAAGACACCGGCACGTTCCCAAGCGGCGGAAGTCAATGTCAACGCTTCTCGAACTTACTAGGGAATTCCCGGGTGGACCGATGCGGCCGGGGCGAACACTAGGGAAATCCGGGTGCGGTGCGGGATCCAATGACCCGGTCGGCGTGCCGGCCGACTCCGTTCCAACGGGCGGCTACTGGCCGCCGTCAACCGGGGTGTCATTCCGTGCTGTTGAGACTCATGCGCACACGACTGCGCCCCTACGCGGGGTCCGTTGCCGCTCTGGTCGCCCTGCATCTGGTGCAGATCCTCGGCACGCTGCTGCTGCCGACGCTGGGCGCCGCGCTCATCGACGAGGGAGTCGTCCGCGAGAACAGCGACCGCATCGGCGCCATCGGCGCGGCGATGGCGGTGGTGGCGCTGGTGCAGATCGCCGCGGCGCTGGGTGCCGCGGCCCTGGGCGCGCGCACCTCCACCGCCCTCGGGCGGGACCTGCGCTCCGCGGTCTTCCGCCGCGTGCTGGACTTCTCCGCCCGCGAGATCGGCCGCTTCGGCACCCCGTCCCTGCTGACCCGCTCGGTGAACGACGTGCAGCAGGTGCAGAACCTCGCCCAGTCCGGGCTCGGCATCTTCGTCGCGGCCCCCCTGATGTGCCTGGGCAGTGTGGTGCTCGCGCTGCGCCAGGACGTGCCGATGGCTCTGGTCCTCGTCCCGATGGTGCTGGTGGTGGGCGTCTGCTTCGGTTTCCTGCTGGCCCGCATGGCCGCGCTGTACGCCCGGCTGCAGCGGACGCTTGACCGGCTGGGGCGGCTGCTGCGGGAGCGGATCACCGGGGTGCGCGTGGTGCGCTCCTTCGCCCGCGACTCCTACGAGGGCGAGCGCTTCACCCGCACCAACGAGGAGCTCTTCGGCCTGTCCCTGGGGGTGGGCCGGCTCATCGCGGTGATGCTGCCGTCGGTCCTGCTGCTGATGAACCTCTTCACCCTGGCGCTGCTGTGGGTGGGGGCGCGGCGGATCGACTCGGGCAGCATGCAGATCGGCTCGCTCAGCGCCTTCCTCAGCTATCTGTCGCTCATCCTGATGTCCGTGGTGATGCTCGCCTTCGTGTTCCTGAACGTGCCACGGGCCCGGGTGTGCGCGGAGCGGATCACGGAGGTCCTCGACGCGAAGACCGATGTCGTCCCGCCCACCGCGCCGCGGCCCATGGCGGGTCCCGCCGGGCAGGTCGAACTGCTGGACGCCGAGTTCCGCTACCCGGGCGCCGAGAACGCCGTGCTGCGGGACCTGTCGCTGACGCTGAAGCCCGGTGACCGGGTCGCGGTCCTCGGCAGCACCGGCTCCGGCAAGACCACGCTGCTGCAGCTGATCCTGCGGCTGGTCGACGCGACCGCGGGCGAGGTGCGGATCGGCGGCACGGATGTGCGCGCACTGGACCCGTCGGTGCTGGCCGACGCCGTGGGCTACGTGCCGCAGCGGCCGTACCTGTTCGCCGGGACCGTCGCGACCAATCTGCGCTTCGGCCGGCCGGACGCCACGGACGAGGAGCTGTGGGAGGTGCTGCGGGTCGCCCAGGCGGACGACTTCGTGGCCCGGCTCGGCGGCCTCGACGCGGAGATCGCCCAGGGCGGCACCACCGTCTCGGGCGGCCAGCGCCAGCGGCTGGCGATCGCACGGGTGCTGCTGCGCCGCCCCGCCGTCTATCTCTTCGACGACTCCTTCTCCGCGCTCGACCAGAGCACGGAGGCGGCGCTGCGGGAGGCCCTCGTGCCCCACACGGCGGGCGCCACCGTGATCACCGTGGCGCAGCGCGTGGCCTCCGTACGCGACGCCGACCGGATCGTCGTCCTGGACCAGGGGGGCATCGCCGCCACCGGCACCCATGACGCGCTGCTGCGCGACAGTCCCACCTACCGCGAGATCGCGCTCTCGCAGCGCACCCGAGAGGAAACCGCTCATGGCGCCGGACGTTCCTGAGAAGCACGAACAGGAGCACGAGGAGGCGCACGAAGAGGCGCACGAATCGGACCGGCCGGTCCGCCGGCTCGCCGGTCTGCTGCGCCCGCACCGCCGGTCCGTGGGCCTCGCCCTGGCGGCGGGTGTCGTCGGCATCCTCCTCAACGCCTTCGGCCCGCTGCTGCTGGGCCGCGTCACCGACCTGATCGCCGACGGCGTCCTCGGGCACGGCGGACCGGTCCCGGGCGTCGACTTCGGGGCACTCGGCCGGCTGCTGCTGATCCTGCTGGTTCTGTACGTGCTGGCGTCGGTGTTCATGCTGGTCCAGAACTGGCTGGTCGCATCGGTGGTCCGCCTGCTCATCCACGACCTGAGGCACCGGGCGCAGGAGAAACTGGCGCGGCTGCCGCTGCGCCACTTCGACCGGCAGCCGGCGGGCGAGACGCTCAGCCGCAGCACGGACGACATCGACAACCTCCAGCAGACCCTCCAGCAGACCCTGACCGACCTGATCAGCTCCGTGTTCTCGCTGGTCATCATGTTGTCCATGATGCTGATCATCTCGCCTTCACTGGCCGGGGTGATGCTGCTGAGCGTCCCGGTGTCGGGGCTGCTCGCCGCCTGGATCGCCAAGCGGGCCCAGCCGCGGTACGCCGCCCAGTGGGCCGCGAGCGGCACCCTGACCGCGCATGTCGAGGAGATGTGCGCCGGGCACGCGCTGGTGAAGGCCTTCGACCGGCGGGCGGAGGCCGAGCGGCGCTTCGACGAGCGCAACGAGGCGGTGTACCGGGCCGGTGCCGGAGCGCAGTTCGCGTCCGGCGCGATCGAGCCCGTGATGATGTTCGTCGCCAACCTCGGCTATGTCGCGGTCGCCGTCGTCGGTGCCTGGAAGGTCGTGGACGGCTCGCTGACACTGGGCGACGTGCAGGCGTTCATTCTGTACGCACGGCAGTTCAGCCAGCCGATCGTGGAGATCGCCTCGGTCGCGGGCCGCCTGCAGTCCGGGGTGGCCTCCGCGCAGCGGGTGTTCACGCTGCTCGACGCGCCGGAGCAGGATCCCGAACCGCGCCGCCCGCCCGCTCCGGAACGCGCCACGGGCCGGGTGGAGTTCCAGGACGTGTCGTTCCGCTACTCCCCCGACGTACCCCTCATCGAGGGACTGTCCCTGTCCGTGGAACCCGGCAGCACGGTGGCGATCGTCGGCCAGAGCGGCGCCGGCAAGACCACGGTGGCCAACCTGCTGATGCGCTTCTACGAGATCGACTCGGGCCGCATCCTCCTGGACGGCACCGACATCGCCGCGATGAACCGCGACGACCTGCGCTCCCGCTTCGGCCTCGTCCTCCAGGACACCTGGCTGTTCAAGGGAACGATCGCCGAGAACATCGCCTACGGGTCCCCGGGCGCGACCCGCGCGGACGTGGTGGAGGCGGCCCGCGCGACCTGCGCCGACCGCTTCATCCGCACGCTGTCGCAGGGGTACGACACGGTCCTGGACGACGAGTCCGGCGGTGTCAGCGCCGGAGAGAAGCAGCTGATCACGGTGGCGAGGGCGTTCCTCGCCCGGCCCGCCGTGCTCATCCTGGACGAGGCGACCAGCTCCGTGGACACCCGCACCGAGTTGCTGATCCAGCGGGCCATGAACACCCTGCGGGCGGGCCGGACGAGCTTCGTCATCGCGCACCGCCTGTCCACCATCCGGGACGCCGACGTCATCGTCGTGATGGAGTCCGGCCGGATCGTCGAGCAGGGCACCCACGACCAGCTCATCGACGCGCGGGGCCCCTACGCCCGCCTGCACGCCGCCCGCGCCACCGCCCCCACCGCCGACGCGACGACCGGCTGACCGGCTGACCGGCGGCGCGCGACGGGGAGTTGACGACGTGCGTATGGTGGGGAGGAAACGCATCAGCACCCGCCCAGGGCCCTGTGAGCCGGGCGGGCCGAACGGGGGAAGAAAGGTGCGTGCCCGATGACGATCGGGCTCCTCTCCACGATGGCCGCCGTGTTCTACGGGGGCACGGTCTCGATCCTCGCCCTGACCGCGACCTTCGCCCGACGCCGCACGCTGCGGCGAGAAGCGCGCAGCACCCTTGCCGTCCTGGTGCCGGGGAGGGCGGTGCAGTCGCAGCAGGGGGCCGAGTTGCCCGTCGAAGGTGGCCGAGCAGTCGCCGCCGGCCGTCGCCCACGGGGGTGACCGGCCGATCTCGGCCGAGCGGGACGGGTCGGCGAGGCCCGGTTCATGGTCTGCACGGCCACACAGACCACCCCGGCGCCGATCCGTGGCACAGCCCCCTCCTCTCCGGTGTCGTAGAAAAGGGTGCTACATGATCCTCGCCAACTATCAGCAGGACTACAGTCCGGTGGGCCATTCGCTCGGGCTGTCGTCCATCATCGCGATCCTTCCGCTGCTGGTCCTGTTCGTGCTGCTCGGCGTGGTGCGGATGAAGGCGTGGCTGGCGTCACTGATCTCTCTTGTCGTCGCCGTGGTGCTCGCGGTCGCCGTGTACTCGATGCCGCTCGCCGACGCCCTCAACAGCGGGCTGCTGGGCGCCGCGTTCGGCTTCTTCCCGATCATGTGGATCGTCATCAACGCGATCTGGGTCTACAACCTCACTGTCGAAACAGGCCACTTCGACGTACTGCGCAGGTCCTTCGCGTCCATCAGCGACGACCAGCGGGTGCAAGCGATCATCATCGCCTTCTCCTTCGGCGCTCTCATGGAGGCGCTGGCCGGTTTCGGCACTCCCGTCGCGATCAGTGCGGTCATGCTGATCGCCCTGGGCTTCAAGCCGCTCAAGGCGGCCACTGTCGCTCTGGTCGCCAACACCGCACCCGTGGCGTTCGGCGCGATAGCCGTGCCGATCACCACACTGGCGGGCGTCACCGGTCTGCCCGTGGACGACCTCGGCGCGATGGTCGGCCGGCAGACGCCGATCCTGGCGCTGTTCGTGCCGCTGGCTCTGGTGTTCATCGTGGACGGCCGACGAGGGCTGCGGCAGACCTGGCCGCCGGCAGTGGTGTGCGGCGTGTCCTTCGCGGTCTTCCAGTACCTGTCCTCGAACTTCTGGTCCGTGCCGCTCGCCGACATCGTCGCCGCGCTCGCCTCCGCGCTGGCGGTGCTGGCGTTCACCCGGGTGTGGCACGCCGAGGAGACGTACCAGGAGAACGACGAGGACGACGGTCCCGGCGGCGACCTCGGCAGCGCCGGCGGCGAAGCGGACGCGGACGCCGACCGCGACACGCACGACGGGCCACTGGACGTCTTCAAGGCATACGCGCCCTACTTGGCCATCATCGTGGTGTTCGTGCTGGCCACCCGGGTCGCGGCGATCACCGGAAAGGCGCCGACCAAGGTCGGCACGACCGGTACCGGCCTGGAGTCGGTGACGCACATCGTCGACTGGCCGGGGCTGCACATCGTCAAACCGAACGGCGACCCGGTCGCCACCACCTTCAAACTCAACTACCTCTCGGCGGCCGGGAGTCTGCTGCTGATAGCCGGCCTGATCAGCGTGGTGCTGCTCCAGGTCGGCCCGCGCCGCGCGCTGCGCGCCTATGGACGCACCCTGAACCAGCTGAAGTTCGCGGTGCTCACCGTCATGCTGGTGCTGGGACTCGGCTACATCATGAACGAGTCCGGTGAGACCACCACACTGGGTCTGTGGATGGCCGGCGCCGGCGGGTCCTTCGCCCTCCTGTCACCTGTCCTCGGCTGGCTGGGTGTTGCCGTCACCGGCTCCGACACCTCCTCCAACTCCCTGTTCGGCGCCCTGCAGATCACCGCCGCCCACCAGGCCGGCCTGTCGCCCACCCTCATGGCCGCGGCCAACTCCTCCGGTGGCGTGCTCGGCAAGATGATCTCCCCGCAGAACCTCGCCATCGCCGCGGCCGCGGTCGGTTTCGAGGGCCGAGAGGGGATCCTCTTCCGCCGGGTCATCGTGTGGAGCGTGGTCTTCATGCTCTTCATGTGCGGACTGATCTACCTGCAGAGCACCCCGGTGCTCGACTGGATGGTCGTGGACACGCCGGCAACCGCACCCTGACAGGAGGGTGTGCGGCCCCGTGCACGCCGGTGCACCGGCGGCACCAGCGGCTGCACGACTTCCACCATGGACATGCCGTCCACCCCGATCCGTGGGCGCCGGTGAGCGGCTCAGGAACGCGCCCGCTGCTGTTTGTCCCACTGAGCCCGCGAGAGTGCGGTGGGCCGCGGGAGCAGGACGTCGTCTACGTACAGGTCGACGTGCTCGTTGTAGAACGCGACCATCCCCGCGATGGCGGAGCACGACACCGTCGGGAAGTCGTACGCCCAGGCGACATCGTCATGGGCGACGGCTCCGCTCACGAACGACCAATACCCGCTGGTCCTCCCCTTGTACGGGCACGCCGTCACCGTGGCCGAGGAACGCAGCCGGGTCCAGTCGACAAAGGCGCGCTCGACGTAGTAACGGGTCGGCAGGCCGGTTTCGAAGAGCTTCACCGAGGACGGCGCGTCGGCCAGGACGGTGCCGTCCACCTCGACGCGCACGCTGCTGGACGAGCGCAGCGCATCCACCCGGGTGTACGGGCTCCTCGGGTGCACGAAGACTTGCTCTTCCTCCTCGTACCACGCGTCGAGCGCGTCCCACCGGAAACGGGCGGTGCTGATGAGCGCCTTCGGGGCTCCCTCGTCCCAGACCCACGCCGCACCCTCGCGGACCTCGGAGCCGACCCGCAGCGAGTGCCGCCGCGCGGGGCCGGGGCCCAGCCGGCCGGCGCGGCCGTCGTCGGTCAGGACGCCCTCGGCCAGATCCCGCAGCGGAATGCTGTACTGCGGATAGCCGGGCCACTCCCACACGTACAACGCCCGCCGGGTGTCGAACACCCACCGGCCGCCGACCTGCGCACGGATGCGCCGCGGCACCGGCTCGACATGCCCGGCCGGGACGATGAGACCCGGGTAGTCCACACTCTCGTCCGCCATCGCCGACCACCTCAGTCCGCTCTGCCGCTTCCGTACACCCAGCTTCTCCGACGGACGCACGAACCGGCCACCCCTGCAGTCATCCGGCAGGCGAGCCTGGTGATCAGTTGCTCACCGTGCCGTCGATCTCCCACCCTCAGGAAGGCCTGATCACCTCACCTGAGTTCGACAAGGTGCCCCTGACCGCGACGGTCCGACTGGTCAAGGCGGCGGGCGAGGCCATTGCTGGACACCCCTGGGGCACGCCTGGAGGAAGAGACCCCCGAGAACACCGCTTTAGGAGTTCGATCCGAGTCCGCTCCGGCGGCCGTCATCGACTGGTGCGGCGGCCAGACAGAGGTGCTGGTGTACGCCCCCGTCCGGCGTCGTTGATGTCAGCCGTGGATGTCAGAACCCTTCTGATCCGTAGGCGCGTGCAGGTCGCAGTCGATCAAGTCGCAGAAGCCATCCAATGCACCAACGTCGCACCTTGCTTCAGGTAACCGTCCGTGACTATGCACCGCTGTCCGTGCTTGTTGATGTCAGCTGCTGATGTCAGCACCCCGCGTCCGCGCCGAGGACCGCATCCGCGCCGCCCGTTCCACCGGCCTGCGCAACCTGCCCTGCACGACACGCCCCAGAGCCAGATCTGGCTGGAGATCATCCAGATCGCCCTCGACCGGCTCGAAGCTCTGCCCAACCCTGGCTGACCAGCAGCATCCCATCCCTGCTATCAGCACCCTCACAACCGGAGGCGTGGAACCCGGCGCCCACCCGGCACGACAGCCGGACCATCAGCCCTGCCCGCAAGCAGTAATCTTCACTCTGAACGAGCAAAGGGATCGTCAGCAAGCTGACGATCCCTCATGCAAGATCGAGGCTAACGACACCCCTTCGACTGCGTCGGGCCCTTCTGCGTGAAAGGCCGAGCCTGACCGGGGCGGGGCCCCGACGGCGAACTGTTCGATCAGCGTGACGCGGGCGGGATGCTCTGCTCGTACTGGAAGACGTTGTAGGGGTCGTACTTCGCCTTGATCTCGCGCAGCCGCTCGAAGTGGCGTCTCCCCCAGTAGGCGGTCTCCCACTCCTGCATGCCGACGTTCGGCACGTTGACGTAGGCGCCGTCCACGAAGCTGCGCATCGCCTGGCTGAATTCGGCGGTCCAGGCCTGGCACGTCGAGGTGAGCGGGTCGCAGACGCCTGGTGTCGTTGAAGGAGTTCCCCAGGCTGCGCCGATCTCGCCGTAGAAGATCGCGTCGCGGTGCACGAACGCGGTGCCGCCGCGGGGCTCCTTCTTGATCGCCCCGCCGAAGGCATCGATGAAGTAGTTGCTGTCCTCCGTGGGAGCGTTTCGCATGTAGTGGCCGATGACGTCGATCGCCTTCTTCGGGAACAGCTTCTTGGCGAACTGTGAGAAGAACTTCACGTTGGCGGGCTCCTGCGAGCGCGGGACCTGGGCTCCGGCAAAGATGGGGCCCCAGTTACCGACCTGCACCTTCACATCGGGCGTGCCGATCGACAGGATCGGGGCCAGCATCTTTTTGGCCTCTGCCGCCGTGCCCTCCGCGAGCCACGCGAACAGCAGGATCTGGGACTTGTGGATCTCGACTTCGGATCCGAGGCGGTTGTCGGCGAACGGTACCGTACGCTGCCATGCATCGAAGATCCCATGCAGGTCCGTAAGGCCGTCCCAGGTCGCCTGCACATAGGCGATGCGCTTGAGCGGGTGCACCTTGTAGGTGAGTTGCGTGACGATTCCGAAGTTGCCGTTTCCCGCCCCACGGAGCGCCCAGAGCAGGTCTGAGTGGTCCTTCAGGTCGGCATGGATCACCTTGGCGCAGTCGCGACCCGACGGGACGACGACCTCGGTCCCGATCAGGCTGTCGCAGGCCATGCCGAGATAGCGGTTGAGGGGGCCAAGGCCGCCGCCGACCGTCGCACCGACCAAGCCGACGCTGCCCTCGCTTCCGGTCGTGACCGCGAGGTCCTGCTTGGCGAGCGTCGTCACCGCTTCCAACTGGGTCAGGCCGGCGCCGACCGTCGCGATACGAGCGTGGGTGTCGATGTGGACCGACTTGAGCTGGCTGACGTCGATCACGATGCCGTTGTCGATGTTCGACCAGCCCTCCAGGGCGTGGCGGCCGCTGCGTACTCGCAGTGCGACGTTGTGCTGCCGCGCCCAGGTGAGGGCGTTCACCACGTCCTGGGTCTTCTGGGCGAAGACGATGACCAGCGGGTAGTGAGAGAACAGCTGGTCGTAGTCGATGCGATCATCCGTGTACGAGGCGTCACCGGGGCGGACGACGTGACCGGTCAGCTTCGCCGGCGGACATCCCGACGACCCTTTAGTCGGGTCGCTCGCGGCCAGAAGGCCCGAGGTGCTCGCGGCCGCAATGTCCGGCGCGCCTGCGGCCGTAAGGCCCGGGACGACGACCGCCCCGGCGCCGACGGCCGCTGACGCCCTGAGCAGGTAGCGGCGGGAAAAATCGCTCAAGGTCCAGATCCTCTCGATCGGGCTACGCCGGTACGCGGCTGAGGGAGCCTTTACCCGCCAGCCGCCGGGCAGTCCTTTGTGGTCGACCCCCGCACGGTAACGGGGCGACCATGCGGTGTTTCCCGACACGCCAATTGAGGACGATGGCGACAGCCTGAAGGAGTAACTCAGCGGGATCCCGTCATAACCGGTTTGGGATGCACCGCGTCCTGCTCGAAGCTATCCCTTGGTCCAAGCGGTCAGAATACGCGGGTGCTCTCAAAGATGATGGGCTCGCCGATCTTGCTAGTCAGGTCAGCATCTCGCAATGGCCCGACGAACCGCCTTTCTGATAAGAATTTGTGGGCGTGCCCCCGTAATCACCACTCTCCGCCTGGCGAACCCCCGGAATACCCTGCTCCTACTTCCCGCGTTGCCAGTGGGTGCCTATATAATTCCGAGCTTTCCCCACGGCTAGCGTCCTTCAAGCGACACCAGCCCACCACTCTCCCCAGCTCCCATCCCGTCCGCCGTCGACCCACACACCGTGGAGCGGGCGTGGTTCAGGGCGTCCAGGTGGAGCGCGCCACTGTACGAACGACTGTGAGGATGATCGTGGCATCGCTCGGCGGCCTGACTCACCGAACGATTGACGCTTCGGGCTGTCCTTTCCAGGAATCGTCGGCCGGCTGGGCGGTGCCGCTATGCACGCGGCCGGTCGAGCGCCTGTGACCTCATAGCGCCTCTGTGTGTCAAGCGGCTTGAACGAGGTGGTTCCGCCGGTCTCGTTTCATGATGGAGGCCATCCGGTCCCTGCGAGTGGTCCGCCGCTCGGCCATCAAGTCCCGCACCCAGACGATCAACCAGATCCGCACGCTCATCGTCTCCGCCCCCGCCGAGGTCCGGGAACGCCTGCGCGGCCTGCCCACCTACCAGTTGATTGCGCAGCTTGCCCGTTCTCGCCCCGGCGCGGACCTCGCCGACCCGACCTGCGCAGTGCGAACCGCACTGCGGCGTCTGGCCCGCCGCTACCAGCACCTCACCGAGGAGATAGCCGAGGCCGACGCCGAACTCGACCCCTTGGTCGCGCAAGCGGCTCCCGGGCTGGTGGATTTGATCGGTGTGGGCACCGAGACAGCCGCCCAACTCCTGATCACCGCAGGTGACAATCCCGACCGGCTGAAGTCCGAAGCTTCCTTCGCCCACCTCTGCGGGGCAGCCCCCATCTCCGCCAGTTCCGGCCGGACCAACCGCCACCGCCTCAACCGCGGCGGCGACCGCCAGGCCAACCATGCCCTCCACACGATCGCCCTCGTGCGGATGCGCTACGACCCCCGCACCCGGCTCTACGTCGCGCGACGGACTACCGAAGGGATGTCCAAGAAGGACATCTTCCGCTGCCTCAAACGCTTCATCGCGCGAGAGGTCTACAAGCACCTGACCAGCATGAATATCCCACAGCCAAACCGCCTACAGGCCGCTTGACGATCTATAGGAGCATCCTGGACGCCCTGGGCCGCGTCTGCTCGGCTCTGCCTGGGTCGGCGGTGGACGGGATGGGAGCACCCCACGCACACCACAGCGGACTCGCAGTCGGGTACGGCGCCCCCGCCACGTCCCGGCCCCCCGCTGGCGCCTCACCATGGCGCGGATGACCAACCGGCCCGTTCCCGGCCCTCGTGCCCCGCGCATCCTGCGGGTGCGGCCGACCCGGACCGGCCTGGTGCTGCGGCTCAAGCTCCGCCCCGGTCAGGACGCCTTCGACGTGGCCGCCTCGTGTGACCGGCTGCGGCACTCCTTCGCCCTGTACGGCGTCACCTCCCGTGAGCTGCGCTCCGGCGTGGTCGAGGTGCGGATGACCGGCTATGACGTGCTCAAGCGGGTGCAGATGCCGACGTTGGTCGACACCCGGCCGATGCGGGTCCCGGTCGCCCTGCGCGAGGACGGAGCCGTGCACTACCGCGACTACCGCGCCGTGCCACACGCGCTCACCCTCGGTGCCACGGAGTCCGGCAAGTCCGTCTATCAGCGCAACCTCGTGGCCGCGCTCGCCCCGCACCGGGTCGCCCTGGTCGGCATCGACTGCAAGCAAGGGGTGGAGCTGTTCCCCCTGGCCCGCCGGTTCTCCGCGCTCGCCGACAACCCCGACACCGCCGCGGAACTCCTGGATGCGCTGGTGTCCCACATGGAGGGCGTCTATCAGCTCATCCGGGCTGAGCAGCGGATCACCGCTGACGTGCCGGATGCGGAGATCGCTGCCGACATCTGGGACCTGCGCGAGGACCTGCGGCCGGTGCCGATCGTGGTCCTGGTCGACGAGGTCGCCGAACTCGCCCTCTTCGCCAGCAAGGAGGAGGAGAAGCGCCGGGACCGGATCATCACCGCACTCGCGCGGCTCGCCCAGCTCGGCCGCGCCGCCGGCATCTACCTGGAGGTCTGCGGGCAGCGCTTCGGCTCCGAACTCGGCAAGGGCATCACCATGCTCCGCGCCCAGCTCACCGGCCGGACCGCGCACCGGGTCAACGACGAAGCCTCGGCGAACATGGCCTTCGGCGACATCGCCCCGGATGCTGTGCTGGCCGCGATCCAGATCCCCACCGACACCCCCGGCGTCGCCATCACCGGCGACTCGACCGGCGGCTGGGCCCGCATCCGCGCCCCGCACACCTCGCTGCGCCAGGCCGTGAACACCTGCAACCGGCACGCCGACCTGACCCCGGCCCTGCCCGCCCTCGCGTCGTTCCGGCCCGTCCTCGGCACCCTCAAGCCGGTTCCGGCCCCGGCCGTCGAGTCCGCCCCGGCCGCTGCCTGAGCCAGGAAGGAGAAGCCACCATGCCCCGCTCAGCCCTGCGTGTGGATGCCGTCCTGGTACAGGCCGTCATCGCCGGTGCCCTGTCCTTCGCCCACCTGCACGACCCGCTGCCCGTCCTGCGCCTGGACGTACGCGGGCGACACCTACCACCTCATCCGCGCGGGCCTGGCCGGAGACGACCGCCGCAACATCCCCGCCACCGTCCGCGACCACCCGCGGGTGTTCGCCACCCTCACCGCGCCCTCGTTCGGCCCGGTCCACAACCGGCCCGACCACGGCGCCTGCCGCTGCGGCACCCACCACGCCCCGGATGCCCCGGAACTGGGCACCGCCCTGGATCCGAGCACGTACGACTACGCGGGCGCGGTGCTGTTCAACAACCACGCCGGGCAGCTCTGGCAGCGCTTCACCAACCGGCTCCGCCGCGAGATCGCCGCCCGCGCCGGCATCACCCAACGGGAGCTGAAGGAATCGGCCCGGCTGTCGTACGGCAAGGTCGCCGAGTTCCAGAAACGCGGGGCTGTGCACTTCCATGCCGTGATCCGCCTCGACGGACCCGACGGCCCGGACACCCCACCGCCGTCCTGGGCCACCGTCGACCTGCTCGCCGACGCGATCCGCGCCGCCGCCGCGCACTCCTACACCTCGGTCTCCGTCCCGGCCGCCAAAGACCAACCGGTCCGCACCTTCCGATGGGGCCGACAGCTCGACGTGCGGCCGGTCAAGGCGTTCGGGGACGGCTCCGCCATCACCGAGCAGGCGGTCGCCTCCTACGTCGCCAAGTACGCCACCAAGGCCGCCGAGAACACCGGCACCCTGGATCGCCGCATCGGCGAACTCGCCGAACTCGACCGCCACGGCGTCCCCGACCACACCCGCCGCCTGATCGAAGCCTGCAAGAGGCTCGACCCCCCTCTACCCCGACCGACGGCTGTGGGCCTGGGCGCACATGCTCGGCTTCCACGGCCACTTCTCCTCCAAGTCCCGCCGCTACTCCACCACCCTCGGCACCCTCCGCCAGGCCCGCGCCGACTACCGCGCCGCCCAGGAACACGAAGCCCTCGGCCTGGACGACACCGAGCCGGACACCGTCCTCGTCCTCGCCGACTGGCAATACGCCGGACACGGCCACACCCCCGGCGAATCCACCCTCGCCGCCACCATCGCCCGCGACCTCCAACTCAACCGCGAAACCGCCCACGAAGCCCTACGCGACCAACTCGCCTCGGAAGGAGCCGCAGCATGACCACCGTCACCCCTGAGCTGCTGACCGTGCCGGAAGTCATGGCGCGGCTCAAGCTCGGACGCTCCACGGTCTACGACCTGATCCGTTCTCGCCGCCTGCTCTCCATCACGGTCGGCCGCTCCCGCCGCATTCCCGCTGACGCCCTGAGTGACTTCATCGCCCGCGAGATCGAGGAGGGCGCCTGATGGGCAGTCAGCGCAAGCGCAACCCCAATGGGGTGGGCACGATCACCAAGTGCAAGGACGGTCGCTATCAGTGCGCGGTCTACGTGCTCCAGCCGGACGGCACCCGTGCCCGCAAGTTCGCCTACGGCACCTGCGGACGCCGAGGCCGGTTCGGCAGCCTGACTGGTGCAGCAACCGTCGTCGGCGGTGTTGGGCTCGCACCCTCTTCGGGGTAAAACGGCAGACCAGAGGCCCGGACTCGGCGTCCGGGCCTCTTCATGTCGGTCTCGCCGGAGTCTCTACCGGTGTACACCTAGCGTTCGCCAGTGCCGGTGAGCGGCTGCGGGCGGCCGGGGCCGGCGGCCGGCGGGAGGGCGTCAATCGGGACGGGCCGGCCGTGGCGCCGGGCGTCAAGACGGATCATGGCCGTGCGACCGTCGCGCAGGGCGGTCAGCGCGTCGGGGTCCGTACGCGCGGCACTGGCCCGGTCCCCAGCAGAGGTGCCAGAGGGTACGCAGTCGCCGAGGACGCCGGGCAGCAGGTGGGTCATCGGGACGTTTCTGTGAGCGCCTGTCAGTCGTCGTGGAGGCAGCCATCCTGGACTTCCTGTCGAGCAACTCCAAAGCGGTCCACGTGATGGCGGGCACGCCGCATGTGCGGTCCGATGGGTTGCCGCATCGATCGATGAGTCCCCCTACGACCGCTCGTACAGCACCGGCCGGCCGGTGAACGCGTCCAGCAGGAGACGGTCGCCGAGGGGCCGGTTCAGCTTCACCGTCACCTCCTCCAGCAGCAGGTCCGCGGTGCAGGGACCCTCCTTCGTCCCGACGACGGAAGCGGACAGCACCACGCTCCCGCTCGTCTCCAGCACGTCCACGGCAGGACCGTCGTCGCAGGACCCGTGGCCGGCGAGCACCGTGACGGACCGGCCGTCCCTCGCGGTCCCGACCAGCTGCAACGAGTCGCCGGACCCCTCCGGATTGACCGGCGGCTTGAGAGACTTCGAGGGACGGACGGCGGCCAGCTTGAGCGGAGTGTCGTAGCCGTCCAGGGTGAAAAGCCAGGCCGGGACGGTCGCCGGGCCGCGGCTGGTGGACAGGGTCATCTCACCCAGCTTCACCCCGGTCACGGTCAAGTGCGGTCCGTCGTTGCCGCCGCCGGCCACGGCCTCGTACGCCTGCCGCGCCTCCATCAGCGGCAGCGTGAGCGAGCCCCCGCTCTCCCACTTCACCCGGCCGTTCTTCCGTGGCGCAGCGGGGAGTTGGCCGCGCAGGGCGAAGTTCTGGGCCTCGTAGGCATGCTTGTCGGATATGTCGTGGAAGGCGTTTTCGGGTAGGTCGACAGCCTCTCCGATCGGGTGGTAGCCCTTCCGCCAAACCCGGGCGGCCTCGGAGCCGTCCCAGGCGTCGGCGACCTCACGAGCGCGGGCGTCGGCGACCTGACGAGCACGGACCTCCGCCACCGCGCCGCAGCCAGTGAGGGTCCCGCCCGCTGCGGCGAACAGGGCGAGGACGAGAAGCAGTTGGGCGGTGCGGGCCAGGGCGCCGGAGACGGCGGCCGCAATGGCTCGTATACGCATGCGTTCCCCAGGTGGAGAAAGGGGCCGACGCCGGTCGTTCCTCGCGGTCCGTCTTCGGCGCGGGGCCCAAGTGATCATGGAGTCTGTTTGACTCACGTGATCAGATCCCTGATGCGTGGGGGTGGTTGTACGGGAATTTGAAGTTCTGGAAGCGGCCTGTCAGTCGCCGTGGCGGCGTCCGCCTTGGACTTCCTGTCGACCAACTCCAAAGCGGTCCACGTGAGGGCGGGCACCACCGCGCCCCCACCCTCCTGGCCGCCTCAGCCCACAACACCGGCCGGTCCCCGCTCGCCACGACGCCTTCCACCCTCCCCCTCCGCGCCGTCGTGCCAACGGCGTCGCACCGTGAGCCCCACCCGTCCCTCCGCGCGCCATAAGGGTCTCCGACACGATCAGCGGACGGCTCTTCTGGTCACCCCCGGACGGCCCGAAGTACAGCCGGCCCACTTCCAGCGGGCTCCGTTCGCGCACTGTGACCTGCGGTTTCCCAAGGGCCGAGCGTTGTCGGGGGACGTCTGGGGGAATCAGCCTCTACGGGCCGTACTCGTCAGCCTCCGACTTGCCCTCGACGGCGCAGAAGACGGTCAGGACGATCGCGCCGAACGGGACGTAGGTGGGCAGGATTTCAAACGAATGGGCCTCTGACCTGTGTCGGGGGGCGGGACTTGAGCCCACGACCTCTTGCATGACCTGCCGTTTCCCGGCCCGAGTGCGTCCCCGCCCCACACCCGTCCCACCCTGAACAGCGCTGCGACCCACTTCCGGCCGACTCCGAGACGCGAGATCCTGGTACTGCGACCGTGAACCAGCGAACAAATGCGGGCTGGTGCGCATCTCACTCTTCGTAAAGCAGCCTCATGCCGATACGGCCCTCCGCGCGACAGGTGTCGTCGCGCATTCCGAAAGGAGGCCGGGCGATGATTCTCCCGGCGTACCGTGACCGCAGAAGCGCGACAGCACCGCCACGCCTCCCCTGCCGGGCCACGACCGCACGCAGACTGAGCGCCGTTGCCGCCGTGGCGGCCATGCTCCTGACGGGCTGTGGCACGGGCGCCCCCAAGGCGGCCCCGCACTTCAATGGCCCCGGCGTGTCCCTCGCCCCGTCCGCCGCGCCTTCCCACTCCCCTTCGCCCTTCGCTGCGGACCTCACCGCCGCCACGTGCACCAACAACACGAAGCTGGCCGGCTGGTCGAACCGTCGGCTGGCCATGCTGACCATCGCCGTCCCGGTGTCGGAGACGTCGGTGTCCGACGCCACATCCGAGGTGAGCGCCGGCGCCGGCGGTGTGCTGCTGTTCGGCAGCAAGGCACCGTCCGACCTCGGCTCCCGGCTGACCGCCCTGAAGTCCCATGTACCCGGCCACCTGGGCCTGTTGGTGATGACCGACGAGGAGGGCGGCGGCATCCAGCGCATGGCGAACCTCGTCGGATCCCTGCCCTGGCCCGCGTACATGGGCAAGCACTGGACCCCAGCCCAGATCCAGCGGAACGTCACGAAGGTCGCCACCAAGATGGCGGCCGCCCAGGTGAACACGGACCTCGCGCCGGTGGTCGACGTCGACGGCAGGAACGTGGCTCCCAGTCGGACCAACCCCGACGGATGGCGCTCCTTCAGCGGCAGCACCTCGGTGGTCTCCAAGGACGGTGTCGCGTACATGAACGGGTTGCGCGCCGGACACGTGATACCTGTCGTCAAGCACTTCCCGGGCCTTGGCAACTCCAGCTACAACTCCGACTTCGGCCCCGCCCGCACCCTGCCCTGGTCCACCTTGCAAAAGGTGGGCATCCCACCGTTCACAGCGGCCATCAAGGCTGGTGCCCCGGCGATCATGGTCTCCAACAACATCGTGCCGGGCTTGGCCACCAATCCGGCGAGCCTGTCACCCACCGTCATCAGCTACGAGCTGCGCGGCAAGCTGGGCTTCAAGGGGCTGGTGGTCACCGACTCGCTCAGCGCCAAGTCGATCTCCGCCGCAGGCTTCAGCGTCCCCGCCGCGGCCGTCCAGGCCCTGCGCTCCGGTGCCGACATGGTCATGTTCGACCTGGGGGGCAATACCAGCTCCCAAACGTCCTCGATCGCCTCGGCGATCACCAATGCGGTGGCCGGCGGCCATCTCGCCCGCAGTCGCCTCATCGACGCGGCGGGACACGTCCTGGCCGTCCGGCACGTGAATCTCTGCTCCTGAGCGCGAGCCCGTCATGGGCGCTCAGGCACGCCGCTGTGGAAGGACCATGCCCCCCGGGCGTCAAGCCGCGTGATCCTATGATGCGCCATACATCTGGATCAGCGGGGAGAGGTCGTTGCAGGCGTTCACGCTCACGTATATGCCAGAGCCTGGAGATCTGGCGGAAGCATCTGCCACGTCGCCCCGGCTGCGGCGTTCGCGGAACCGGGCCGTGCGCAATGCGGCTTCGAGTCTGCTGGTCATGATGCTGTTCGGAGTGATTGAGATATGTGTCCCGGAAAAGCCGCCGGCCACCTTCCTGATCATGTTCCTGTGCGCAGGACTGTTCGTGAAGTACACCCGAACCCTGCTCATCCTCTCTACCCGTTGGGGTATGCGCCGCGGGGCAGAGAAGGTGGGGAGCCGTTCCGAGGAGGCGAAACAGGTACATGAGGCGACGGTCACGGAGGATGGACTGACGGTGCGCACGAGCGAGACAGCCTGTTCCTACGCATGGGATGCGTTTGGCGCGTTCGTGGAAACTGAGCGCCAGTTCATTCTGCTGGACGCCTCGGGTGAGCCGGCTTTTTCCTTGCCCAAACGGGGCTTCGCGGATCCGTCACTGGTTCCGGTCTGTCGCCGGCTGGTTGCGGAGCATTGTCGACACGCCTGACCGGGGGCCCTTACAGCCACGCGGGACGGAAACCCGGCAGACTCGCACAACCCTTCAACGACGAACGTCGGGCGGGGCCGATGGCCCCGCCCGGGTGCGTTCCCTTCCGCCGAGCGGGCCGGCGGTCCTTCGGACCGGCGCTCTCAGCCGTCCGACGGCACCTTCAGCTTGTCCCAGCTGAACTTGCCCGGGATGCCGTCGGCGTCCTTGCCCTTGAAGCCCAGCTTGCGCTGCCAGGCCACGTAGGACTTGCGGTCGGCCTCGGTCCACTCGGGGCCGGGCCCCTTCTCGTAGTGGCTGCATCCCTCGGCGACGAGCCGGCGGCCCATCGCCGTGATCAGTGGCGACTTCTGCCCGTTGTGGAAGAAGCCGCTGCCCGGGAAGGGGGCGTACGACGGCTTGGGCGCCGGCTTGGGCTCCTGCGGCTTCCCGGAGCCCTTTCCGGCCAGCCGGGCGGCGATGCGCCCGCGCAACCAGTCCATGGTGAAGCCGCGCGGGTCCTGCTTGCCCGGCTGCCACTCCTTGTGGCCGATCACCGAGCGCTCGCTCCAGCCGTAGTGCCGGCAGATGGCGGCGGCGACCCGCGCGATGGCGTCCTTCTGCGCATCCGGCCAGGGGTCCTTGCCGTCGCCGAGGTTGATGCACTCGAAGCCGTAGAAGTGCCGGTTGCCGTCGGTGTCGGCCTCGTTGTCGGGCGGCAGCTTCGTCTCGTTGACGACGGCCCGCAGGACGTCGCTGTCGCCGAGGCCGGCGTGGTTGGCGCGGCCGTTGCCGACGAGGTGGACGTGGCCCTTCTTGTCGATGACGCCGTGGCACAGCGGGCCGGGCAGGCCGGAGTAGCCGTTGTAGCAGATGTTCACGGAGTTCTCGGTGCCCGAGGTGACGGTGTGGTGGATCATCACGCCGTTGATCGGGCCCCAGGGCCCCTTGCTACGGGCCGCACCCCCCGGGCGCCGGAAGCCGCCACCATTGGCCCGCCCTCAAGTTCCTGTCACTTGATCACCACGGTGCGGGGAGGCACGCACGGGGTGGGTGACACGCGAACCCGGCCTCCGCGCGCTCGGCGTCTCCGTCCTGAGCCACGACCGCACCGCCACGTCCATCGCAGCCACCCACCACAGCCGCCGCCCGGGCTCCTACAGTTCCGCACCGCCCCGACCAACGCCGCCCACGAGTTGCCGATCGCACTGCCTACCGGTGCCTGCCGAAACCGTGGTCTGGGTCTGGACGTCACCCTCATCCGCCGAAGCGCCCCTTGTGGGAGCTGCTCCGGCCGTCCCGCCGCCTCGCAAGCGGAAGATCGCCCGCGCCCGGATCCTGGTGCGGGCCGCGATGACCTTGCAGACGCCTCCTACTCCGGCCTCGCTCCCACGAGCAGACGGTCGGGAACCTCGATCCGCGGCGAACACGCCCCCAGAGGTGGAAACCGGGCAGGCCCGGGCCCGCCAAACGATCAAGGGCTGCGAGCGACGACGCGCCCACTACCAAGCAGCCCTCGAAGGGCCCACTCTACGAAGCCCCGGGCATCGCCATCACCTACGAACACCCACACGCAACAAGGACCCCGACCGTAAGGCCGAGGTCCCGCACGATGGCGTCCGAGGGGGGAGTTGACCACTAACGATACGGTCGTGGTCGCGCAAGGATGACTCGAGCTGCACATTTCACCGGGTCCGACCTGAGACGCTGAACACTTTCCGGAATTGGGACCTGGCCACAAACGGAGGGTCAGGGTCTGTGCACACGACCTGTTACTTGATGAATCACTCAGTATCGAATCTCGATGAGGCGGCCCTCCGCGTCCGGCTCGGGCACCATGGGAACCCGCTCTGCGATCCCGAGCGCGATCCGGTGCGCCGACCAGGCGGCGGCAGCGGCGTCGAGTACATCGTCCACGGCGACCCGATCGGCCTCTCCGAGTTCGTCCGGGAGCACGAGTCCCGCCTCGGCCAGAAGTGCGCGGCGTAGGTTTTGACCGCGCCAGGTCTTCTTGGCGTACGCCAGTGGCACCCCGCCGGCCAAGGCATAGAAGGACACCTCGGGGTGCACCTCGTGAATGCGCTCATCGGCAAGCCAGCACGCCCGAGCCTCTAGAAGTTTCGGTGCCAGCGCCCACGCCTGCCGGCTCAGCCGACTCCCGGTGAGCTCCTGGCACCGGTTTGCGGCTGCCGGATAATCAATCTCCTGCCATGCGGGCCTTGGCGCGATGAGGAAAACGCTGCTGCGTCGCGTTCCCAGCAGCGCCTTGGCCGCGAGATCAGCGGCACGCCAGCCCTTCTCGCCAAGACCCAGCGGCATGTCCACCGCGATCGCCGCGACCGCACCGGCACGCTCGATCAGCGTATCGAGGGATACCGCCACCAGACTTCCCGCGTACGCGCCGTCCGTGAGCCGGATACCCACCCACCCCCGCTTACCGCAGGCGTCGATTCCCAGGACGTCCATCCCATCCCCAGACACTCGGACCGAAAGGTACTGGCCCGTCCACTGTCGGCAGCAGACGGGACGGCAACTGTGACAGGTGGAACACGCTGACAGCACCGTCCAACCGGCCAGACCAGCGACGGTCCCGTCCCGACCGCGGCACGGGACTCCCCTGCCGTTACCTGCACACCCATGGGCCTAGTTTGCACCGGAGCAGCCGGATCCGAACTGGCACGACCCCGAGGTCGTGGCCGACTTCGAGCGCGTCCTCAAGCATTGGCTGGACCGTGGCGTCGACGGCTTCCAGGTCGAAGTCGCCCACACCCTGTTCAAGGCGGAAGGCCTGCCCGACGCCGGCTCGGGCCAACACCAGGACATCTACCGCAACCACCTGACGTCCTACTACGACGAGGAGGAACTGCACCCTCTGTTCCGCGATTGGCGCGACCTGCTGGACCGCCATCCCGCGCCTCCCGGGGCGGTGTCCCCAGGCGAACGAGTGATGGTGGCCACGCCGGCATCTACGACCACAAACGGCTGGCACGCTACGTAAGCGCGACGGTGCAGGGCGACGACCGGAACTCCATGCCGGCGCTGTACCGCGCTGCGGCTGCGGCCGCGGCGAGACCACCCGGCCTCCGACGCCACGCTGAAGCTCGACGGTCCCGACAACCGCGAGTGGTTCGGCTTCGAACGCGGCGCAGGCCTGCGATGCGTGGTGAACTTCGGCGCGAAGCCGCTGCCCCTGGGCGACAACGTCGACGTGCTGCTGTCCAGCGCACCGCTCGACGGCCGCCGTGTCCCGCAGGACACGGCCGTAATCGATGGCACACATGGGGAAGCTTCAGCCCTGGGCTCGGGCTGCACGTCGCACCCCCACCCCACTCCGATCGCCGCTCCGGATCGCATGACCGGCCGGGCGGGCCTCCCTGTGGTGGGAGACCGCCCGGCCGGACTGTGTGGTTACCGCACGTCGTAGGCGCGCTTGATGGTCTGGGTGACCGCGTTGCCGTTGGCGTCGGTGAAGGTGGCCTTCATCGTGATCTGCTTGCCGGAGGCGCCGGTGTGGTCGAGGACGGCCGTCCACTTGCCGTCCTGCTGCTCGGTCGGCGCCTGGATCCAGGTGGTGCCGTCGTCGTAGGAGTAGGACAGCGAGGCTTCCTTGATCGCGCCCGGGGTGTACCCCGCGTGGCCCTCGACCGACAGCCCCACCCTGATACCGCTCTGCGCGGGCAGGGTGTTCAGGCCGTCCACCGGCATGTCGTACGCCGGGAAGAGGATCGGCAGGCCGCGCGAGTAGACGTCCGGCTCCCGGTGGGAGCGGAAGCTCCAGGTGGTGGTGACGGCGGTGGAGCGCAGCCAGTTCCGGTCCGAGGTCGGAATCTTCTCCAGGTTCTGCGTGAGCTCGTACGCAGAGTCCTCGTCCGGCACCCTGAACACTCCGTCCGGCCAGGCGCTGGTGGCGATCTGCTCACCGTTGCGCTTCAGCCTCAGGTTGCCGAGGTCGCCGAACGACCCACCGGAGGACCAGTGGTCCCCGGAACCGTCGAGCCAGAGTGCGGTCTGGATGCCGATCAGGTCGCCCTGCCGCTCGGCTGCCAGCATCAGCTTGCCGTCGGCGTCGCGTGCCGCGGCCGGCCGCAGGGGGCCGCCGTACCACTCCTCGGCGCTCCGCTGTCCGGCCTGGTAGGTGCGCTCGTGGTCGCTCATGAACGCGGCGAACGGGAAGCTGGTCATCGCGCCGTGGTACCAGGCGCCGTCGCCGGTCGTGTAGTAGGCCGTGCGGGTACCGGGCACATGGACCGTGCCGAACGGGCTCACGGGGACGTAGGCGTTGCCGCTCCAGGAGGGGCGGATGAACATCGCGTCGATGTAGTCGCCCTCCTTGCCCATGGCCTTCCACGTCTCGGTGACCTGGGCCAGCTCGGAGTCCTTGGGCTTGTAGACCTGGTCGGACTGCAGCGGGCCCTGGGTCGGGAACGACAGGTTGTAGACGTAGGACGAGCCGTTCTCGGAGCCGGTCGCACGCCAGGTGGGCCGGAACTCGAAGGTGCCGTTCTTGGCACGTCCCTCGACGTCCGCGTAGAACTTCTGGACGGTGTTGGCGGCCGTGACCGATCCAGAGATCTGCCAGGTGTCGTCCCACGTGCGGGCGTAGCTGAACGTGGTGTTGTTCACCGTCGAGGGGCGGTCGGTGTGCAGGCTCAGCCGGTGGGCCTTGCGGGCGTCGAGGACGACGGTGGTGTCACGGGTGATCCGAAGCTGCGGGTGCGCGAGGTAGCTGACCGATTCGGCTGCCTTGTTCGCGTCGTACGTCGCCACGAAGCTGCTGAGGGCGTAGTTGCCCGGTCGCACCCGGTACGTCTGGTCGCTAGCACCCGAGTTGCTGCGGCGCTCGCCCTTGTTGATGTCGAGGCTGACGAGGTCCAGGGAGGAGGTGCCGGTCGCGGGCTTGCCGTTGCGGTCGATGGCCTCGACCCGGAGGGTGACCGTCTCCGGCTGGACGTAGAGCGTGACGGGCACGGAGACGTGCACATCGCCGCCGGTGGCCAGGATCCGGCCGGTGATCGCACCGTACTGGGCGTCCTTCAGAGGGACGGTGGGATCGATCCGCAGCGGCACCTGAGCGGTGGCCCCCGCGGGGACCTTCACCTTGCCCTCGTCCAACTTGACGATGCCGGAGGGGACATCGCTGCCGTCGTTGCCGTGCACGCCGCTGACCTTGAGGTCCAGGGTGAGGTCGCTGCCACTGGTGTTGGTGAAGGGCACCTGCACGGTGGTGCGGTCCGAGGCATTCTGCGGCCAGTTGTAGCTGCCGGCCTGGACGGCGGGCGCGGAGAGCACCTTCTGGTTCACCGCGCCGAACACATCGAGGACCCCGCCGCCGGTCTGGTCGGCGCCGGCGACCTTGCCACCGGTGCGGGCCGACGAGACCAGGGCGGCCTTGATCTGCTGCGCGGTCCAGTCCGGGTGGGCCTGGCGCACGACGGCCGCGGCGCCCGCGACATGCGGGGTGGCCATGGAGGTGCCGGACATCGTCCGATAGGCGTACATGCCGCGGCCGCCTGCGTTGGCCGCCGAGATGCCGACGCCGGGGGCGGCGATCTCGGGCTTGAGGGTGTGGGTGACGGCCACGGGACCGCGGCTGGAGAACCATGCGGTGGTGTCGTCGCGGTCGACGGCACCGACGGTCAGCACGCCGGGCACGCAGCCGGGCGAGGAGACGGCCTCGGTGTTCGAGCCGGCGTTGCCGGCGGCGACGACGAACAGGGTGTGGGTGTTCTGCGAGAGCTGCTTCGTGGCCTGGGCCATCGGGTCGGTGCAGTCGCCGATCGTGGGGTTGCCCAGGCTCATGGAGACGACGTCGGCCTGCTGGTCGACGGCCCACTGCATACCCGCGATGATCCAAGAATCCAGGCCGTAGCCTTGGTCGTTGAGGACCTTGCCGATGAGCAGGGAGCTACCGGGGGCGACCCCCTTCTTGCGGCCTTCACTGGCCGCTCCGAACCCGCCGACCGTAGAGGCGGTGTGGGTGCCGTGGCCCTGCCGGTCGTCGGTGGTCTTGGAGTCCGTGAAGTTCTGGGACGCTGCGATCCGGTTCACCAGGTCGGGGTGCTCGGCGTCCACCCCGGTGTCCAGCACGGCGACCTTGGTGCCCTTGCCGTCGAAGCCGGCCGCCCA
Organism: Streptomyces sp. NPDC093064; assembly: GCF_044754605.1. Taxonomy (NCBI): domain Bacteria; kingdom Bacillati; phylum Actinomycetota; class Actinomycetes; order Kitasatosporales; family Streptomycetaceae; genus Streptomyces; species Streptomyces sp. NPDC093064. The sequence continues at coordinate 31,421 of NZ_JBIVPK010000018.1, forward strand.
GGCCTCCGGCGCGTGCACCTGCGCGGTGGACCGGTCCAGCGTGGCCTTGACCTTGCCGTCCAGCCACAGCTTCTTCACCGTGGAGCCGGAACGTGAACGGGTGTTGGTGATGTCCTGCCAGAAGGTGGCGGCAGTGTCCTTGCCTGCCCTGAGCGCGACGCCGTCCACAGCCGGGAGGCTCAGGCCCCGCTCGGCCCCGCGAGGAGCCGCCGGCGCACTGGCCGCAACGTTCACACTGTTCTGGTAGGTCGCGATGAGCGGCAGCGTGTCGGTGTGTGCGTCGTCGTATCCCTGGCGGATGAGCCCAGTGACGTTGAACAACTGCTCGTCGACCTTGCCCTCGGCGATCGCCTGGGAGGCGTCCTCCGGGTAGACGTAGAGGTCCTTGCCCATCTGATAGGTCTGGGCCATCGGTTGCGTACCGTCCTCGCGGGGCAGCACCGCCGCCGAACTACGGCCCGACCTGTCCGTGGTCACCAGTACCTTGTCGCCGGTGACGAGCGTGACCGTCACCTGCTTGCCGCCCGTTGCTGCCGCCCCGCTGCCGACGACGGGTCTCTTCCCCGAGGCCCCGTCAGGCGGCGTATCCACCGCCCCGGAAGGCGCGACCGCGGTGACGGCCAGGACGCCGGCGGTCGCCGAGCCCAAGGCCATACGCGTTATGAGGCGCATGAATCTCCCTACTTGACTCCGTGAACATGCCATGCTGCGGCTGCAGCCTGGCAGACAGGCGAATTGCGTGGGGATGGCGCGCGTGGCGGGTTTCCCGCATGACGGATGTCCGTCACGCGGTCACATCATGTGGCTCGTCGGCTCGGTGAGGCTTCGGACCTGGGCGGTGGGGATACGCCCGGCCGACCCGACGTTCGCCCGGATGATCTCGCCGACGAGGGCGCGAGCGCATTCAGGCTCGGACCACAGGCCCGCCGGCGGTGAAGCTGGAACCCGCCAGGAGTTGGCGACACCCCTCGCAGGGTGACCACCAACGGACGAAGGCTCCTCGGCCCTCGGGCCGAGGAGGTCAAAGCCAGCCGGCTCGGGCCGCGTGCCACCCGAGTTGCAGGCGCGAATCCGCTCCGGCAAGGTCCATCAGACGGCGTGTCCTCCGCTCCACGGTGCGTATGGAGAGGTCGAGTTGGGAGGCCACCCGCCGGTCGGAGAATCCTGCCAGCAGCAAGGAGAGCACTTCCAGCTCGCCCTCGGTCGGCTGCTGATCAACTGTCGGCTCCGCGTGCACACCCGTGTTGGTGGTGTGCAGCGGCCGGGCCTCGGCCCATTCCTTTTCGAAGAGATGGACCAGGGCCGTCAGCAGGCCGCTGCGGTGCACCACGATCGCGCTCGGCTCACCGCCGGAGTCCATGTCCAGTGGCACCATGGCGCGCTCCCGGTCCGAGACAACCATCTTCAGCGGCAGCGAGTCGACCAGGCGGAGCTCGACGCCTGCCGTGATGGCTGCCCGCACATCCCTCGCTACATCGGGACCATCCAGGTAGTCCTTGGCCGCCACGACCCGGAAATCGACTCCGCGATCCAGCGCGAAACTCTCCGACATGTCGGCGTCATCGCGCGGCACCGCGACCGGCGCGCCGACGAGGAATACGAGCAGCTCCCGCTGGGCCCCCCGCTCCAGTTGATGGAACCGGTGGGCAACCTGCTCCACGCCTACGACGACCTCCACGACACCGCCCGCGGAGTGCACAGCGGTACTGCGGTACTGCTCGACGAGCATCGAAAACGCGCTCTCGGCCTGGTGCAGCGCATTGCGCTGCTCGACCAGGAACGGGGCCAGGGCCACCGAGGGCGGTGTGAGCCGGTAGCGGGCGGGCTGGAGGCCGGCCTCACAGTCAGCCGAGTCAGATGCCCCCCTCTCGGCTTCGGTGGCGACCGCCACCAGGCCTCGTGTCTCCAGGTCAAGCAGGATGCGGGCGGTTTCGGCCTGCTCGAGTCCGGTCTGCCGGGCGAGTTCCTGCGAGGCTGCCGGTCGGGCCAGCAGCGCCGTGTAGATGACCTCTTCGGCCGGCCCCAGTCCCAGTGCCTGCAGCATCCAGCTCCTCCTCGGGCGAACACCATGTCCGGCCCTGGCGCCGCTCGCATGGACGGAGCGGATTTCCCTCGGTCGAACCCTAACCCGCTGTCGTGGTGTCACCATTGGATGTACGCCCCTGCAGCACTCCTCCCGGGACACCCCGCAGACGGCCTCCCGGGGGGAGGCACCTCGCAACGGACCTTCCGCGCGCTCTGCGTCGCCGTGACCGCTTGCTCGGCAGTGAGTTGGGCTCACTGACGGGGACGGTCCGGCCGGGCCTGGCGGCAGATTCGATCGTTCTCGTCCGTGATGTGACGGAATGCCCAGTGGCCGACATCAGCGGCACCCGTGTCGAGCTGGCCCAACCCGGCCGACCAGTGGGTGTGGTCCAACGAAGCCGCTCACGAGGCGATCGTCACCACCCAGCGCTCCACCCCAGGCTGGATCATCCACGGACCGTATACCTGCGGGAGGACGTCGTGTGCCGGGTCCCTGGACCAGTGGACCGGGTGATCAAGGACTCCGAGCGCCGACTCGCCCGCCACCAGACCGCCCTCGACGCCGGCGCCGACCCCGCCGTCGTCATCCAGTGGATCAACGACGCACACCGAGACAAGCAGACGGCGCAGAAGAAGCTGGACACGCTCCCCGCCTTCACCCAGAAAACGCCACTCACCGCCAAGCAGCTCCGCGGGATTACTGAAAGTCTCAGAAAAATCGCACAGCGCATCCACGCAGTCGGCGCCGGGAAGAATGGCCCGATCCACGAGGCCCTCGGAATCGACATCACCTATGAACACGCAACAAGGACCCCGGCCATAAGGCCGAGGTCCCACGCGATGGTGTCCGAGGGGTGAGTTGACCATTGACGATACGGTCGTCGTGGCGCAAGGGTGCTTACACTCGTGACGCTGAACTTGAGTCATACGGCTCCCGTGGGTATCCACACGTCGGCGGCCCTGCTCCGCCGGTCGAAAATCCACTGTGCGAGGGGTGGTGAATAGCTGCTGATGTCCGCGTCATGAGGCCCGCCTTCTCGCTGTACGGCTGCGCAGCCGCTGTACCAGTACCAGCAGGAAAATGAGCAGGCTCAGTGCGGCGACGGCTGCGACCCCGCCCCGGGGAGACCACCTGTGCGCGGCGAGCATCGCCTGGGCCACGAGGAGGTTGACCGCGAACGCCCCTGCCAGGGCCACCACGAGGCGGCTGGCCGGTTCCAGGCCGTGCAGGGCGGCTCCGATGGCGGCTGTCGGTGTCGCGAGGAGGAAGAAAAGCATGAACGGGCCACGCTGCGGCGAGTTCACGTCGGTGAACGCAAGAACCGCACCTACCCCTCCGGCGGCGGTCGCGCCTGCGAGCAGCAGGTCTCTCCCCCAAGGTTGCCAGACCCGCCGGGTGTCTGGTGCCGGTGGCTTGATGCCGGTGGTTCGCATTTGCGATTTGTCCTCGAAGTGCCCGATGCCGGACTTCTATGTCGCGCAGTCTCCCGGGACCGTCAAAACGCGGAAGGAATGCGAGAAGCGTTCTTCTAAATGACTTGAAAGGCTGCCATATCCCTGCCGCCGATGTAGAGGCCGTAGGGGCCGGCTCCGACACCGGCTACGGGCGTCGCCATAAGGGGGCCCGCCCCGCCGTGGTTCAACGTCGTGACCGGTACATCTGCAGCAGGTGCTTGGCTCCCGGCCGCACGAAGCGGGCGAGCATGGTGACGAACGGCTTGAGATCGTCCGCCGCCAGCCAGGCCAGTTCGGTGCCGCTGGCGCGGGCGGGTGCGTGCGGCGTGGTGTAGCCGCTGCGGCGGTAGGCGAGGAGCGCGGGCAGGTCGATGTTTTCGACGACGAAGCGGCGGCCCTCCCGTTGCCCGGAGCGCGGGATCTCGCGCCCGGTGAGGTCGAGATGCTGGGCACGTACGACATCGATCCCGGCCGCCGACTCAAAGAGCCGGAATTGGGCACCCATGCGCGGGTTGAAGTCCAGCAGTTTGTAGCGGCCGTCCCGGCGGTCGTAGCGCCAGTCGAGGTCGGCGATGCCCTGGAAGCCGACGCTCTTGCAGAACTGTGATGCGAGTACTGCGAGTTCGGGATTGGCGACGACATACGCGCAGGCCGTCATCCCGGCGTGCGGTGGCCAGGAGCGGACCTTGACCCCGGTGAAGATCACTGGCTCGGCCGCGCCCGCGCCGAAGTACGCGTGCACGATCCAGTCCTCTGCCTCCTCCCGGGGCAGGTACTCCTGCAGGATCACCCCGGGCTTGGACCCCCAGCCGCGCGCGAGCTCGAGCAGCTCTCGCGGCCCCTCGATCCGCCTGGTGCCCGGCACGGCCGGGGTACGGCGCCGCTCGAATGCTTCCCGGTTCTTGGCGACGATCGGGAAGCATGCGCCAGCGGCGAACTCCTCGATGTCCTCGTACGAGTCGGGGAAGGCCGCCTGCGGTGAGGGCACCCCGTACTGCACGCACAGCTCGTGCAGCCCCTGCTTGCTGGCCAGCCGCCGGATCAGGCCCGGATCCTCCACACGCGGGAAGAGGAAGACCTCGGCCAACTCGTCGGCGTGCTCGGAGACGAGCACGGCCGCCTCCTCGTCGGACGGGATCAGCACCGTGGGGCGCCCGATCCTGCGGCCGATCCTGCGCAGCCCCTCGACCAACCGCTCCGCCGGCTCCTGCCCGGTGGTCGGCCAGACGAACCGCCCGCTCAGGTAGCGGGATGCTGCGGCGGGCGTGCAGCGGTCCTCGGTGATGGCGTACATGGGAACCCCGAGCCTCCCCAGGCTGCGGATCGCTCCCACCCCGCCATGGTGCAGCGGATAGTTCCCGATCTTCACGATCAACCCCGGTACGGCAGGGTCGATCGCAAACCCGGACCCCACCACGGACTTCCCCCCGATGCTCCGGGCATTCACGGCCCACCTGCCCGGACCACGACCTGAAAGGAACCTGAGAGGTCGCGCAGATACGTCGGCTGTCACGGGCGTCGCTTCCGGTGTCGCATACGTTCCTCCAGGCATGTTCGAGGCAAATCCGAGGACTTGAGCCAGATTCTTCAGGAAGATTTACCAATCGTGGCGTTCAGACACGCCGACGACCGTACGTCAGTGACTTGTTGATCAGAAACCCAAAGCGGTCTATTCGAAGATGCGGCGAACGTGCCGGGCGCCGAAGTAGCCGCGGACGACGTGCGACTGGCGTTCGCGGCCTGCGGATCGCTGATCGACTGGTGAGCCTGGTGTCGTTCGCGCCACAACGGGTGGGGCTCCACTACGAGTTCAGCAATCGCGTCAGGCGTCAGCCCCGTGATCGGCTGACTTCGAATGGCTGGACGATCGCCGAGCAGACCGGGGACACCACCCCCGACGGACTCAAGCACTTGCCCGGCCGCGCCTCTGCGCGTCCTGACGCCTGGGTGAGTACGACGAGTTCCTCCCGCGGCAGCGACTCAGGATCCGCCACCGCAAGATCCAACCACGCCGCCACACAATCCCGTTCGCTGGGCGTCACCAGCGGCCATCACACTGCGAATACTCGCCGAATGTTTGTTCACCATCTACGGCTTGAGAAATTGAGAAGCGACCTCCGCGAGTCGCCCTGCCGGGAACCACCCGCCCCACTATCGTCCAGAGCCACTGGACGGATCGTCCGGAGCGAATGGACGCTCTCGGGATCCGATTCTGCCCGCCCATGCCCTTCACGTAAGGAACCGCCATGCTCGGCATGCGCGAACTGGACGAGGAGCCGAACCGCCCACGCGTGGGCGGTTCATCGGAAGAGAGGACGGTATCGTGAGTTCTGATGTTCGCCTGACGGCACCGGGCCAAGTGCCGCCCAAGCCGCCACCCTCAGGTGGCAAGACTCCTGAGATCGCGAACGCACCAATTCCGGGACAGTATCATCCGATCTCTTCCCACCTCGCGATCGCGCCGCCGGTGAGTGTGGTGATTCCCGCCATGAACGAGGCGGAGAATCTCCCCTACGTCTTCAAGACCCTTCCCGACTGGATTCATGAAGTGGTCCTGGTCGACGGCAACTCCACCGACAACACCGTGGAGGTCGCGCGGGAGATGTGGCCCGGCGTGAAGGTCGTCGGACAGCAGGGCAAGGGCAAGGGCGACGCCCTGATCACCGGTTTCGAGGCCTGCACGGGCGACATCATCGTCATGGTCGACGCCGACGGCTCGGCGGACGGCCAGGAGATCGTCAGCTACGTCTCCGCCCTGGTGTCCGGCGCCGATTTCGCGAAGGGCTCGCGGTTCGCCAACGGTGGCGGCACCTCCGACATGACGCCGATCCGCAAACTGGGCAACCGGGTCCTGTGCGCGATCGTCAACGCCAAGTTCGGCGCCCGCTACACCGACCTGTGCTACGGATACAACGCGTTCTGGCGGCACTGCCTCGACGAGATCGACCTCGACTGCACGGGCTTCGAGGTCGAGACCCTCATGAACATCCGGGTGGTCAAGGCGGGGCTCAAGGTGCAGGAGATCCCCAGCCACGAATACCTCCGTATCCACGGCGCGAGCAACCTGCGCGCGGTGCACGACGGATTCCGGGTGCTGAAGGTGATCCTCAAGGAGCGCTCCAACCGGCGTGCGTTGCGCCGGCGCCCGCGCATGGTGGCGCTCAATACGGGTCGGGGAGAGATGTCTTGAGCAACGCGGACATCTCCGTGGTGATCTGCGTCTACACCGAGGACCGCTGGGAGGACATCCTCGCGGCGGTCGCCTCGGTGCGGGCGCAGTCCCGCCCGGCACGCGAGACGCTGCTGGTCGTGGACCACAACGAGATCCTGCTGGAACGGTTGACCGGTGAGTACAAGGAGGTCGCGGAGGTCCGCGTGCTCGCCAACGCGGGCCCCCGCGGCCTGTCCGCGGGACGCAACACCGGGATCGCCGCCTCGCACGGCGAGATCATCGCCTTCCTCGACGACGACGCCGTGGCCGAGCGCGACTGGCTGAGGCACTTCGCCGAGGGGTACAAGGACCCGCGCGTCATGGCCGTCGGCGGCCGCACGATGCCGAGCTGGGCGTCAGGCCGCCGCCCGGCCTGGTTCCCGGAGGAGTTCGACTGGGTGGTGGGCTGCACATACAAGGGGCTGCCGCCCGGCCGGGCGCGGGTGCGCAACGTCCTCGGCGGCAACGCCTCCTTCCGCCGCACGGCGTTCGACGCGGCGGGCGGCTTCGCCACCGGCATCGGCCGCGACGGCGACAAGCGGCCGCTGGGCTGCGAGGAGACGGAACTGTGCATCCGCCTCACCCGGGCCAGACCCGGCGCGATCCTGCTGATCGACGATCGCGCCGTGATCCACCACCGCGTGCCCGAACCCCGCGAGCACTTCGCGTACTTCTGCACCCGTACCTACGCCGAGGGCCTGTCCAAGGCCCTCGTGACCCGAAGCGTCGGCACCGACAAGGGACTCGAGTCGGAGCGCCGCTACACCACCCGGGTGCTGCCCGCCGGGGTCGCCCGCGGACTACGTGACGCCCTGCTGGCCCGCCCCGGCGGCGCGGGCCAGGCGGGAGCGATCGTCGCCGGGGTTGCCTCGGCGGTCGGCGGATATGTGGTCGGCAGCTTCCGTGCGCGCAGGGGCGGCGTCGCGTTCCGCGTCGCGGCGGCCGGGGAGAGCCCGGACAGCAAAGGGGCAGCATGAGCAGGGTCAGACGCGCTTCCAGCCGACTGTGGCTCGTGTCCGCACGGGATCAGGTCCCCGGCGCCACGCTCGAACGCCCCATCCGGGCCTGCTCGCGCCGTCGGCCCGCCAGGCCCGGCCGTGGGGCCGCACCTCGTATCCCACACAAAGCCGCTGCCGCATGAACCTACCCGTGCCCATCCTCATGTACCACTCCGTCGCGCACACGCCGAACCTCGCCACCCGCGCCCTGTCCGTGGCACCCGAGGCGTTCGCCGAGCAGATGGCGCTGCTCGGGGACGGCGGGTTCACGCCGCTCACCACAGCGCAACTCGTCGCCGCCTGGCGGTCCTCGCGGCCGCTGCCGCGGAGCCCAGTCTTGATCACCTTCGACGACGGCTACGAGGGCGTGCACCAGCACGCCCTGCCCGTGCTCGCCCAACACGGCTTCGTTTCCACGCTGTTCGTCTCGACCGGCTGGATCCGCGGCGCCCACGACACAGGCGGCGGCCTCGACAGCATGCTCGACTGGGACCAGGTGCGCGCACTCGCCGACTCCGGGGTGGAGGTCGGGGGGCACAGCCATACGCACCCGCAGCTGGACCAGCTCGGGGACGAGGCGCTTGGGTGGGAGCTGCTGCGCTGCAAGGAGATCGTGGCCGCCGAGCTCGGCACGCGGCCCGCCTCGTTCGCGTACCCGTACGGGTATTCGAGCCGCAGGGTGCGCCGCGCAGTGCGCGAGGCCGGGTTCGCGCAGTCCCTCGCGGTCGGCAATGCCCTGGCGCAGCGCCGTCAGGGACCGTACGCACTGCGGCGCGTGACCGTTCGCCTCACCACCACGATCGATGAGTTCGCACGGCTTGCCCACGGTCAGGCCATCGCCCGTACGTTCGCCCGGGACCGTGCCCTCACGAAGGGGTACGCCGTGGTCCGCAGAGCCCGAAAGATTTACCGGAAGGCAACCTGAACCCGTGTCTGACGCGACCACCGCTCGGACTGATTTCTCCGATCCCTTCGTGGCCCCCACGGCCGAGCCGCAGCCGACAACCAGCCGGAAGCTGCGTCCGCTCGAACGGGGCGGGGGTTCTGGCGGCGGCAACCAACTGCTCCGCAACGCCTATGCGCTGATGCTCAACACCGGGATCAGCGCGGTGCTGGGCCTCGGCTTCTGGCTTGCCGCCGCGCGCTACTACACGGAGGACGCGGTCGGCCAGGGCTCCGCGGCGATCGCAGCGATGAAGCTCCTCGCGGGGCTCACCGCGGTAACCCTCATGGGCGCGCTGGCCCGCTTCCTTCCGGTGGCGGGCCGCACGGCGAGCCGTCTGATCTTCCGTACCTACGTGGCCAGTTCGGTGGTCGTGGCGCTGGCCGCAGGCGCTTTCCTGCTGACGCTCGACGTATGGGGCCCCTCGTACCACTTCCTGCACGGCCTCCTCAGCGGCCTCGGCTTCATCGCCGCCGTGGTCGCCTGGTCGCTGCTTACGCTGCAGGACGCTGTGCTGATGGGGCTGCGCAGAGCGCTGTGGGTGCCGGTCGGCAACACTGTGTTCTCCACGGTGAAGCTGGGGCTGCTGGTCGCCCTGGCGGTGGCCCTCCCCGCGACCGGCGTCTTCGTGTCGTGGGTGGCATCCATCGCCGCGTCCACGGTGCCGCTCGGCTGGCTGGTGCTCCGGCGTCTTGTGCCGCAGCACATGAAGGCGACGCAGGGCCGGACCCAGCCGCCGACGCTGCGCGAGATCGGCCGGTTCCTGGCCGGCGACTGCACCGGCTCGCTGTTCTCGCTCGCCGTGGTCAGCCTGGTCCCAGTGATCGTCGCCGCCCAAGTGAGCTCGGCCGACAACGCGTACTGCTACATCGCCTTGACCATCAGCAGCACGGTCAATGTGCTCGCCATCAACATGGGCGCGTCCCTGACCGTCGAGGGCTCGCACGACCCGGCGCGGCTCGCGGCGAACACCCGGGCGGCGCTGCGCCGGATGGTGCGGATCATGCTGCCGGTGTGCGGGGGACTGTTCCTCGGCGCGCCGGTCATCCTGGGTATGTTCGGCGGGGGGTACGCGGACGCGGCGACCCCGCTGCTTCGCTGGTTCGCGGTCGGCGCGCTGCTGCGGGTCGTCATGGAGATCTACTTCGCGGCGCTGCGCGCGCAGAGCCGCACCTCCGGACTTGCCTATCTTCAGGGTTTGCTGTGTGTGCTGGTGCTGGGGCTGACGCTGCTGCTGCTTCCCCGAATGGGCTTGACCGGTGCGGGTGTTGCGGAGGTCTCCAGCCTCTCGGTGATCGTGGCCATCGCGACGCCCGGCCTCTACCGGATCGTCCGGGCCAGCCCCTCCGCAACCGTTTCCGCGGCGTTGGACGGGGAACTGGCCGACCTGGGCACCGCCGACGCGGCGACGCGGCCCCGTGAGGGGATGACGCACCGCGGACCAGCCCGGGCGCTGCGCACCTCCCTCGACTCGACCACCCTGACGCTCCGTGTCCGGCCCGACGCTGACCACCTGGAAAGCAGACCGGAGGTCCAGCCGAGATCCGGCACGCCTGCTTCCAGGACGCCCTCGCCCGACGGTCCGCGGCGGGACAGGGACGCCGCAGACCACCGGCCGACGCGGGCCACCGGCCCTTCCCTCACGCTGCCCGGGCCGCGGAACGCACCGCATGCGGCGTCCCCGCCCCTCGACAAGCCGGGGGGCGGGGAGGAGGGAACGGGGGCGCCGGGACCAGGGAGTGTTCCTGCGGCGGAGGGGCCTTCCTGTGCGAAGGAACCCCCGCAGCCTCGGCAGTCCGGGAGAATCCCGCAGGCCGGGTGCACCCCAAAGGCCCGGCGGACTCGGCAGGTCGGCCGGGCGAAGAAGGGCCGGCATGCGAGGAAGGGCGAGCAGGTCCGCGGGGCAAAGAAGGGCCGGCATGCGAAGAAGGGCGAGCAGGCCCGGGGCGATGCGTCGCTGGATCCATTCCCGCACAGCGCCGGGCACGCCCGCGTGACGGCCGGCGGCACCGTGGTGGCCGTGCTGCTGGCCACCGCGCTCGGGTTGTACTGGCTGCCCGCGCTAGGCCTGCACGACCGCGACCTTGACCGTATGGACGGGCTCGGGCTGGTATCTGTCCTGCCCGAGCCCACCCTGCTGGGCGCCGCCCTGTTGACCGTCGTCTTCGCCTCGCTGTTGTGGATGGACCGGCAGCACCGGCTTCTGCTGCCGGCCGCGCTTCTTGCCACCGTGGTGTCGCTGCACGCGCTGCCCGCGGTCATTGAGACCGAGCCGCGGTTCGCGACGGCCTGGCAGCACCTCGGTTTCCTGGAATACATCGACAGGACGGGCTCCGCCCTGCCCTACCTGGACGCACGCTGGAGCTGGCCCGGCTTCTTCGCCGCGGCCGCCTTCGTCGCCCAGGCATGCGGCGTCACAGACATGACCGAGGTCATTCGCTGGTGGCCGGTCGTCATGCAACTCCTCTATCTGGCACCGATGTTCCTGCTGATGCGCTCCATCCGGGCAGGGTGGCGCGCCAAGTGGGCCGGCGCTTGGATCTTCGTCATGGGCAACTGGGTCGGCCAGGACTACTTCTCCCCCCAGGGCTTCACTTATCTGCTGTATCTGGTCTTCGTCGCAATGTTGCTGGTGTGGTTCCAGCCGCCGCTCGTGCTGGGGACCGGGCTGCGCCCGGGCGAGGTGGAGGTCAAGCCCGCCGACCGCCGCCAACGCACGGTGGTGCTGCTCGTCGTGATCGGCCTGTTCGGGGCGACCGTCTCTGCCCACCAACTCACGCCCTTCATGATGCTGGGCGTCCTCACCGCCCTTGTACTGCTCGGCCGCTGCGAACTGCGCGGGCTTCCGATACTGTTCGCGGTGCTGGTCGCCGTATGGGTGGGCCTCGTCGCCGAGCCGTACTGGTCAGGCCACTTCAACGAGCTGTTCGGCGGTTTCGGTGGCGTCGGCAGCAATGTGTCCTCATCGGTGTCCGGACGCATTAACGGCGGCAGCTCGGCTCACAAACACGTGTTGTACGCACGCTTGGTGCTCGCCGGCGGTGTCATGGCGATGGCCTGCTGGGGCTGGTGGCGCCGGCGCAAGGCCGGATATCGCGAACGGTCGCTACCAGTGCTCGCGTTCGCGCCGTTCCTCGGCTTCGGCATGCAGTCCTACGGCGGCGAAATGGCGCTGCGTGTCTTCATGTTCGCCCTGCCCGGCGCGGCGCTGCTCGCCGGTCTTGCGCTGTTCCCACACACGAGTGTCACCGCGGCGGAGCGGATCCGCGACCGGGTCAGGCCGGCCCCGCTGGCGGCGCTCCTGGTGGGCTTGTTGCTGATGGGTGGCTTCCTGGTGGTGCGGTGGGGCAACGAGTCCTTCGAACGTGTGCGGACCGGCGAGGTCGCGGCGATGGACTACGTGTATACCCGCGACGATCCGACGGTGCGTCTGTTGTGGACGAGCAGAGACACGGCGCACGACGTGACGCCCGCCCTGCCATGGGGCGCGCGCGACATGGAGAAGGTGCACTACGTCCCGACCCTCGCGCCCACCGATCCGATGGTGGTGTCACACCTGGTCAAGGCACTCAAGGACGCAGGCCCCCGCTCGTATCTGATGATCAACGAGAGCCAGGCGGTCGTTCTCGAACTGAACGCAGGTTACTCGGCGACCTGGAAGACCCGGCTCATCCGAACCCTGGACCAACGCCAGGAGCTGAAAAGGGTCTTCGCCAACGACGACGCGACGGTCTATGCCCTGCGCAAGGAGACGGACGGCAAGCCGGCGAACGCCGATCCGGGGCCGAACGGCCCACGGGTGACATGGACGCCGTGGTCGGTGGTGGGTGCGCTGGCGGCCGTGGCGCTGATCCTCCTGCTGGCGGTGCGTGAGGTCGTACGGGTGGCGATGGCGCCCGGTGTGCGACAGCAACGCTGGCTGCAGAGCAGCTTCCTCTTCTCGCTGCCGCTGCTCATGGCACTGGTGGCCTCGCTGGTGGAACGGTTCTCAACCCTGGCTTGACATCAGCATCGCCCTGACCGGACCCTGCACAGTGCGGCACCCTGCGGCCGCTCCCTGAACCGATCTTCGAACCGGGCCGCCTCGACATGCATCGACATGACCGACTTGGCGGCCTCTTCCACGAGTACGCACATCCAGCCCGACCGAAGCGCTACGACCCCTGGGAAGACCGAGCACGGTGAGGTTGTACTGGACAGCAGCAAAGCACAGCAACCGCCGCGACCGCAGCCCACCAGCGTCACCCGCCAGCGAACATCTGATCAGCCGGACAGACCTCAGCGACCGCGCCGCCGGTAGTTCGCATCGAGGGGGCGCGTGAGCGTGTAACTGCGGGACAAAGCCGACGAACAGTGGCGGACAGCCGCTCGCCACCGCAGCGGCGGTCCCGGCACTCGCGTGGACCACCGCTGCGGCGACGACAGAGAAGCTCGCCTCACTGCCACGTCACCAGCTGACAACCGAGGCCCGTCCGATGCAGGCGCGTCGACTCGACGACCGGTCGGCCGGGGCTGTCCGACCGGCCGCCCGGTCAGCCCCTCCTGTTCGCGAACACAGCGGCGGCTAGCCGCGGTGCCGCGAATTCCGTACCGCACGTGAACCGCAGCAGCGGTCCGAAGGTCGCCGCCGCCTGGATGCCGGTGAAGTACAGGCCGGGCACGGACGACTGCAGTCCGGCGTCCAAGGCCGGGAACCCGCCCGTACGTGCCAGTTCGCACCGCTCCTCGGGAGCGACGAAGTCCAGCGCGTCCAGACGGACCCGGTAACCGGTGGCGGCCAACACGTGGGCAGTCTCGATCGTGCGGGTCCGCCCATCGCCGTCCCGGGTCGTCAGGGTGACACCGTCACCATCGCGCTGGGCTCCGATGACCTGCTGCCCCAGGTGCACCGGCACCACCCCGTCCACGCGCGGCTTGAGCCACCAGGAACCGAACGGCCCCAGCACTCGCCGCACCAGCCGCAGCCGGGTGGCCTTGGGCAGGAAACGGAAAGCCGCCGCCTGATGGACAAACGCGTACAGGCCCCAGGACCGCCCGAGAGGGGTGTCCGGCTGCCAGTGCGGCGGAGGCGTCGGCCCAGCCCCGAACACCAACTGGTCCGTGCGGGCGACGAGCTGGACACGTGCCCCGGCCTCGTGCAGCAGCGCCGCGCTCTCTTGCGCGGACTGCCCAGCACCGACGACGACCACGTCCCGGCCGGCAAACTTCCCGAGGTCGGCGTGCTGAGAGCTGTGCGAGACCAACCCTTCAGGGACGAGGGCGGACAGCGGTTCGGGCACGTACGCGAATCCGTCCAGGCCGCTGGCTACGACAACGGCCGCCGCCCGCAACTCCTCACCGGAGGTGAGCTTGAGATGGAAACCGTCGACCTGACGGTCGACCCCGAGCACCCGGACGTCTTCCACTTCTGGCACCCACTGTTCGGCGAACCACCGCCCGTAGCGGACGAACACCTCGACCGGCACAGGATCGTGTCCGGTCAGCCGGGTCTCCCCGGTCTGCCGGCAATAGTCGTCCAACGTGAACCCTTGCTTCGGTGCGGACAGCACCGACGCGCTCGGCGGCGACTTCAGCAGCATGCCCGCGGGCATGTTCTCGGCCCAGCTCGCCATCGGCGAGCCGAAGACCCTGACGTGCAGGCCGCGCGCCTTGAGATGCGCAGCAGTGGACAGGCCATAAGGGCCCGCCCCGATCACGACGACCGTCGTGGACATGTAATTCCTCCTTGAGGTAGCCCGCGAGGCAGCCCCGTAAAGTGCGAACTCTGGCCCGTGAGCGGATGTGCAGCCGGCCGCCCGATCAAGGACACGAGGTGTCTACGACCGGCCTTCAGGCGGCTGTGCAGGGCATGCCGAGAGGGGGCCTCTACGTACGACGCAGTCCGCCAGCATGAGCTCATGCGGGGAAGCGCGTGCGGGTCCGGAGAGTGGGAGTGCCGTCGCGGGTGCGATGACCGGGATTTCGGCGCCGAGACGCGGGAAGAGCATGCTCCACAACCAGGCACACAGGGAGCGCAGTTCAGTCGCTGCCGTCCGGAGCAGGATGAAGCTGCCGTCGTGTGCGCCGTGCAGCAGGAAGGCAATCAGCACCGTCATGGCGACATGGGCCATCACCATGAGCCAGGCCCCGGACAACCGGTCGTACGCGGGCACTGCGTTCGCGGTGAACCAGCACACTCCGAGCACCTGCGTGCCCAAGGCCAGCCCCAACTGACTTGTGATGAGGCTCGGTCGACCAGAGGCAGGAACGGCGAGGGCGAAGAGAAGCCCGGCCAGGACCCCACGGTCGGCCCAGGATGGCGAGACGTCGAACACGACGTGGTGTCCCGCGACCGCCAGCACGGTGCCCGTCACCGAGAACACGCTCGCCCGGGCAGCCGCAACCCCACCGAGGCCGGCACTCGGCCGGAACGTCGCATTCGGGACAGAAAGGTCGAAGTCTCCATGACCCCACCCATCATACGGGGTTGAGTCAACGCAACGTAACTGACCCGCAACCGTACGTGAAGAACCTGTACTCAGCGGCATCCAATTGCTGCTGCAGAGCGGCTTCTGGTTCTCCGTGCCCCTGCTCACGGTGTTGCTGGCCTCGCTGATGCAGCGGTTCCCGACCACAGGGAAGGGGCTGATCGCCATCCGCGCACAAGGTGGAGCGGATCGGCGCGGGAGCCCCATGCGGCTCAGCGCTGGAGCCACTTCACCTCGTACGCCTTCATTTCGAACCTCTTGCCGTCAACCTGCGCGCTGATCGCACGGTCGAGGGTGTTCACCACGAGGACGACCTTGTCGGTGGCGAGGACCCGGACCTTGGGGACGTCGTCCTTGGCCACCGGCACCGTCCGGTGCTCGGTGCCCGAGGGAAACTCCTTGCCGAACCGGGAGACCAGGTCGTACATGGGCAGCGCCTTGCCGCCGCCCGCGGTGTCGGTCGGCGTCCAGAGGCAGCCCGGGCAGTCGGTGCCCTTCTCCACCTCCGGGTTCCAGTAGAAACCCGAGGAGGCACCGCCCTTGACCATCGCGATCATCCCGGTGGCTTGCACGGCGACACGGTGGTCCTCCGTCCAGCCCTTGCGGTCGCCGTTGCCGTCGGCGGGCTCCACGTAGTACTCGGCCCACCACAGCGGCAGATCGTGGGTCTGCTTCCGCGCCCAGGAACCGACGGCGGTGAACTTGTCGGTGGCGGCGAACTCGTCGGGCAGCAGGTCGCCGTCCTTGGTGTAGCTGGGGCCGTCCACGACGACGAAGTCGGCGCCCACCTTGTTCTTGCTCCAGTAGGCGAAGGCGTCGAGGGCCTGCTGCTCCATGGCACCCCAGGTGCCGCGCAGCGCCGTGGAGGCGTCCTGTTTCCGCCGCGGGTCGACGCTGTCCATGACGAGGTACGGGCCACCCACCATGATCTTGGGGTTGACCTGCTTGAGCGCCTTGTATACGAGGTTGTACAGCTTGGTGTAGCCCTCGTAGTCCCAGCGGGCCTTGGAGTTGTTCCAGAAGCCCTTGAACTCGTTCCAGACGATGAAGTGGCGTACGTCCGGATAGCGTTTGGCGACGGTGGCGGCGAGGGTGGCGAAGTCCTTGAAGTGATCCGGCGTCGGGGCGGTCTCCAGGGCGGACTGGCTCCAATCGGTATTGTCGGCGCCCGCCTGGCCGCCCTTCATCCAGTCCGGGGCGCAGCACAGCGTCACGACCGGCGTGCCGCCCGACTTACGTATGAAGTCGATACGGTGGTCCATCCCCTTGAAGTCGTAACGGCCCTTGACCGGCTCAGGATTGCCCACGCCCCACCCCATGATGTGCTGGTTCTCCGGCATCCCCCTCCCGGAGAGCAGGTCCTCGACGTGCGTGGTGGCGGTGCCGCTGGCCTCGTCGGCACTGTACTGCGTGTGCGTGAAGCCCCAGCCGACATCCGGTTTCGTCTGTTCGGGCGGAGTGGCCGACGTCAGCATCGCCGACGCCACCGCAGCTGCGGCCAACGCCACCAACCGCCCCGTGCGAGTGTTTCGAGTTGTGTTTGTCCTTTTTTCTCGCACCGCTGCTCCGTCTTTCTCCCACAAAGGTGAATGCTTGCCTGCGAACGCAAGAAGGAACGCGAATACCGGGCTTCAGAGGAATCGCGAACCAAATGAGCGCCGGGCCTCAGCGCTCTTGATCGCTGAACACCCTAGCGCTCGACCTGTACGCGCTCTTTGACTGTTCGTTGGCGTGTCGCAGCCATTTCTCCAGCCCGCGCGGCAGCAACGTATTAGGTCTTCGGCACTCCTCGAATTGGGGGGCAGATTTGCTCCTTATGACCGCCGAACGAGGTGCGATTCTCACCGCCGGCTCTTTTTCCGCGATCACTAATTCAAGATGGAAGCCAACTTCCTGAAAGAGATCACGACCGGCGAGTGGACTGGCACGATGCAAGGACTTCGACCAGGCCGAGCAGGCGATCTTCCAATGGGTCACGTGGTACGGCGAGGAACGGCTCCACTCCGCCCTCGACTACCTACCGCCTGCTGAATACGAACACGACCACTGTCGGAAGTCGGAGCAAGCCCCGCGGCCCGCCTGAAACAAGATCACCGGACTCCACGAAACTCGGGGCACTGGAGCAGGCCGATGCGCGGCCGGACATCCTGGCAGTCGCCCGGCTCGACCCTCAGGACCTGCGTGAGCACTACAAGCGGCTGAAGCTCGCTGACGCGGACGCCGTGGTGCTGTCGCCGTGCGTGCAGATGCCGTCGCTGCCGGCGAACCGGCCGGTCGAGGGCGAGTTGGGACTGCCGGTGCTGTCGGCGGCGACCGCCACAGCCGCTCCGCAACCCCAACCGCGGATTCGACGCCGTCGTGATCGGGGCGCCGCAACGCACCTTCTACGGCAACCAGTTCGGCAACACCTTCCTCGTCTTCGTCCACTTCCGCATCCCCCTGTGGGTCCCGGAGGTCGGCGGGCCGATCGACCCGGACAACGAGGCCCACGACCTCGTCATGTCCGTCTTCGGCGGCATGAGCAAGGGAGAACACAACCGCATCAAGATCCGGGTCCGCACCGCCATGAGCTCCCAGGCCAAGCTCCAGGGCCGCTACCTCGGCGGACGACCGCCCTACGGCTACCGGATCACCGACGCCGGCCCCCACCCCAGCAGGGCGCCGTGCGCGCCATCCTCCTCAATCCCCGCTACACCGGCTATATGGGCCAGCAGGCACGAGCTGGAAAGCGAGGCGGACGCCCCTACGCCCTGCGCGGGAGGGTCCGGTGCAGCCTGTGCGGACGCAAGATGCAGCCGGCCACCATCCGAAGCCACGTCTACTACCGCTGTGAATTCAAAGAGGAGGAAGCCGCCGTCCACCCCGGCGTCGCCCACCCACGCACAGTCAACCTGCGCGAAGACCTCGTGTGCCAGGCCCTCGACCAGTGGATCGCCCGCGCCTTCGCCTCCGACCGGCTCACCGCCACCATCGAAGCGCTCACCCTCGCAAGCGTTGCAGCAAGCACCGCAGGGGGTCGCACACCCGAGCAGGCCCAAGCAGGCCAGGTGATCAAGGACTGTGAGCGCCGCCTACGCCCGCTACCAAGCCGCCCTCGAAACTGGAGCCGACCCAGCCGTTGTCACCCAGTGGATCAACGAGGCACAACGCGACAAGGAAGCCGCGCAAACAAAGCTCGACGCCCTACCCGCCGTCCCCCGGAAGCCGGAACCGCACCTCACCGTCGTCCAAGCGATCGCTGAGAGGCTCGAAGGCATCGCACAGCGCATCCAGGCCGTCGACGCCGATAAGAAAGGCTGCCTCCACGAAGCCCTCGACGTCACCATCACCCACCACAACGCAACAAGGACCCCGGCCATAAGGCCGAGGTCCCACGCGATGGTGTCCAAGGGGGGAGTTGACCGCTGACGACACGCTCGCGGTGGCGCAAGGACGGCTCTGGTGAACACGGTCCACCCGCCCGGACAGGTGGCGCGAGGCGAGGACATTGCTCACACGCCGGCTCCACGCGTACCCGGGCCGCCATGCCGGTGTGGTCCGCGGGTCGGGCCCGCGGACTTCGGGGGCCGGTGGTCCTGTCCCTACGCCGTCGCTCTCGCCTCCGTGCCCAGTTCGCGTCGGGCGCGGGCGGCGGCGCCGACCGGGACGGCGTCGGAGGCCAGGCCGGCCTGGACCAGGCGGACGGGGTGGCCGCTGACCGGGGGGTCGACGGCGAGGGCGGACAGGATGACGGGCTCCAGCAGGGGCCAGGCGCGGCTGACGCCGCCGCCGACGACCACCGTGGTGATGTCGACGACGCCCGCCGTGATGACGATCGCGCGGGCGATGCCCGCTCCCGCGGCGCGGTACACCGCGAGAGCGTCCTCGTCGCCGTGGGCGGCGGCCTCGGCGACTTCGCGGGCGGTGAGGCGGTGGCCGGTGCGGTCGGCGTAACGAGCCCCGATGGAGCGGCCGGAGGCCAACGTTTCCAGGTGGCCTCGGCCGCCGCAGGAGCAGGGCAGGTCACCGAAGCCGGGGATGTGCCCGATCTCGCCGGCCGCGCCGTGCGGACCCGCGTACAGGGCGCCGTTGGTCCACAGAGCGCCGCCGACGCCGGTCCCCAGGGTCATGCCGAGGACGTCGGCCTCGCCGCGCACCGCTCCGCCGCAGACCTCCCCGTAGAGGAAGGCGTTGACGTCGTTGTCCAGGAAGGCCGGGACGCCGAGGGCCTCCTCGACGGCGGCGGTGACGGCGAAGCCGGCCCAGCCGCGGAAGGAGTCGCTTGCGACCAGGATGCGGCCGTTCGCGGAGTCCACCACCCCGGCGGCGCCGATTCCGGCGCCCACCAGGCGGCCCGGGGTGCGGGCCAGCAGCGGGGCGAGCGCGTCGAGCGCGGCGCCGACCATGGCCCGGCCGCCCTCGAGCGCCGGAGTGGCGGCCTCCGCGCGGTCGAGGACGGTCAGGTCGTCCGAGCAGACCACCACCTGGGTGGTGGTGCCGCCGATGTCGATGCCGGCGAACAGCGGCCGGAGGGTGGTGGGAATGGCAGGGTCCTGCGGGGTGTAGGGAAAGAGAAGAGGTCCGGTCACGCCTGGGCCTCCGTACGGCCGGCCGCGAGGGTGGCCAGGCGTTCGGCCCTGCGGCCCCGCTGCACCACCGGGTCGGGCACCGGCACGGCGGCCAGCAGACGGCGTGTGTAGTCGGTCTCCGGATGCAGCAGGGTCGTCCCGGTGGAGCCCTGCTCCTCGATGCGGCCGGCGCGCATCACGACGACGCGCTGCGCGAAGTGCTGCACGACGGCGAGGTCATGGGAGACGAACAGGCAGGCGAAGCCGAGTTCGCCCTGGAGTTCGGTGATGACCTCCAGGACCGCTTCCTGCACGCTCACGTCGAGTGCGCTGGTGGGTTCGTCGGCGACCAGCAGCCGGGGTTCCAGGATCAGGGCTCGGGCCAAGCTGACCCGCTGGCGTTGTCCGCCGGAGAGTTCGCGGGGCGCGCGCCGGGCGAGTTCGCGTGGCAGCCGGACCCGGTCGAGGACGGCGGCGACCTTGGCCTGCCGGTCCTTGGCGGACAGGTCGCGACGGTGCACCCGGAGGGGTTCGGCGATGCACTCGCCGACGGTCATCCGGGCGTCGAGGGAGGCCACCGGGTCCTGGAGGACGACACCGATACCGGCCCGCAAGGCGCGGCGGGCCCGGGCGCGGGTGCGGCCGAGGTCGGCGCCGAACAGGGAGACGGTGCCGGAGGTGGGCGGGATCAGGCCGAGCGCGACCCGGGCGGCGGTGGACTTGCCGGAGCCGGACTCGCCGACCAGGCCCAGGGTCTCCGCCGGCCCGACCCGGAACGACACTCCGTCGAGGGCGCGTACGGCGGCCTTGCCGCGGCCGAACACCACGTTGATGTCACGCAGTTCGACCACCGCTTCGCCCTCGGGGCCGCCGGGCCCGGCAGGCGAGGCCGACGGCTCGGCCGCGGAACGGTTCGTCTGGGCCGGCACGGACGCGGCAAGCCGGCCGGTGCCGTCTGCGGCCTCGGCGACGGACAGCCGGGGCACGGCGGCCAGCAGGCGCCGGGTGTAGTCGTGGGCGGGGCGCAGCAGGACGTCCTCGACCGATCCGGTCTCCACGATCTCGCCGTGGTACATGACGGCAACCCGGTCCGCGAAGTCGGCGACGACGCCCATGTTGTGGGTGACGAGCAGCACGCCGGTGCCGGTCTCGACGGCGAGCCGGCGCAGCAGGTCGAGGATCTCGGCCTGCACGGTCACGTCGAGGGCGGTGGTCGGCTCGTCGGCGATGAGCAGGCCTGGCTCGTTGGCGATGGCCATGGCGATCACGACCCGCTGGCGCTGTCCGCCGGAGAGCTGGAACGGGTAGGCGTGGGCGCGCTTCTCCGGTTCGGGGATACCGACCCGGCGCAGCAGTTCGACGGCCTCGGCGGCGGCGTCCTTGGCGGACACCTCGCGGTGGTTGCGGATCACCTCGGTGATCTGCTTCCCGATCCGGGTGAGCGGGTCGAGCGCGGTGGCCGGCTCCTGGAACACCATGGAGACGGTCTTGCCGCGCAGCGCCGCGAGGCCGTTCTCCGATGCGCCGACGATCTGGGTGCCGGCGATGACGGCGCTGCCGGTGGCGCGGGCGTTCCCGGAGAGCAAGCCCATCGCGGCGAGCGCGATGGTCGACTTGCCGGAGCCGGACTCGCCGACCAGGGCCAGCGTCTCGCCCGGCTGGACCTGGAGGGACACGCTCCTGACCGCGGGTACGTCGCCGGTCTCGGTGGTGAAGACGACGCCGAGGTCGTCGAGTTCGAGGATCGGGCCGGACGCCGCAGTGCGGGCGGCGGAGCCCTTGGTGGTGGCGGTCATCCGCGTCCCCTCACATCGAATGCGTCGCGGAGTCCGTCCCCGATCGCGTTGAACGCCCACACCACCAGGATGATGGCCAGGCCGGGCGGCAGGATGAGCCACCAGTAGCCGGAGTAGGCGGCGGTGAGACCGGCGGAGAGCATGCCGCCCCAGTCGGTCTGCGGCGGCCGGACTCCCATGCCCAGATAGGAGACGTAGGCGACCAGCAGGATGGCGTCGGCGACCTGGAAGGTCGCGGCGACGATGATGGTGGAGACCGAGTTCGGCAGGATGTGACGCAGGATCGCCCGGGCGTGCGTGCCGCCGATGGCGCGCAGGGTCAGGACGTAGTCCCGGTTCTTCAGGGTCAGCGTCTCGGCGCGGACCAGCCGGGACGGCACCAGCCAGGACACCAGGCCCAGGATGACGACGAGACCGGTCAGGCCCGGCGTGGTGATGGCGGAGACCACCAGCAGGATGAACAGCGCGGGGATGGCGATGCCGGCGTCGACGATCCGCATCATCACGGCGTCGATCCAGCCACCCGCGTAACCGGCGGCGGCGCCCCACAGCGTGCCGATGACGGTGGCGAGGACGCCCGCGGCGACGCCGACGATCAGGGAGACCTTGCCGCCGTACATCAGCCGGCCCAGCTCGTCGTGGCCGACGGCGTCGGTGCCGAGCCAGTGCGCGCCGCTGGGGGCGAGGTTGACCTGCTGGAGCATGGTGTGGGTCTGGTCGGTGGAGTACACCAGCGGACCGGCGAAGCAGAACAGGAAGAAGAGGACCACGACGGCGAGTCCGACGACGGCCAGCTTGTTGCGCAGGAAGCGGCGGACGGCGAGTCGTGCGCCGGAGGCATCGCGCGGCTCGGCGGCCTTCGTCGGGGCCATGTCCGGCTGGATGACGGCGCTCATGCCCGGCCTGCCTTCACTCGGGGGTCGATGATCCGCTGGACGATGTCGGCGAGCAGGGTGCCGACGACGGTGGCGACGGCGATCACCAGGACGCAGCCCAGCAGGACCGGGTAGTCGGAGGACTGCGCCGCGGTCCAGAACAGCAGCCCCATGCCGGGGTAGTTGAAGAGCTGCTCGACGACCAGGGCACCGCCGAAGAGCACCGGCACGTAGTAGCCGAGCATGGCGACCACGGGCGTCAGCGAGTTGCGGAACACGTGCCGCCACAGGATGGCGCGGGCGCGGGAGCCGCCCGCCCTGGCCGTGCGGACATAGTCCTCGGAGAGGTTCTCCAGGGTGGCCGCCCGCATGTAGCGGCTGAACACCGCGATCATGGAGGCCGCGCCCGCGACCACCGGCAGTACCAGGGCCTGCGGTTCGGAGAACACCTGGCCCAGCGTCTCGCCCTGCGGAGCCTGCGACGGGAACCACGCCAGCCCCTGGCTGAAGACCAGCACCAGGATCAGCCCGAGGAAGTACACGGGCGTGGAGTAGGCGATGAAGCTCAGCGTGGTGATGACGTAGTCCACCGGCTTGTTGCGGCGCACGGCCTGCCACATGCCCATCGGGATGGCGAGGACGAGGCCGACGAGAGCCGACAGCACGGTGAGGACCAAGGTCTTCGGCAGCCGCTCGGTGATGAGCTGGGAGACCGGCTCGTTGAGGGTGTACGAGGTCCCGAGGTCCCCGTGCAGCAGTTGGCCGAGGTAGTAGAAATACTGCACGGGCAGGGGCTTGTCGAGGCCCTGTTCGTGGTTGAAGTGGGCGATCTGCTGTGCGGTGGCCTGCGGCCCGAGGATCCCGCGTGCGGGGCCTCCGGGCAACGCGTGCAGCAGGCCGAAGACGACGATCGTCACGATGACGATCACCGCGACGGCCTGGAGGACGCGTCTGATCAGGTACGAGGAAGTGCTCATGTGTTTTCCGGTCGCTTCGTCTCTGTGGTGCGCGCGAATGTCACCTGGACATGGACGTCACTGCGACGTGGGTGTCGGTGTGGCGGGTGCCGAAGTGGTGGGTTCCGGTGTGGCGCGGACGCGCGCGGGCCCCGGGCAGCCGGCCGGGTGCCGTCGGCCCGCGCGGGCACCGATCGGGCCTACTTGGTCCACTTCCACATGGCGGGGTGGAAGTTGGCGAGGGAGTCCTGGGCGAAGCCGCCGAGGCCGTCCTTGACCACGGAGATCTGGTAGTCGGGCTCCGGCAGCCAGATCACGGGAAGGTCCTTGGCGAGCGCGGCGCTGTACTTCTGCACCGCCTCGTTCGAGGAGGACGTGGTGGTCTCGGTGATCAGCTTGTCGACCTCGGCGTTGGAGTAGTTGCCGAAGTTGGAGCCGCCGCCGGTGGCGAAGAGCGAGTCACCGCTCGGGTAGGCGGGGAAGTACCAGCTGCCCGCGGTGCCGAAGAAGGACAGCTGCCACTTGCAGCTCGACTCGTCGGCGGTGCACTGGCCGGACTGCGACAGGACGGAGTTGACCGGGGCGGTCTTGATGCCGAACTTGATGCCGGTCTTCGCGAACGACGACTGCAGCGCGCTCATCATGTTGTCGGTCACGGTCGAGCCGGACTGGGACAGCACCTCCATCTCGAACTTGGTGCCCTTGTCGACGCCCGCGCCGCACTGGTTGTCGCCGGTGCCCGGGCTGTTGCACACCATGGTGTCGCCCTGCTGGGTCCAACCGTGGTCGGTGAGCAGCTTCTTCGCCTTGGCCGTGTCGAACGGGTACGGGTTGGTCTTCTGCTCCGGGGAGACGAAGGACGAGTCCTGGCCCTGCGGGATCGGGCCGTAGGTGGAGACGGCGGTGCCGTTGAAGACCACCTTGGAGAGGGTGGCCTGGTCCACCGACATCTGGATCGCCTGGCGGGCGTACAGCTGCTTGAACACCGGGCCCATGGCGGGGTTGTTGAAGTTGTACGGCATGTAGGTGATCGCCCAGCCGGTCCACGGCTTCACCGAGTAGCCCTTGGCCTTGAAGGACGACTCCTGGCTCAGGTCGGTGGCGTTGATGTAGCCGTAGTCGACGGTGCCGGCGCGGAGCGCGTTCTCCTCGGCGTCGGTGGTGGTGAACGGCAGCAGGTTGACGTTCTTGATGTTGGCCTTGCCGCCGCCGTCGTACTTCGCGTTGGCGGTCAGCTCGACCTTGCCCGCGGTGGAGAACGACTTGATGGTGTACGGGCCGCTGACCGTCTTCCACAGCGGGTCGGTCGCGTAGCCGGAGATCTTCTTGGCGGCGTTGTTGAGGTACGTCCAGACCTTCTTGGCGCCGGCGGCGGTGCGGTCCAGGTCGGAGACGGCGCCGGAGTCGCTGGTCTTGTCCCAGACGTGCTGCGGCATCGTGCGGATCATGCTCAGCTCGTTGGCGAGCATCCACTCCTGGTTGTACGCCTTGTCGAAGGTGATCGTGAAGTGCGTGTCGTCGATCGTCTTGAAGGAGGTCCAGTTGTCCGGTGCCTTGCCCGGGCTGTAGCTTGCCCAGTCCGCCTTGTTGGCCTTGACCAGGTTGAACCAGAACTCCACGTCGCGCGAGGTGATCTGCTTGCCGTCGCTCCAGTGACGATCGCCGAGGGTGATCGTCACGCTCTTGCTGTCAGCGGCGAACTTCGCGTCGGTGGCCAGCGAGTTGTCCTTGTTCCAGCCGACCTTGCCGGTGGAGCCGTCGTACGCGATCAGCGGCTCCCAGACGGCCTGGGATATGGAGGAGTTGTTGGTGTTCAGGTGCGAGGCGGTGCCGACCGGGAGGATCCAGTTCGGCGTGAAGTTCGCCGGGAGGGCGTAGTTGATGGTGTCCGACGACGCCGAGCCGGAGGACGACGAGGTACCGCCGCCGGAACAGCCGGTGAGCAGCGCGCCGGTGGTGACGGCGGCACCCGCGACGAGGGCCCAGCGGCGGCCGGCCGCCGTGTGAGCAAGGAACATGGCTCTCCTCAGAGTGAAAGGACCCGTCCCGGGAGACCGGGTCGGCGCCGCGGGGTCGGCGCTGTGTACGGCCGACAGTCAACGACGGACTCGCCGAACAAACAAACAAGAATTAGTAAAAAGTAAGTTTCTACAGTCTCGACAAAAGTCACATCCATCCATTCCAGGCGCCTCAGGCGGTGTCTATGCGTCAGTTTGAGGCGATTTCACTTGCATCGACACTCTCCACTTTCTTCATGGAGCTGTTCCCCGCCCGCCTGGACGGGCGTACTGTCTCCGTCACACCCACCATTGCGGAAGTTACTTCGTACATGACTGAAATAAGTGCACGGGACCGCAAGACCACCAAGGGCGTGTCCCCGAAGGGCACGGCCACCCTCGCCACGCGGGTCCTCGAACTCGTCGCCTCGGGCCAGGCGTCGTCCCGCGCCGAACTCGCGGAACTCCTCGGCACGGCCGCCTCCACCATCTCCCTCACCGTGGCTCAGTTGGTCGAGCGCGGGCTCATCGCCGAGGAGGGCACCCAGTCCTCCACCGGCGGCCGCCCCCGCAGGGTCCTCAGGGCGGGCAGCAACGACGAGTACGCCGTCGCCGCCGACGTCGGCGGCCGCCATGCCCGGATCGGTGTGGTGCTCCCGGGCGGCGGTGTCCGTGACGTCGCCAACGTCCCGTTCGAGGTCGCCGACGGTCCCGAGGCCGCCCTGCCGAGGCTCGTCGAGCACCTGGAGTCCCTCGCCGAGCAGCGTGGACGCGACCGGCTCCGGGGCGTCGGACTCTCACTGCCCGGGCCGGTGGACGTCGCCTCCGGCGCCGTCGTCCTGCCGTCCCGGATGCTCGGCTGGAACCGCTTCCCGGTCGCCGCTTGGCTGGAGGAGCGCTTCGGGGTCCCGGCTGCCGTCGACAACGACGCCAACTGCATGGCGGTCGGCGAGCAGAGCGTCAGGCCCGCCGAGCACCGGCAGTCGATCATGGTGAAGATCGGCTCGGCAATCGGTGCCGGCGTCATCGCCGACGGCCGCCTCTACCGGGGCGCCACCGGAGCCGCCGGCGACATCACCCACATCCGCATCGACGGCGGCGCCGACATCCCCTGCTCCTGCGGCAACACCGGCTGCCTGGAGACGGTGGCGTCCGGCGCCGCGCTCGTCCGCATCCTGCGCGAACGCGGTCTCGACGTCGCCAGCCCCGAGGACGTGGTACGGCTCGCCACCGACGCCGACCCGGAAGCCACCCGCGCCGTCCGCAGGGCAGGCGACCACCTCGGCCAGGTGCTCGCCGCCAACGTCAACTTCTTCAACCCGGACGCCGTCTACCTCGGCGGCATCCTCTCCACCCTCGAACCGTTCGTCGCCGCGGTGCGCAGCAAGCTCTACGAGAGCTGCCACCCGCTGGTGACCCAACACCTCACCATCGAGCGGGCCAGTCTCGGCGCCGACGCCGGCCTGGTCGGCGCCGGACTCTTCGCCCTGCAGCGTGCCCTGACCCGCGCCCTCGGCGACATCGGCCGCGCCACCCCCGGCGCCGACCAGCAGCACACCGCCGCGGGCCGCGGAGGGATCTGACGCCGCTGCACAAAGCCTGGCAGTCACGGAAATTACTCCGCACGCACGGTGACGTACCCGCCCGGGAACCGCGGCCCGTACCCCGGCCCCCGGGCGATCCCCCGGCCCCGGCCCCCGAGCCCTGAACCCAGGGACCTGTCCAGGGGCCACTCCCGAAGTCCCCGCACCCGCCCAGATATCGAAGTACGCGGCACGCCCCCTCGTGACGGGCCGCGGAACGAGCCTCACGCACCACACCCCGCCCGAGGAGCCATGTCGCACACCCGCACCCCCGCCGCCCGCCCGGTCATCGCCGTCGCCGGGCTCGGCATCGAGTCCTCCACCTTCTCCCCGGCCCGCACCGAAGCCCCCGCCTTCCACCCCTCGCGCGGCGCCGAGATCTTCGACCGGTACCCCTTCCTCACCCCTGGCGAGGAACTGCGTGAGGCCGCCGAATGGCACGGCGCACTGGTCGGCAAGTCGCTGCCCGGCGGCACCGTCA
Organism: Streptomyces sp. NPDC093064; assembly: GCF_044754605.1. Classification (NCBI taxonomy): domain Bacteria; kingdom Bacillati; phylum Actinomycetota; class Actinomycetes; order Kitasatosporales; family Streptomycetaceae; genus Streptomyces; species Streptomyces sp. NPDC093064. The sequence continues at coordinate 58,755 of NZ_JBIVPK010000018.1, forward strand.
CCGCCGCCGCCTGGACCGCACTCACCGACGAGCTCATCGAGCGCCTCGCCGCGCTGCCCCGGTTGGACGGTCTCTGGTACGACATCCACGGCGCCATGACCGTGGAGGGGATCGACGACGCCGAGGCCGGGCTGCTGGAGCGGATCCGCGCCACCGTCGGCCCCGACGTGATCATCTCCACCTCGATGGACCTGCACGGCAACGTCTCCCGCGAACTCACCCACCGCAGCGACCTGATCACCTGCTACCGGATGGCCCCGCACGAGGACCACATGGAGACCAAGGAGCGTGCCGTCCGCAACCTGGTCGACCTGCTGGCGTCCGGCGCCCCCCGCCCGGTCAAGGCGTGGGTCCCGGTCCCGGTGCTGCTGGCCGGAGAGCAGACCTCCACCCGGATCGAACCCGCGAAGAGCGTGTACGCGGCGGTCGACGAGGTCGAAGCCGCCGACGGCGTGACGGACGCCGCCATCTGGGTCGGCTACGCCTGGGCCGACGAACCCCGCAACCGCGCCGTCGTGGTCGTCACCGGCGACGACACGGCGGCGGTCTCGGCCGGGGCCGAACGACTCGCCCGGGGCTTCTGGAACGCCCGCCACGACTTCGACTTCGTCGCCCCGACCGGCACCTACGACGAACTCCTCGACGAGGCCCTCGCCTCCGACCAGCGGCCGTACTTCATCAGCGACACCGGCGACAACCCCACCGCGGGCGGCGCCGGTGACGTCACCTGGGGCCTGACCCGGCTGCTGGAGCGCCCCGAGTTCCAGAAGGAGGACGGGCCGACCGTCATCTACGCCTCGGTACCCGGCCCCGCCGCGATCGAGACCGCCGTCGCCGCCGGGGTCGGCGCCACCGTCACCGTCAGCGCCGGCGCCGAGGTCGACGACCGGCACGCCGGCCCCGTCACCCTCACCGGCGTGGTCCACGCGATCCGGCACGGCGACCGGGACGCCGGGACCGAGGTCGTCATCCGGGTCGGCAGCGTGTACGCGATCCTCACCGGGCTGCGCAAGCCGTACCACCACGAGCACGACTTCACCGACCTCGACCTCGACCCGCGCTCCGCCGACATCGTGATCGTCAAGATCGGCTACCTGGAGCCCGAGCTGTTCGACATGTCGGTCGGCTGGAAGATGGCCCTCACTCCCGGCGGTGTCGACCAGGACCTGGTACGCCTCGGCCACCGCCGTATCCGCCGCCCGATGTTCCCCTTCGACCGGGACATGGCCGACCCGGACCTGACAGCCCGTATCATCCCCGCCTCCAACCAGCCGCTCACCGGGGACGACGAATGACCGACCACACCACCCGGCCCCTCGGCCCGCCCGGGGCCGGCGGCGTGGGCCGGGCCCCGGCACCGGTGGCGGCCGACGAGGTTCCCGGACTCGGGCGGACCGGCCCAGCCGGACCGGTCCGCCGGCCCACACTGGAGATCGCCGTCACCTCACCGGCCGGTGCCCGTGTCGCCCTCGACCACGGAGCCGATCGCGTCGAACTCTGCACCGGCCTGGAACTGGGCGGTCTGACCCCGTCGGCCGCCCTCGTCGAGGCGGTCGCCGCAGTAGGCCTGCCGGTGCAGGTCCTGGTCCGCTGCCGACCGGGCGACTTCGTCCACGAAGCCGAAGAGATCGCCCTGATGGTCGCCGAGGTGCGGTCCGTGATCGCCTCCGGCGCCGCCGGCGTGGTCGTCGGCGCGCTCACCTCCGACGGCAGCCTCGACACCGACGCCGTCACGCGCCTCGCCGCGGCGGCTCATGACGCGGGCCGCCCCGTCGAGGTGACCCTGCACCGCGCGATCGACGTGTCCGCGGACCCGGTCGCCACCGCCGCGCTGTTGCCCGCCCTGGGGCTCACCCGGGTGCTCACCTCCGGCGGCGCCCCGGCCGCCGGAGAGGGACTCGCCGCGCTCGCCGCCATGGTCGAGGCCGCGCCCGGCGTGCAGGTGATGGCGGGCGGCGGGGTGCGCCCTGCCGACATCCCGGCCCTGACCGCCGCCGGTGTCGCCGGCGTCCACCTCTCCGCGAAGCGCCGCGCCGAACCCCGGCGCGGGGGTGCGTGGATCCCCCTCGGCGCCTCCAGCGCCTCCGCCGAGCAGGACACGTACTTCGTCACCGACCCAGCGTTGGTCGCCGAGGCCAGGAGAATGCTGGAATCGCGGGCAACCGGCTGACCGGCCGTGCGCTCCCTGCCGGAGCGCGCCGCCCCGAGAGTCCGCGGTTCGCGCGGGACCGCGGACTCTCGGGACGGGTGGGTGTACCGGAACCGATCACCGAAGCGGGGGCGATCAGGAACCTGAAGCGTGTTGCAGAAAGCTGTGATCAGGCGGCCTGAGCTGGGTCGTTGGCGTGTCTGGTCATGCGCTGAGGGCGAGGTTGTGCATGCGGGCGACGGCCTGGACGGCGTGGTGGACGCCGTCGCCGTACTGCCGACAGTCGCGGATCACGGAGCGGTGGGTGCAGTCCTGCCAGCGCGAACGACTCGACCACCCGCGAACCGTCAACCTGCGCGAAGACATCGTCTGCCGGGCACTGGATACATGGATCGCCCGCGCCTTCGAGCCCGGTCGGCTCACCGCCTCCATCACCGCGCTCAGCCAGGCGAGCATCGCAGCCGGCGCCGCACAGATCCACTCCTTGAGCAGACCCAGGCCCGCCAGGCGATCAAGGAATGTGAGCGGCGGCTCGCCCGCTACCAGGCCGCCCTCGACGCCGGAGCCGATCCGGCCGTCGTCACCCAGTGGACCAACGAAGCGCAGCGCGACAAGGACGCGGCGCAGAAGAAGCTCGACGCGCTGCCCGCCGTCACTCGGAAGAAAGGAGGCGCCCCTCACCGCCGACCAGATCCAAGCGATCACTGAGAGGCTCGAAGGCATCGCACAGCGCATCCAGGCCGTCGACGCCGATAAGAAAGGCCCCTCTGCGAAGCCCTGGGCATCACAATCAGCTACGAAAACGCAACAAGGACCCCGACCATGGGCCGAGGTCCCGCACGATGGTGTCCGAGGGGCGAGCTGACCACTAACGATACGCTCGTGATCGCGCGAGGGCGGCTCGGGCTGAGAGCCGCGGATTCGACACGAGGGCCGAGTTTCGCGCCGTCACCATCGCCAACGTGGGCAGCGTGAAATTCCGCCCCCATCACGGCTTCGACGTGGACACCGGCACCGGCTGCTTCGCCGACGCCGCGGCGGCTGGCAGGCTCACCAGCGGAGAAAACACCGTCTCGGACGACGACAGCGCCGCCGGCCTTGCGCGGACGGGCCGGGCAAGCTGGCCCTGGCCAAGGCCGTCTACGACCGCCGCACCGAGCTGCGACTGTCCCAGGCCGAACTGGCCGCCCGCACCGGCCTGACCCAGGCCAAGATCTCCCGCATCGAGGGCTCCGACACCATCCCCATCCTGCGCCTCCTCGCCAAGCTCGCCAAAGGACTCGACGCCTCACTCAACATCGCCATCGACGCCAACGACGCCCGTGTGGCCCTTACCGCCCACAACGCAGCCTGACCCCGCCCCCGGCACACGACACGATCATCGGCCCGAACCGCGGCTCCGGAATGGAACCGGCCCCGGCACCACCAAGGCCGAGACGCAAGTAAAGTGCAGCCGGCGTGAGAAATGGTGCATACAAGAGGAGTTGTTGCGTGCTCAGCCTGGATTTGCATCCGATCTTCCGGAACAACCGCGACATCGAACTTGCCCTGCGCCAGTTCCTCTTCGCTGCCGCCCACTCCGGGGATCCGGTCGCCGAGATCATCCCGGGGAAGGGGTCGGGACAGCTCCACAGGCGCGTCCTGGCCTTCCTCGACCAGAAGCACATCAGGAAGCTGTACGTGCGCCGGGAGACCGATCCGGGCAACACCGGCCGCGTGCTCGTGTACTTCACCTAAGGGCTTGCCGATCATCAACGTGTCGTCTTGATCTTGCCGTTGGGGCTGTTGCTTTGGGCAGTGACTCTGGCGTGAAGGGCTGTGAGAGCGGCGGGTGGGGTGGTGGTCGGCGGGATAGCGATGCCCTCCGCCTCGAGTAGTCGTCTGATCTTCAGCAGAGTGCGGTGCATGGCGGTGCGGCTGCTGTCGCAGAGCATGGCGAGGGGTTCTGCGGCCAGGTTGACGTGTAGGTGGAGCACCGCGGCCAGGACCTGGTCGGGGAAGGTGAGCCGGGGCGGGCGGCCGCGTTGGGTGTCTCCTTTCGGGGCCAGGGTTTGAATGAGACGGTCCAGTTGATGGCCGGACATCCCGGTCAGTGTGGGGTTGGACAGCAGTGCACGGCCCCACTGGTTTACCGGTGTCTGGGAGGTGTGAGGTTCCGCAACGGCCGGGACTGGTCGGGGATTCAGGGCATAGTTCCAGTCGCCGTGGAAGGCGTGACGGGTCAGCGGCAGGGCCGCCATCTCGGCGTCGTCGACACTGACTCCGGTGGGGTAGGTGTTGGTGTCCGATCACGCACGCGATGCCCAGCGTGAAGCCCTCGACCACCAGGGCGGGAACGTACTGCATCTAGCGGCCGGCCTTCAGCTCGGCCAGTACAACCAGCATCACACCGGCCATCAGATCGACCGTCAGAACGCCTATCGGCCCGTACCGGCCCGCGCTCGGCACCAGCACGACCGTCATGGCACCGGTCGGACGGACACCTGCAGGCTGGAGCCGCCGAACACCGCGGCGACCGCGCCCGCGACCACGGCGGTCGCCAAACCCGCCTCGGCACCCAACCCGGAGGGGACACCGAACCCGAGCTCGAGCGGCAGCGCCACAATGGCCACCGTCAGCCTGGCCGGCAGGTCCTGGCGCGGGTCACGCCGTATCCTCCGCGAGGTCGGCGCGACGGGGCAGCAGCGACACGATCCGGGCCCACACCCGGCTGAACGCGGTGGTCATCGCGCAGCAACGTCGGCTTCCCGCAGCTCGGCCAGCAGCTCGTTGCGTCCGGCCAGCATCTCGGTGAGGATCCGCCGTGCGGCCCGCATCAGGTCGGCCACATCCCCGCTGGCCGGCTCGTAGACCACCGTCGAGCCCTCCCGCGTAGAGGTGACGATCCCCGAACAGCGCAACACCGCCAGCTGCTGGGACAGGCCGGAGGGCTCCACCTCGATGGCGGCCAGCAGGTCCCGCACCGGCATCGGCCCGTCCTGCAGCAGCTTCAGCACCCGCATCCGTACCGGATGCCCCAGCATCCGGAAGAACGCGGCCTTGGCCGGATACAGCGGAACGGACACGACCCCTCAGCTTCCCCCAGCCCCCACAAGGGGCGAACGCGAAAACTGTGCCCGCGGCCACCTGCGAGCACAGCCAACACGGCATCTAACCAATTGCGAAATTTTGCAATTCAGTATCAGGCTGCTGCCTGGTCTTCCCACCCTGGACGGGGCGGTGGATCAGGCTTTCTTAACCACGCTCGACTTCAGCTGCATCGCCCCGAAACCCTCGACCTTGCAGTCGATGTCATGCCCGTCGACCCCGTCGACCAGCCGGATGCTGCGCACCTTGGTCCCGGCCTTAATCCCCGACGGGCTGCCCTTGACCTTCAGCGCCTTCACGACCACCACGGAGTCGCCGTCCTGCAGCACATTGCCGACGGAGTCCTTGACGACACGCGCTTCGGCGGGGTCGCCGCCTCCGGTACCGGTCTCGGCAGGCACCCATTCGTGGCCGCACTCGGGACACACCACCAGGGCGTTCATCTCGTAGGTGTACTCACACGAGCACTTCGGACAGGGAGGAAGATTCTCGATCACGGCGTCAGCGTATCCGGCCCCACGCCTCGGACCTTGTGGGGCTCGTAAAGTTATCGCCGCAGGTCGTGACGATAGAGCACTCTCAGCTGGGACCATGCCCGCGTGATCATCTCGATGCTCTACAAGGTGGCCCGCCGACTGCTGTCCTTCCCCGGGGTGCTGCTGCGGTTGCTGGTGCTCCGGCATGAGAACGCGGTGCTGCGCCGTCAGATGGACCCATGTCTTCCCGTGGCCCAGTGCGAACGGCATCCTGATCTCTCGTGCTGCTGCGCCTGGCCTACCTCGCCGCCACCAACACCCGGACCCACGGCGAACTCGCTGCCCTGGGAATCAAGGTTGCCGCCTCCACCGTCTGGGAGATCCTCAAAGAACACGGCATCCCGCCCGCTCCCGAACGCCACAGCACGACCTGGGCCAACTTCCTGCGTGACCAGGCCGAGGCGCTGCTCGCCTGCGACCTGTTCGAGGTCCGGACCCTGACCGGAGCACGGCTGTACGTCTTTGTCGTCATCGAGCATTCGCCACCGCGCACCCGACCGCGGACTGGATCGTGCAACTCGGACGGAATCTGCTCATGAATCTTGAGGATGCGGGCAGTAGGGCCAGATTCCTCATCCGGGACCGCGACGCAAAGTTCACGGCCATCTTCGACGCCCCACTGACCGGCGCTGGGGGTGGAGGTCCTCACGACCGGCATCCGGATACCGCGGATGAACTCCCTCACGGAGCACTGGACCCAGACCTGTAGGCGCGAACTCCTGGACGCACCTTGATCTGGAACCAGAGCCACCTCCTCCACGCCCTCCGCGAACTCGAGAACCTCCACAACGGCCATCGCCCGCACCGAGCCCTGAACCAAGCCGCTCCACTCCGCCCACTCCCCCAACCGATCAACGAACCAGCGCAGATCAGACATCTGGGGGTACACCGACGAGAGCGGCTCGGCGGAACTCTCCACGAGTACCAACTGCAGCCTGACCAGCCCGGATGATGTATCGGCACCCGCAGTGTCGGGGCACACCCCTGGGCAGCCTCGGCGCAGAACCGGTCGGCCCCGCCCCGCCGGAGGCCACCCAGGAGCGCCCCGTGGTTGTGCACGACGGCTGGGCCGGCGGCTTCGACCGGTCGCACCTACCGGGCCGCGGGCCTGCGGATGCGCGCCGTCCGCAACGCACTCGCGGCCCGCCAGGCCTGCGGGCCGCGGGAACGCATGTCAGCCGCCCATCGGGCGAACTCTCACTGTCCGGCCCAGCGCTTGATCGTGGCGATGGCCTCGTCCCGCTGGTCGGCGGGCAGAGCGGAGATACGGGCGCCGTGGTTGGAGCCGGGAACGATGTACCTGTACGAGTCGTGGGAGCTCGGCTCGAACTGCTCGGCGCTCCACGGGTCGTTCTGCCCGTAAACGAACATCATGCGCTCGGAGTCGCTCCGCACCCACTTGTCGACGTCGGAGATGGCCTTGCCGTTGTAGTCGGTGCGCATGTCGGCAGGCAGCACCGAGTTGGGCTGGTAGATGTCCGGGTAGTGGCGGACGCCCTTGAGGTGCTTGAACTTCAGGCCGGCCCAGCCCAGTTGAGCGGCGGCCTGCCGGTAGTAAGGGCCGGAGCCGTTGGCGCCGAGTGAGCTGTCCTCGTAGACGGACAGGCCATGGCCGAGCGACCAGGTGTAGAGGTCGTCGTCGGACACGGTCTCGGCGTCGGGCACGGTCGGGCAGTCGGCGGCGGTGCCGGACTGCCAGAAGTTCCAGACCTGGTCCAGGACGGCGAACTCATAGGCACGATCGGTGGTGCCGAGGGTGTTGGTGAAGGTGTAGCCCTTCTCCTTCGCCATCACCTCGAACTTGGGCAGCAGGGTGTCGCGGCGTTCGAGCATCGCACGCTGGACCGCGTTCAGCGCATCACGGCACTCCTTGGTGCCGACGGTCTCGAAGAACCGCTCGTAGCCTTTGTCATCATTGTTGTTGGCGTCGTTGGGAGCGACATAGGCGATGACCGCGTCAACGTCCTCGGGGTAGTAGCGGCGGTGGTACGTCTGCGTCATGCCGCCCTTGCTGCCGCCGGTGCTGAGCCACTTGGAACTCTTGTCGTACAGCGGGCGGATCGCCTCGACGATGGCGTGCTCGTCGCTCGCCTCCTGCCAGACGGTCATCTTCGACCAGTCGACGTCGGCCGGGCGGGAGGGACCGAAGAAGCGGTGCTCGACGCTGAGTTGGTTGGCGTCGAGGATGGTGGTGGGCTCACGGGTGGCGCTGGAGAGGCCGTATCCACCGGTGTAGAAGACGACCGGCTTGGTCACCGACTTGTGCCAGAGGCTGAATCGCTGCCCGAAGGTGCCGAGTTCGGGCTTGCTGTGGTCGATCGGCTGCGTGATGGTGAGCGAGTAGAGCGGGTAGCCGTCCTTGTCGGTGACGTCGGTGACGGTCACGCCGGGTATCGCGCGCAGCTGGTCCGCGAAGGACGCCTCGGCGGTGGCGGCCGTGTCCGCGGCGGCGGCGGGGGCCGCGGTCGTGGCGAGGACGCCCGCGGTGAGGGCGGCGGACAGCAGCAGGGTCGGAATGGTGCGGGTATGCACTCTGGACTCCGGTTTCTCTGGGCAGCGCGGGGGGGTCCGGCTGACCTTGCCTCACCGCGTGTCCCCTGAGTAATCCCAAACCGTCATAACACCAAGCGGTTATGGAAAGTTAGGGTTCATCCGTGCAACTCGAAATACGACACCTTCGGGCGCTGAGCACCATCGCCGAACACGGCAGCGTCACCCGGGCCGCAGCGGCGCTGGGCGTCTCACAGCCTGCCCTCAGCGCCCAACTTCGGCGCATCGAGGGACTTTTGGGCGGAGAGGTGTTCACGCGGGGACGGCACGGGGTGAGGACGACGCCGTTCGGCGAGTTCGTGATGTCGCGCACGCGTGCGGCTCTCGGCAACATCGACGACCTGCTGGACCGCGCCCCGGGGCGGGCCGGGCCGCAGTCGGTGGTGCGCTTCGGCGCATACGAGAGCCCGCTGGCGCTGGAGGTCGTGGAGCGGGTGGCGACGCTGCTGCCCGGGGCCCGCACCGAGCTCCAGGTCGCCTACTACACCGGGCTGCTGCTCGACTGTATCGCCACCGGCCGGCTCGACGGCGCGCTGCTCGCCGACTACCCGGGCTTCGAGCTGCGCCCGCAGCCGGCCGTACGGTACGCCGAGGTCGCCACGGAGCCCGTCCATGTGGCGCTGCCCGCCGGGCATCCGGCGGCCGCCCGAGAGGAGGTGCGGCTGGCGGATCTCGCCGACGAGGACTGGGCGCTGTCGCCTTCGGACGGCACCGGCTGGCCCGAGCACCTGCTGGACGAGTGCGAACGCGCGGGCTTCCGTCCGCGCGTTCGCTACCGGCTGGAGCAGACCGGCATGCGGACGGAGCTGGTTGCCGCCGGGCGCGCGGTCTCCGCCTGCCAGGCCTCGTACAGGGGTGGGGAGGGCATAGCGGTGCGGCCCATCGCCGGCGGGTTCGTGCGGATGCGGTTGCTGCTGGCATGGCACCGCGACAGCGCGCTCGCACCCCGCGCCCCGGTGCTGGTGGAGGCCGTACGGGAAGTGCACCGGCGGGCGACGCAGCCGTCGGGAACGGCCGCGCGGGGCTGAGCCGGTCAGCCGTGAGCGTCACCGGGTCGGTGAGGCCGCTTTGAGTGAAATCGCCCGTAGTGCAAAACTGGCTCGCCGTTGCTGACCTCAAGCGACGTGCCTGATCAGCGGTCCGGCATGATCGGTCATCGTTTTGCGGTACAGCACCCGTCGGTCGGGCGACTGCTCACCAGGGTGCGGCCGGGCGTGTCGGCGTGCTCGACACCGACTTCTTCACGTGGACACCATCGGACTCCAGCGGCTGTATGCCCTCTTCGTCATGGAAGTGCGCACCCGCACCGTGCACATTCTCGGCGTCACCGCCCACCCCACCGCCGCCTGGGCCACCCAGCAAGCCCGCCAACTGGTTTGGCGCCTCGGCGACCGAGCAACCGACTTCACCCACCTGATCCGGGACCGCGACACGAAGTTCACCGCCGCCTTCGACGCCGTCTTCGCCCCGCCAGCTTGCCGCAGGAGCTGGGTCGATTGGCATGTCGGTCTACATGCCGCGCTCTGGGCCGTGACTCACTTTTGTGGGCTCACCGGGCCGCCGGTTCCGGCGCCGCCGACGCGCAGTTGCACCTGACCACGCCCGTTATGACCAAGGGGCCTCAGCGGGAACTGCTGCTGCGCTGGTTGCCTGCCGCCGGGGGTCTGCAGCCCCCCCAGCAGTGTGAGAGCTGTCGGTCAGCTCAGCCGCGCGTCGGCGTAGACGGCCATCGCGTCGCACTGGTAGATGGCCAGTCCGTCGGCGATCCTGTCGAAGTTGGTACGGAACTGAGGGTCGTCGACGTAGGTCTGGCCCAATCCCTTGTACGCGGCCGCGCACGGGGTCCAGAACCGGCACACGCCCTGGTAATGGGCGTCCACCTCGGTCTGCACCGCAGGATCGGCGACGGGTGTGCCGGCCACCATGAACTCCGCCATGCGGATCATCTGCGCCGTCGCCTCACGCTGCCACTGCTCCATACCCTCGGCGGTCATCCCCGCGATGGCTTGCTGGGACTGCTCCCACTGCTCCGGCCACCGCTCGCGTGCCTCCGCCTCGTGGCGGCCGGGCTCGAACCCCTCGAACAGGTTCTCCGGCCTGTTGATCTTTGCCATGTCGCTGTTGTCCTTGCCTTCCTCCAGTTCGACGATGGTGCGGCCGACCGTGCGGGCGAGCGTCTCCAGCCGGTCGCATTCCACAAGCAGTCGTCGGTGGTGCTCGCGGAGCGCGGCCAGCTGATCTACCTGGCTGTCCAGGACCGCCTGGATCTCCCGCAGCCCCAGGCCCAGCTCCCGCATCAGCAGAATCTGCTGCAGCCGCAGCAGATCGGCCTCCTCGTAGTAGCGGTGCCCGTTGCTCCCGATCCACGCCGGCGGCAGCAGGCCGATCTCGTCGTAATGCCGCAGCGTCCGGGACGTCACCCCGGACATCCGGCCCACATCAGCAATCGACCAGGCCATTGCCCCGCCTCCCATCGCCGGGCCGGTCTCTCCGGCCACACCGAAGACGGTAGAAGTTGACGTAGCGGAAACCGCAAGCCGGAACCCGCACCGGGTCGAAGAACCACGGCTGCGGCCGTCCGAAGGCTCGACCCGCCGGACCTGACTGGGAACGGCTCCTCAGATCCAGTCCTTGCGCTTGAAGGTCAGGTAGAGCACCACGGATACGACCGCCATGACGCCGACGGACGTGAGGAAGCCGATATGGGTGTTGATGCCCGGGTAGGGCACGTTCTGCCCGTAGAAGCCTGTGACGGCGGTGGGCACGGCGATGATCGACGCCCAGCTGGTGACCTTCTTCATGATCAGGTTCATACGGTTGCCTTGAACGGTCAGATTGGTCTCCATGATCGAGGTGATCATGTCCCGTAGCGACTCGGTCCACTCGGTGGCCCTGAGGACGTGGTCGTAGACATCCTGGTAGTAGGGGAGCAGCGGCTCGGCGACGATATGCAGGTCGCGCCGGAGAAGGCTGTTGACGACTTCCCGCATCGGCAACACCACGCGACGCAGCTTGGTCAGCTTCTTGCGCAGCGCGTAGGAATCACGCTGGACGGAGTCCGTCTGCGCGCGTCCCTCTTCGAAGAGCACGTCCTCGACCGCTTCGATGCGGTCGTCGAGGTCCTGGACGGCGGCGAAATGCCCGTCGACGATGTGGTCCAGCAGTCCGTGCAGGAGGAACCCCACCCCGTACTTGGCGAGATCGCTGTTGTTGTCCCAGCGTTCGACGACCTCCTGGATGTCGAAGCGGTCGTCGGGCCGGATGGTGATCAATGCCGTGGGTGTGATGAACACCGACAACTCGATCGCCGTCAGTTGCCCGCTGCTCTCATCCGTGCCGACGGCGTAGGCGCTGAGGAAGGCGTGGGTGCGGTAACGGTCCAGCTTGGGTCGCTGGTGATCGTGACGTGCGTCCTCCACCGCGAGTTCATGCAGCCCGAACTCTTCGCTGATCATGTCGAAGTCGGCGGAACACGGGTCGCACAGATCGAGCCAGACTGCCGCGTCGGGATCATTCACGTACTGGGAGATATCGGAGGTCGGGAAGTCCTCCAGGATCAGGTTTCCATTGCGGTAGAGCCGTGTTCGCGTCATGGCGCGGCACTGTAAGGCCCCGGGGTAAGAAGTTCTCACTGGTCCGAGCGGTCCACGCCGTTCGAGTCACGGGTGCACCCTGCGGATGAGGCAGGGCTCGGCTGGGGTGTAGGCCTGCCATGGGTGGGTCTGAGGTCGGCCCGGCAGAACCTGAACGGCCGGCCCCATCAGAACCCCGGCGGCCGCCCTGAGCAGGGTGACGGCCGGCTCGAAGTGCAGGGCCCCCGCGTGCCGGAGCGGGACACCTGCGAGGAGAGGTAGTCGGCTTCAGGAGCCGCACGACGCCTGGCGGGCAGTGCTTCGTGGGCTCGGCGACGGCTGCCGCGGGCCTGCGTACGAGGGCGGCTTCCACACGTCGTCCATCAGAGTAAGTTCCCTTCCGTCAGCGACTGTTCAGGCCGGCTCGAAGAACGGCTCGGGCACGGCCTGTGCCACGGAGTACGACCAGAACCCAGCTTCGGTGAGGGCCCGGTACAGGAACTCCGTGGCGGTCATCTCGTAACAGTTCCACTCCTGGCTGTCCACCTGCAGGGCGAGGACCCGCAACACGGTCTACTACCGGTGCGAGTTCAAGGAACAGGAGCAGTCCCTCCGCGGACCGTCTACCTTCGGGAGGAGGTGGTGTGCCGGGCCTTGGACCGGTGGATCGCGAAAGCCTTCGCCCCGACCGGCTCGCCGCCACGCTCACCGCCCTCGCCCACGCCAGCGCGGCAGCGAACGCGACCGAGATGTTCACGCCGGAGCAGGCCCAGGCCCGTAAGACGGTCAAGGAGTGCGAGCGGCGTCTCGCCCCGCTACCAGGCCGCCCTCGACGCCGGAGCCGATCCAGCGTCGTCACCCAGTGGATCAACGAGGTGCAGCGAGACAAGGACGCGGCGCAGAAGAAGCTCGACGCGCTGCCCGCCGTCACTCGGAAGAAAGGAGGTGCCCCTCACCGCCGACCAGATCCAAGTGATCACTGAGAGGCTCGAAGGCATCGCACAGCGCATCCAGGCCGTCGAGGCCGATAAGAAAGGCCCCCTCTGCGAAGCCCTGGGCATCACAATCAGCTACGAAAACGCAACAAGGACCCCGACCATAAGGCCGAGGTCCCGCACGATGGTGTCCGAGGGGGGACTTGAACCCCCACGCCCGATAAAGGGCACTAGCACCTCAAGCTAGCGCGTCTGCCATTCCGCCACCCGGACCAGGTGTCTGCCGCCTGACCGAGGGTGTTCCCCGCGGCGACATGGACAACAATACCAAGGTTTCGGGATGCGTTTCACCTGCGTATCCGCCCTGGGAGGGCCTCCGGGGCGGTGGACACGGTTTGTGATCGGGGCGCGACGGGCTCATCCCCCTCGGGCGAGTTCCGCGGCGCGGCTCGCGGCCGTCTCCATGGTGGCGGCCTGTTCGAGCAGGGGGTGGGCGCGCTCGTCGAGGATCGCGCGGCCGCGGGCCGCGTTGGTGCCGTCGAGGCGTACGACCAGCGGTCGGGTGAGCCGGACGGTGTCCAGGGCCTGGATGATGCCCTCGGCGACGGTGTCGCAGGCGGTGATCCCGCCGAAGACGTTGACGAGGACCGACCGCACGGACGGGTCGGAGAGGATGACGGACAGCCCGTCTGCCATGAGCCGGGCGGAGGCTCCGCCGCCGATGTCCAGGAAGTTGGCTGGGCGGGCGCCGCGGCCGGCGACCATGTCCAGTGTGGACATGACCAGGCCGGCGCCGTTGCCGATGACGCCGACCTCGCCGTCCAGCCTGACGTAGGTGAGGCCGCGGGCCGTGGCCGCCGCCTCCAGCGGGTCGTCGTGTTCGGTGTGCTCGACTCCCCAGCGGGCCTGGCGGAACCGGGCGTTGCCGTCGAGGGTGATCCTGCCGTCGAGTGCGACGATCCGGCCCCGCCTCGTCCGCACCAGCGGGTCGACCTCCACCAGCAGGGCGTCCTCGCCGACCAGGACCTGCCAGAGCCGGACCAGGGTGTCCACGGACTGCGGGGGCAGGCCCGCCGCCGCGGCGATCCCGGCCGCCTTCGACGAGGTGACGCCCTCGGCCGGGTCGACGGGGACGCGCGCCACCTGCTCGGGACGGCTCGCGGCCGCCGCCTCGGTCTCCGTGCCGCCTCGCGCCGAGGCGAGGGCGAGGAAGCCGCCCGTCGGGCGGTCGAGGACGTAGGTGACGGAGAACTCCTCGGCGGCGTCGACCGGTTCGGCCACCATCACCTTGCAGACGCGGTGGCCCTTGATGTCCATGCCGAGGATCTGGCGAGCCGTCAGTTCGGTGGCCGCGGGGTCGGCGGCGAGTTTCACTCCGCCCGCCCTGCGCCGCCCGCCCGTCTTCACCTGGGCCTTGACGACGACCCGGCCGCCGAGCCTGCGGGCGATCTCGCGGGCCTTCTTGGAAGAGTCGGCGACCTCGGCCCGCGGCACCACGATGCCGTACTCCTCGAAGAGTTGCCTTGCCTGGTGTTCGTAGAGGTCCATTCCGGCTCCCGTGCGGGACGGCTCCTGGCTGAAAAGTACTGCGCAACCCCTGGACACCTTTGGCGGGATGCGGGATAACAAACTTCATACAGTATTCGTCGACTGTATGCAATGAGCTGGTCGGCGAGCAGATCGAGTCCGGGAGCGGCCGGCGGTGGGCGCGGGCCGTCCCCGGACCGTACGCGCGACCGCACAGGCTGCACCGGACCCGCCCCCCGCCGCAACGGCGCTGTTCCGCAAGACTCCGGGCCGATCGAACGCCCGGCGCATCGTCCCCGATCCCCACCGACACGGCGAGGAGATGGCCAGACATGACCGCGGATCCCCTATCGACCAGAAGTACGCCGCGCGACGCCCGCTCGGCGCACGGCTCGTATCGCGAAGTGACCGACTCCCGGGGGCGGGTCTACCGCATCGGTGAGACCGACATCGACGTCATGGGGCGTCGCCGCAGGTGGATGGTCATCCTCCCCTGGGTGGGCATGATGGGCATCAGCTCCGCCGAATACGCGTTCACATCGGCGGAGGAGACCCTGCACAAGGCCCATCTGTGGAGCAGTGGGCACATCTTCTGGCTGATGGGCGTCTGGGTGTTCTTCCAGGCGGCCGTGGCCTTCCCGGCCGGACAGCTGCGGGAGAGCGGCAGGCTGCCCGCCCGTTCGGCCATGCTGCTCGGCGCGGTCGGCACCCTGCTGGGCTATCTGTCGCTGGCGTACGCGCCGCATGTGATCGTGGCGTACTTCGGCTTCGGCATGTGCAGCGGCATCGGCGCCGGTCTCGTGTACGCGACCTGCGTGAACATGGTCGGCAAGTGGTATCCGGAGCGCAAGGGCGGCAAGACGGGCTTCGTCAACGGCGGATTCGCCTACGGCTCCGTGCCGTTCGTGTTCCTGTTCACCTCGTTCATGGACCTGGGCAACTACCGGACGGTGCTCGCCTGCGTCGGTGTCGGACTGTGTCTCATGGTGGCGACGGCCGGCTGGTTCTTCCGGGACCCGCCGAAGAACTGGTGGCCCGCTCACGTCGACCCGCTGAAGCTGACCGACGACCCGAAGATCCGCCGGGCGCTGGAGAAGAACCCGCCGGCGGTCAAGCAGTACACCCCGGGCGAGGCCGCCCGTACGCCCGTCATGTGGCTGATGTGGTTCTGCCTGCTGTGCACGGCCGGCATCAACATCTTCGGCATCGCCTTCCAGGTGCCGTTCGGCAAGGACATGGGGTTCGCGGGCGGGATCGTGGCGACCGCGATGTCCCTGAAGGCGATCGTCAACGGCACCGGGCGCGGTGTCATCGGCTGGATCTCCGACCAGTGCGGGCGGCGCAACACCCTGATCATCGTGTGTCTGGTGCTCGGCACGGCGCAGTTCGGTGTACTGGTGTCCGGCCAGATGGGCAGCATGCCGTTCTTCCTGTTCTGCTCCATGGTGTCCGGGTTCGGCGGCGGAGCGATCTTCCCGCTGTTCGCGGCCATGACGGCCGACTACTTCGGGGAGAACCACAACGCCGCCAACTACGGCATCGTCTACAGCTCGAAGCTGATCTCCGGGCTCGTCGGTTCGGGTCTCGGCGCGGTCGTCGTCGCGGCCTGGGACTACCAGGGCGCGTTCGTCCTGGCGGGTTCGATCGGGCTGGCCTCCGCGGTGCTGGCGCTGTTCCTGAAGGCTCCGGGCAGGCCGCAGTCCCGGCGCGGCATCGCCGCCAACCCCCGGCCCCTGGGCGAGGACATGGCGTGAGCGCGTGAACCGCGCGCGGAGGGCCTCCCCGGGGATTTCCGGGGAGGCCCTCCGCGGGTGTGCGTTACTTGCGGCGCAGCGCGGCCATGTTCTCGTAGCCGATCCGCGCGTGTTCCATCGACTGGGCCAGGTTGGTGGAGCTCGGAGCGTTGTCCTGCTCGACCATCGGGTTGTGGTAGTTCGGGTGACCGACCCGGGAGAAGAAGGTGGTGTAGTCGATGACGCCGGTGCCGAACGGGACCATGTCGTAGCCCTGTCCGTTGGTGGTGTTGATGACGCCGTCCTTGGCGTGGAACAGCGGGTAGCGCTTGTTGTTGGCGGCGACCAGGGCCGCCGGGTCGAAGATGTTCTGCCGGACGGCACCGTCGTGGTCGGTGTAGGTGCGGAACTTGTACTGGGCCACGTGCGCCCAGTAGATGTCCATCTCCAGCCAGATCAGCTTGGGGTCGGTGATGGACAGGAAGTACTCCAGCTTGCGGATGCCGGAGCTGCGGGTCGGCCGCCCCTGGGCGTCGAGCGGGCCGCCGTCGAGCAGGAAGCCGTAGGCCGTGTCGTGGTTGTGGGTGTAGAGCTTGATCCCGGCGCTGCGGGCGATCTCGCCGAGGGCGTGCCACTTCTCGGCGGCGACGTCCCAGTCGGCCTTGTAGTTGCTGCCGGTGGGGTCGTTGCCGGTCCCCATGTGCTGCATGCCGAGGATGTTGGCGATCTCCAGGTGCTTCTTGAAGGTGTCCAGGTCCCCGGTGGTCAGCGGCCAGGAGCCCGGGATGAAGCCGTGGTTGCCCTGCGCCCGCAGCCCGAACTCGTCCAGCCAGCCGCGCAGCAGCTGGGCGCCCTCGACGCTCTCCAGGTTGGCGCCGCCGGGGGCGTTGCGGTGCTGGCCGTAGCCCGCGAACTCGACCTGCCGGTAGCCGTAGCGGGCCAGCTGCTCGAACACGGCGCGGAAGCCGGACGGCAGGCTGGTGGAGAACGGGTCACGGCCGGTGGCGTCGCGCACCGTGTAGAGGATGATGCCGCGCTTGTCCTCGGGGACGAGCAGGTGGCCCTTGGCCTTGCCGTTCGACTCGGCGGGGGCCGCCTGCACGGGGGCCGCGCCGAAGACGGGAGCGGCGATCGCCCCGGCCGCGACGGCGGTGCAGGTGCTGAGGAAGCTGCGGCGGCCGATGCCCAGGCTGCGGCGCAGCAGTTCGTCGGTGCCCTGGTCGGTGGCTTGGATGTCGTTCACGGGTGCCTCTCTTCGGACTTGTGGTCTGCTTGGCCGAGACCGGCGAGGTGGAGCAGGAGGGACTTCACGTCGGTGGCCGCGATGCGGTCGCCGACGGCGCGGGGGGTGGAGCACAGGAGGAGCGGACCGTCGTCGTCGCTCGCGGGCAGGCGGCCGTGGCTGCCGCGGATGGGTGCGGCGTCGAGGGGTACGACCGCCATGCGGTAGCGCAGCCCGAGTTTCTTGCGGGCCACCGCGGTCGCCGCCTTGACCTTCACATAGGGGTCGTGCGGGTCCATGAAGAGCTCGACCGGGTCGTAACCGGGCTTGCGGTGGATCTCGACCAGCTGCGCGAAGTCGGGCGCGCGTTCGTCGTCCAGCCAGTAGTAGTACGTGAACCAGGCGTCGGGCTCGGCGACGGCGACGAGTTCGCCGGAGCGCGGGTGGTCGAGGTGGTGGGCCTTCTTGCCCTCGTCGTCGAGGAGTCTCTCGATGCCGGGCAGTCCGTCGAGGGCGGCCCTGGTCGCGTCCATGTCCTCGGGGCGGCGCACGTAGACGTGGGCGATCTGGTGGTCGGCGACGGCGAAGGCGCGGGAGGCCATCGGGTCGAGGTACTCCATGCCGTCCTGGGTGTGCACTTCGAGCAGGCCGGCCCGGCGCAGGGCGCGGTTGATGTCGACGGGCCGGTCGGCGCGGGTGATGCCGTACTCGGACAGCACGACGACGGTACGGCCCTCGGCGCGGGCGTCGTCCAGGAGCGGGGCCATGGCGGCGTCGAGGTCGGCCGCGGCTTGCAGGGAGCGCGGGTCGTCGGGGCCGTAGCGTTGCAGGTCGTAGTCGAGGTGGGGCAGGTAGCAGAGCGCCAGGTCGGGTCGGCGGGTGCGCAGGATGTGGCGCGTGGCGTCGATGATCCACTGGCTGGAGACGAGGTCGGCGCCGGGGCCCCAGAAGTGGAACAGGGGGAACGTGCCGAGTTTCTCGGTGAGTTCGTCATGCAGGGCCGGGGGGCGGGTGTAGCAGTCGGGTTCCTTGCGGCCATCGGCGTAGTAGACGGGCCGCGGCGTGACGGTGATGTCGGTGTCGGCGCCCATGGCGTACCACCAGCAGATGTTGGCGACCGTGTAGCCGGGGTGGGCGCGGCGGGCGGCGTCCCACAGCTTGTCGCCGGCGACGAGGCCGTTGTGCTGCCGCCACAGCAGGACGTCGCCGAGCTCGCGGAAGTACCAGCCGTTGCCGACGATTCCGTGCTCGGAGGGCATGGTGCCGGTCAGGAAGGTGGACTGGGCGGCGCAGGTGACGGCGGGCAGGACGGTGCCGAGCGCGGCGCGGGAGCCCGACTGGCCGAGGGCCTTGAGGTGGGGCATGTGGTCGAGGATGCGCGGGGTGAGACCGACGACGTCCAGCACGAGCAGGGGTGTCGGTCCCTCGGGCCGGGTCATGGCAGTTCCTTCAGGCCGAGGTCGGTCAGCAGGTCGCGGGTGAGGGCGAGTTCGGCGGCGATGCCGTCGGCGAGCCGGCCGCGGTCGCGGGGGCGCAGCTCGGACGGGAGCGCCTGCCAGGTGTAGGTCTCGACCTCCAGGTGGCGGGTGAGCGGCCGCGGGCCGCCGACGAGCCGGGTCAGTGCGGTCTTGAGGACCGGGAGGGTGGAGGTGAGGGGTTCGGCGGGGGCCGCGTGCAGGGGGACGTGGAAGTGGGCGCGCCAGGGCGCGGCGTCGGGCAGGACGTCGCCGCCGAGTGCTTCCCCGAGGTCGTCGGTGCCGCGCAGCCCGGCGGCGGTGACGGTACGGGTCTGGTGCAGGAAGCGGGGTTCGTCGAAGGCGGCGAGGGCCGCGCGGACGTCGGGCAGGTGGGGGTGCTCGGCGTGCAGGGCGGCCGACAGCTGGGACTTGACGATGGGGACGCCGGCCGCGGTGAGGGCGTCCAGGGCGGTGTGCGGGTCCTCGAAGGAGGTGGCGAGGTGGCACGTGTCGACGCAGATGCCGATGCGGTCGCGGGCGATCGCGGTCAGCGGGGCGATGGCGTCGTGCGTGGTCTCGACGACGCAGCCGGGTTCGGGTTCCAGGCCGACCCGGATGGAGCGGCCCGTCAACTCCTGGAGTGCATCGAGGCGTTCGGCGAGGATGCGCAGGGCGGTACGGGCCCGCTCGGCGCGGGTGTCGTCGTACGCGGTGCGCCAGGCAAGCGGCAGGGTGGAGACGCTGCCCTCTCCGACGTCGTCCGGGAGGAGGCCGGCGAGGATGCGGGCCAGCGCGGTGGTGTGGTCGAGGCGTTCGGCGTCGGCCCAGTCCGGCTTGTAGACGCGGTACTTGACCTCTTCGGCGCCGAAGCCCTGGTAGGGGAAGCCGTTGAGGGTGACCACCTCGAGGCCGTGCCGGTCGAGTTCGGCGCGCAGGGCGCGCAGCGCGGACGGGTCGGTGTCGAGGGTGCGGGCGGCGTCCCGGGCGAGCCACAGGCCGATGCCGAGGCGGTCGCGGCCCAGTCGGCGGCGGACGGGCTCGCAGTGGTCGCGCAGTTGGGCCACGACGCCGTCGAGGGTCTCGGCGGGGTGGACGTTGGTGCAGTAGGCGAGGTGGACGGTGGAGCCGTCGGGGTGCCGGAAGCGCATCGATCACTCCCCGCCGCGCAGGATGCTGTTGCCCTCGTGGGTGGCGCCGGTCGCGGCGACGTCGAGGCTCAGCCGGCCGCTGAGACCGTAGAACTCGACGGGGTTGCGCCACAGCACGCGGTCCACCTCGTCCTCGGTGAAGCCCTCGGCGAGCATGAGGTCGCCCACCTTGCGGGTCTTGAGGGGGTCGCTTCTGCCCCAGTCGGCGGCGGAGTTGACCAGGACCCGTTCGGGGCCGTGGGCGCGCAGGATCGCGACCATCCGCTCCTCGTCCATCTTGGTGTCGGGGTAGACGGAGAAGCCGAGCCAGCAGCCGCTGTCCTTGGCCTCCTTGACGGTGGTCTCGTTCAGGTGGTCGACCAGGACGCGGTCCATGGCCAGCGCCGACTCCCGTACGACGTCGAGGGTGCGGCGCAGCCCGACGAGCTTGTCGCGGTGCGGGGTGTGGACGAGGGCGGGCAGCCCGTGATCGGCGGCGAGCTGCAACTGGGTGGAGAGGGCGGTGTCCTCTTCGGGGGTCATCGAGTCGTAGCCGATCTCGCCCACGGCGACGACCTGGTCCTTGACGAGGTAGCGGGGCAGTTCGTCGAGGACGGGCAGGCAGCGCGGGTCGTTGGCCTCCTTGGGGTTCAGGGCGATGGTGCAGTGGTGGGCGATGCCGTACTGGGCGGCGCGGAAGGGTTCCCAGCCGATCAGGGAGTCGAAGTAGTCGAGGAAGGAGGCGGCCGAGGTGCGGGGCTGGCCGAGCCAGAAGGCCGGTTCCACGAGGGCGCGGACACCGGCGGCGTACATGGCCTCGTAGTCGTCGGTGGTCCTGGACGTCATGTGGATGTGGGGATCGAAGATGCGCATCAGGACTCCTTGCCGTCGGGGTCGACCGGGCCGTGCGGCGCGGTGTCGGGCTCGGTCAGGGCCAGGACGCGGTGCAGGTCCTCGGGGACCTGGCGGCCCGCGGCGGTGCGTTCGGCGGCGTAGTCGCCGAGCATGCGGGCGAGTTCGGCGTCGCCGCGGGCGCGGCGGCCCAGGTCCGCGACGCTGTCCACGGGCACGCCCGTGAACAGGCACTTCAGCACGGCGTGCCGCCATGCGTGGGGGGCCAGGTGCCCGGCGGCGTACGGGCCCACGGCGGCGGCGATCAGCCGGGTGTCGTTGGTGCGCAGCGCGTCCTCGACGAGCGGGAGGGCGTCGGGGCCGGGCACGAGGTAAGGGAGGGCGTGCAGGACGGCGCGGCGTTCGTCGGCGGTGCCCTGGCGGTAGACCCGGGTGAGGGCGTCGAGGCCGGCGTGGGCCGCGTGCAGGATGAGGACGCGGGCGGCGTCGGCGTGGGCGGGGCCGCAGCGGCGGCCCGCCTCGGCCAGGCGCAGCTCCCACACGGAGATCGGCCCGTGGGCGCCGGGGTGGGCGGCGGCCTCGTCGAGCGCCTGGTCGAGCCAGGCCCGTGCGGCCGGTGCGAGGCCGCTGTCCGTACGGACGCGCAGCTCGTCCGTCGGGGTCGGTGCGGGGGCGGTGCCGGCCGCGGGGGTGCCCGCGGTGCCGGTGCCGTGCGGGTGGGTCATCGGGTGCTCCCTTCTGGGGTGACCGGATGCTCGGGGGCTGGACGCGCGGGGGCTGGACGCGCGGGGGCGGGAAGCCCGGTGGCCGCGGGGGCCGGGGGCTCGCCCGTGGACGCGGCGGCGGAGGCCGCTCGGCGGAGGAAGGGCAGGGAGAGCTCGGCCTGGTGCGGGCCGGCGTGGGAGTGCCGGGGCAGTTCCACGACGGTCAGGCCCTGGTAGCCGGTGGCGGCCAGGGCCGCGAGGACGGGCGGGAAGTCGATCTCGCCGTCCCCGAACGGGAGGTGTTCGTGCACGCCGCGGCGCATGTCCTCGATCTGGACGTGCCGCAGCCAGGGCGCGGCGGCGCGGACGCACTCGGCCGGAGGGAGGGGTTCGAGGCACTGGCAGTGGCCGATGTCGAGGGTGAGGCCCAGGTTCTCCGGGTCGCCGAGGATGCCGCGCAGGTGGTGGAAGTCGGCGAGGGTGGCGAGGAGGTGACCGGGTTCGGGCTCCACGGCGAGGGGGACGCCGGCGGCGGTGGCGGCCTCCAGGACGGGGCCCAGGGACTCGGCGAGCCGCTTCCACGCCGTGTCCCGGTCGGTACCGGGCGGGGTGATGCCGCTGAAGCAGTGCACGGCGTGGGCGCCGAGGTCGGCGGCCACCCGTACGGCCCGCAGCAGCAGGTCGGCGCGCCGGGCGCGGTCCGCCGGGTCCGCGTCCAGGAGGGAGGGGCCGTGCTTGCGGCGCGGGTCGAGCACATAGCGGGCGCCCGTCTCCACCGTCACCCCCAGGCCGAGCGCGTCCAGCCGGTGCGCGACCCGGCGGGTGCGGGCGGCCAGGTCGGGGGCGAGCGGGTCGAGGTGCATGTGGTCGAGGGTCAGTCCCACGCCGTCGTAGCCGAGGTCGGCGAGCAGGCCGAGGGCGTCGTCGAGGCGCAGGTCCGCGAGGCCGTTGGTGCCGTAGCCGAAGCGCGGGGCCGCGGCGGGGTCGGGGCTCATGTCACGCTCACCTTCCTCGCGAACCTTCGGGCCAGGGGGGCCAGGGCGGCCGTGCACAGGGCGGTGACCGGTGCGCCCGCGCGGGCGGACAGCGCGGCCTGGAGCGGGATCATGGCGCGGATGCCGCCGCCGACGGCCCTCTGGGTGAGCGGGGGCGAGGAGTTGAGGACGGCGTGGGCGAGGGGGCGGGCGACGGTGGCGGCGTAGCCGAGCGCGAGGGCCGCACGGAGCGCACCGCCCGGTGCGGGGGTGAGGCCCGGCGGACCGAGGGGGGCTGCTCCGCCTCGGTCCGCCGGGAGTCTGAGGGCCACGGCGGGCGGGGTCAGTGCGTACGCGACGCCGGAGGTGACCGCGAGGGCCGCGAGCGGGACGGCGGTGGAGCCGCCCTGGGTCTCCCGGCGGGAGACGGCGGTGACGGCCAGGGTGTGGGCGCCGAGGGCGGCGGCGGACGGTACGGCGTCGCGGACCCGGCCGCCGCTCGCGGCGGCGCCGAGCACGAGGTCCAGGCTCCGGGCCGCCGCCATCACCGGCGGACCCGCCCAGTTCCGCTTGAGGCCGAGGTCGTACGCCCAGACCGAGGCGGCGAGCGGTACGGCGACGGTGAACGCGGGCCGGCCGGCGCGGGCGGCGAGCGCGAGGCCCAGAGCGGTGAGCGCGCCGGCCGCGGCGAGCGCGGCGCCGGGGGCGATCCGCCCGGACGGGAGCGGCCGGTGCGGGCGCTCCACGGCGTCCTCGGCGCGGTCCGCCCAGTCGTTGAGCGCCATGCCCGCCTGGTAGAGGCACAGGGACGAGCCGATGGCGAGGAGGGTACGGGCCCCGGGGGCCCGCCCGGCCACCGCGGCCCCGGCGAGGGCGTCGCCGGGGACGGTGAACAGGGCGGGCAGCCGTAGCAGTTCGACCCAGTCGGCGGGGGTGCCGAGGGCGGGGCGGCGGGGTGGGAGCGGGGGCGGGGTGGAGGTGGGCGCGGGGGCCGGGCTCGTGGCGGCGGACGCGGCGGGGGTGGCCGTGGGTGTGGGGTTCTCCCCCGCCGGGTCGGTCGGATCCGCGGAACCGGCGGGTCTCGCGTCCGACGGCGGCCCCTGCTCCGCCTGTGGCGGTGGTGACGGGCGGCCGTGGTCCTCCTCCTGGCGCGGTCGGCCGCGGGACGCGGATCCGCGCGCCCCGACGACGGCGGCGACGGTCACCGCCAGGGCGATGGCCACCAGACCGTGGCGGGTCATCACTGGTCCCCCAGCCGTCGGCCGAATTCCAGGAGCGCCGCGTACTGCTCCCCCAGCGCGGCGGGCGCGCCCGGGTCGGGGTCCTTGAAGTAGAAGCCGAGTTCGGGGCGCGGCCCGGTCAGTCCGCGTTCGTGGGCGCGGGCCAGCAACCGGGCCAGGTCGAGGACCAGGGGCGCGGCGAGCGCCGAGTCGCAGCCCTGCCAGGTGGTCTGGAGGGTCATCCGGGAGCCGAGGAAGCCGCCGAAGGCGATGTGGTCCCAGGCGGTCTTCCAGTCGCCGAGCGCGGGCACGTCGTCGATGTGGACCTCTCCCTGGGGGACCGTGCCCAGGGTGTCCGCGAGGACCCGTTCCTTGCCGGAGTTCTTCGCCGCGGCGGCGGCCGGGTCGGCGAGGGCGGCGCCGTCGCCGCCGCCGAGGAGGTTCGTTCCCGACCAGGCGAGCACGTGCAGCGCCCGCTGCGCGAACATCGGGCCGAGTACGGATCGCAGCAGGGTCTGCCCGGTCTTGCCGTCGCGGCCCGCGTACGGCAGGGCGGCGGCCTCTGCCTCGGCGGCGAGCGCGGGGTGGTGCAGCCCGGTCGACGGGGTGAAGTTGACGTACGGGCAGCCCGCGCGCAGGGCCGCTGCCGCGTACAGCGAGCTGGCGGGCAGGGCGGTGCCCTCGGGGGCCGGTTCGGTGGAGGCGACGTTGACGACGACGGTGCGGGCGAGGTTGTGGCTGCGGGTGAAGTCACGGATGTCGCCGGCGAGGGCGTCGATGAGGGCGTCCTCGCTCCGGGTGTCTCCGGGCAGCGGGCCGCCGGGCCTGATCTCCCCGTCGGCGGCGGTCAGTTCGCCGCGGACGGCGGAGGGCAGGCCGTGCGGCAGGACACCGCCGGCGGCGAGGCTCTCGGCGCGTTTGGGCAGCGGGCAGTCCACGGTGTCGTGCCCGCCGAAGACTAGGGAGGACAGAGCGGGCAGGCCGCTCGCGGCGAAGGGCTCTGTCTCGGTGACGAGGCCGGCGGCGGGATGCAGTCCGGCGGCGACGGCGGCGCATCCGGTGACGGCGGTGGTGGCGACGGAACCTCTCGCGCCGATCAGCCAGACACCGGTGCGGGAGGGGGAAGCGGAAGGTTCGGCGGACATGGGCAGCCTCCTTGTCGTACGCGAACCGGAAGCCGGACGGGGTGGTCGGGCGCCGGGCGGCCTCCGGGGCGCCGCCGACACCAGGCACCGGCCTGAAACCGGAGCCAGAAGCGGAGTTGGGACCGGCTCCGGATCCGGGACCGAGATCCGGAACCGAAACCGGGACCGGAACCGGAACCGGAACCGGAACCGGAGCCGAGACCGGGCCGGAACCGGAGCCGGGACCGAGACCGGAGCCGGGACCGGGATCCGGACCAGAGCCGAGGCCGGGACCGGAGCCGGATTCCCGGCCGGGCGAGGCCTCGGCCTGGGCCGGGACCTGGCCCGGGACCGGAGCCAAGGCCGGGACCCAGAGCCGGGACCCGGACCAGAACCCGGACCGAGGTCCGGGACCGGGCCCGGTCCGGGAACCGGCTCAGGTGCCTGCACCGGGTTTCCGGCCGGACAAGGTCTCGACCTGAGCCGAAACCGAGCCCGGAACCCGATCCAGGACCAGAAACCAGAACCCGCACACGGGCCGGAACCCAGATCCAGAACCAGCGCCGGAATCCCGGCTGGGCAAGGTCTCAGCCTCAACCGAAACCAAGCCCGCGACCGGATCCAGGACCGGGACCCCGGGTCGGAACCGGGACCGAATCCAGTACCGGATCTAGGACCGGACCCCGAGCCCGGACCCGACTCGGGGCCGGAACCGGGATCCGGAACCGAAGCCGGGATCCGAAACCGGAGTTGGAGCCGGGATCCGAAGCCGGAGTTGGAACAGGGGCCCGGTACCGGCTCCGCCTTCCCGGCCAGGTCGGGTTTCGGCCTGGGTCGGGGGGCGGGGTGCCGGGGCCGGGTTCGGGGGTGGGCCGGCCCGTTCCGCCCCCGGTCGGGGGCGCGGGCCGGGCCGGTTGGGTTGGGGACGGCGGGCGGGAGTCCGGCGTCTCCCGCCCGCCGCCGTTTCAGGCGCCCTCAGCGGGCGGCTCTTCCGTGGTTCAGGCGGTGCGCGGCTTGCAGTCGGCCTTCTCCTGGCCGGTGGCGTACTTCAGCCCACCGAGCAGGTGACTGCGGAAGCCGTCCTCGGCGTAGGACTCCTTGGTGTGGCCGAGGCCGGTGTAGAAGGCACGTCCGCCCTGGTAGGCCTGGCACCAGGCGATCGGGTGGTCGCCCTTCATGTTGCCGCCCTGGTAGGAGGTCTCGTCCAGGGAGGCCAGGACGCGGACGCTGTCACGCGGGTTGGAGCGGTAGTTGTACCACTCGTCGGTGCGCTCCCACTTGTCGTCGAGGCCCTTGGTGGCCGGGTGGTCGTGCTCGGGGACCAGGACGGTGGCCTTCTGGATCTGCGGGTGCGAGTCGAAGTAGGCGCCGACCAGGCCGCCGTAGAACGGCCAGTCGTACTCGGTGTCGGCGGCCGCGTGGATACCCATGTAGCCGCCGCCGCCGGCGACGTACTTCTCGAACGCCTGCTTCTGGTCGGTGTTGAGGACGTTGCCGGTGGTGGAGAGGAACACGACGGCGTCGTAGCGGGCGAGGTTGGCCGTGGTGAACTGCTTGGCCTCCTCGGTGGAGTCGACGGTGATCCCGCTCGGACCGCCGAGGTCCTTCAGGGCCTGGACGCCGGTCTCGATGGAGTCGTGGCGGAAGCCGGCCGTCTTGGAGAAGACGAGGACCCGCTTGGCGTCGCTCGCCGGCTTCTTGTCCGAGATCATGAAGTCGTCGACGTCGAAGAGCGCTCCGTCACCGCCCTTGAAGACCAGGTACAGCTCGGTGGTCTTCTTCGGCAGCTTGCTGAGCGGGATGTCGATGTTCTGGAAGGTCTCCCAGCCGCCGGTCACCGGGACGACCCCGGAGCCGTGCAGGGTGCCGTTCGGCCCTCCGGTGCGGACCTCCAGGTACCCGCCGGCGCCGCCGGAGGAGACCCGGGCGGTGAGCGTCTGGGCGCCGTTGAGGTTGTACGGCTTGAACGAGATCCAGTCACCGTTGTCGATGTCGCCGACGGTCTTGCCGCCGTGCGCCTGGGTCTTGTCGTAGGTGCGGATGCCGCTCTGGGCGCTGAAGTGCTCGGCCTGCCGGTGGCGGGGCTGGAGCACGTTCTGCGCGTGGGTGGTCAGCGCGGCCTGACCGCCGCCGCCGTTGTCGGTGTACTCGGCGTCGAGGACCCCGAAGATGTTGGCGTTGGGGTCGTGCTCGCCGTCGGCCGGCACGGTGATGCTGCCCTCGCAGCCGTTGACCGAGGTGACCGGGTGCCCGTGGTTGTCATGGCCGAGGATGTAGCGGACGGTGACCTTCGAGCAGTCGATCTTCTTGTCCTCGGGGTCGGTGACCTTCACCTTGAACGGGATGGTGTCACCGAAGTTGAACAGGGCGCCGTCCGCCGGGGTCTCGAAGGTGACGGTGGGCGCGGTGTTGCCGACGACCACGTGGACGTTGGCGGTGGCCGTGTAGCCGCTCGGGTCCGTCACGGTGACGGCGGCGGTGTACGTGCCGTTGGTGCGGTAGGTGTGCTGGGGCGACTCGCCGGTGCCGGTGGTGCCGTCACCGAAGTCCCAGCTGTAGGTGAGCGCGTCGCCGTCGGCGTCCTTGCCGGTCGCGGAGAAGGACACCTTCAGGGGCGCCTGGCCGGAGGTCTTGTCCGACTTGGCGGTCACGGTCGGCGCGTGGCCGTTGGTGACGTTCTCGATGCGGTAGAGCGCCGAGTTCTCGTCGCCGCCGAACCAGGACAGGCCGTAGTCCAGGACGTAGAGGGCGCCGTCCGGGCCGAAGGCCATGTCCATCACCTGGGTGCCGGACCAGGGGAAGGGGTTGATGGACTTGACGGTGCCGTCGCCGTCGTGCTCGATCCGCTTGATCCACCGGCGGCCGAACTCACCGGCGAAGAAGTCCCCGTCGTAGGCCTCGGGGAACTTGGCGGCGGACTTCAGGTCGGGGTCGTAGCGGTAGACCGGGCCGCCCATCGGGGACTCGGAGCCGTTGCCGAACTCGGGGATCGAACCGCCGTCGTAGTCGATCCAGGCCGGCTCGGCCGGCGGGAGGTCGACCAGGCCGGTGTTGTTCGGCGAGGTGTTCTTCGGCGCGTTGCAGTCGAAGGCGTCGCCGGACTGCTTGGTGGCGAAGTCGTACTTGATGTACGCCTCGTTCTTGCCCACGCAGTAGGGCCAGCCGTAGTTGCCGGGCTTGGTCACGCGGTTGAACTCGACCATGCCGGAGGGGCCGCGGCTTGCGTTGGCGGCGCCGGCGTCCGGACCGTACTCACCGATGTAGATGTTGCCGGTGGGCTTGTCGATGCTGAACCGGAACGGGTTGCGGAAGCCCATCGCGTAGATCTCGGGACGGGTCTTGGCGGTGCCCGGGGCGAAGAGGTTGCCCTCGGGTATGTCGTAGGAGCCGTCCGGCTTGACCTTGATCCGCAGGATCTTGCCCCGCAGGTCGTTGGTGTTGCCCGAGGTGCGCTGGGCGTCGAACGCCGGGTTCCGGGTCGACCGCTCGTCGATCGGGGTGTAGCCGTCGGAGGCGAACGGGTTGGAGTCGTCGCCGGTCGACAGGTAGAGGTTGCCGTCCTTGTCGAAGTCGATGTCACCGCCGACGTGGCAGCAGATGCCGCGGGACGTCTTGACTTCGAGGACGTTCTTCTCGCTGGCCGTGTCGAGGGTGCCGTCCTGCTTCAGGACGAAGCGGGAGAGCCGGTTGACGCCGTCGAACGGCGCGAAGTCGGCGGCCGTGCCGTTCTCGGGGGCGTCGCCGGGCGGGGTGTTCAGCGGCGGCGAGTAGTAGAGGTAGACGAACCGGTTCTCCGCGAAGTGGGGGTCGATGCCGATCCCCTGGAGCCCTTCCTCGTCGTGGTCGTAGACGGCCAGCTTGCCCGCGACGGACGTGTTGCCCTCCGCGTCGGTCAGACGCAGGGTGCCGTCGCGGGAGGTGTGCAGGACGCTGCGGTCCGGGAGGACGGCCAGCGACATCGGCTCGCCGACCTCGGGGGCGCCCTTGGCCAGGGTGATTTGCTGGAAGTCCTCAGCGGCAGCGGCGGCCGCGGCGGCCGGCTTGGCGCTGTCGGGGTCGGCGGCGCTCGCCGGCGGCGCGGCGAGCGCGAGCGAGCTGCCCGCGAGGAGTGAACCGGTAAGAAGCGCTAGTGCCTTGTGGAATCTGGGACGTTTCCTGTGCACGAAGATCCCTCCGGGAGGGTGGGGGTCGTACGGGGCGGTTGCGATATGCCGGGGTTCGCCGTCACCCCGGAGATGTGCGTGACCTGTACAACTCCGGGACCGTAGCTGGCTTTGTCGGAGTCGGAAAGCCCTTGCACAGTGGAGAAGTTGAACTTTTTCCAGTGTCAGGACAAAGCGGTTTCCGGGCAGGCGGGAGCGCCGGGTGGGGCACCCCGCGCCCCAAAGGGGCGCGGGGTGCCGCGCGACCAGCCACAACAGACCCGCAGCCGCCGACGGGCAACGCCCGGGACGGCACTCCGCGTCCCCGCCGAACCGGCGGAGCTACTCGCTGCCGAAGGCCGCGTCGAACGACGCGCTCGGCGGGTCGAAGTCGAACTCCTTGAGCTTCCGCAGCGCCTCGGGGGCGCCCTGGAGCCGGTCCATGCCGGCGTCCTCCCACTCCACCGAGACGGGGCCGGTGTAGTCGATGGACCGCAGCATGCGGAAGACGTCCTCCCACGGGACGTCACCGTGCCCGGCGGAGACGAAGTCCCAGCCGCGCCGGGGGTCGCCCCACGGCAGGTGCGAGCCGAGGCGCCCGTTGCGCCCGTCGAGGCGCTTGCGGGCCTCCTTGCAGTCCACGTGGTAGATCCGGTCCCGGAAGTCGTACAGGAAGCCGACCGGGTCGAGGTCCTGCCAGACGAAGTGGCTCGGGTCGAAGTTCAGCCCGAACGCGGGCCGGTTGTCCACCGCTTCCAGGGCCTGCCGGGTGGTCCAGTAGTCGTACGCGATCTCCCCGGGGTGCACCTCGTGCGCGAAGCGGACGCCCTCGGCGTCGAACACGTCGAGGATCGGGTTCCACCGCTCGGCGAAGTCCTGGTAGCCGCGTTCGATCATGCCCGGCGGCACCGGCGGGAACATGGCGACCAGATGCCAGATCGAGGAGCCGGTGAACCCGATGACGGTGTCGACGCCGAACGCGGCCGCCGCCCGTGCCGTGTCCTTGAGCTCGGCGGCGGCCCGCTGCCGTACGCCCTCGGGCTCCCCGTCGCCCCAGATACGGGCCGGCAGGATGCCCCGGTGGCGCTCGTCGATCGGGTGGTCGCAGACCCCCTGGCCGACCAAGTGGTTGGAGATCGCCCAGCACTTGAGGCCGTACTTGTCGAGCAGCGCGCGCCGCCCGTCGAGGTAGGCGGGGTCGGCCAGCGCCTTGTCGACCTCGAAGTGGTCGCCCCAGCAGGCCAGTTCGAGTCCGTCGTAGCCGAAGTCGCGGGCCAGGCGGCAGACCTCCTCCAGCGGGAGGTCGGCCCACTGACCGGTGAACAGGGTGAACGAGCGTGACATGACCGGGCCTCCCTAGACCGGGACGGACGTGTAGAGGGAATTCTTCGCCGCGCTCTCCTCGACGGCGGCCAGGACGCGCTGGACCTGGAGCCCGTCGGCGAAGGACGGTTCGGGCGCGGTGCCCGCGGCGATCGCGAGCACCAGGTCGCGGGCCTGGTGGACGAAGCTGTGCTCGTAGCCGAGTCCGTGGCCCGGCGGCCACCAGGCCTCGAGGTAGGGGTGGTCGGGTTCGGTGACGAGGATCCGCCGGAAACCGGCGCTGACCCCGGGTTCCGTGTGGTCGTGGTACGAAAGCTCGTTGAGCCGTTCCAGATCGAACGCGAGCGAGCCATCGGCCCCGTTGAGCTCGATACGCAGCGCGTTCTTGCGGCCGGAGGCGAACCGGGTCGCCTCGAACGAGGCGAGCGCGCCCGAGCCGAACCGGGCTGTGAACAGGGCCGCGTCGTCGACGGTGACCTCCCCCCGGCCGCTGCCGCCGATGCCGCTGAGCCCGGCCGCCGCCCCGGCCGGCAGCGGACGCTCCCGGACGAACGTCTCGGTGACCGCGGACACCCCGGTTATCGGCTCGCCCGCGAGATACTGGGCGAGGTCGACGATGTGGGCGCCCAGGTCGCCGAGGGCCCCGGAGCCCGCCGAGTCCTTGCGCAGGCGCCAGGTCAGCGGGAACTCCGGGTCGACGAGCCAGTCCTGAAGGTAACTGACCCGTACGTGCCGCAGGGTGCCGAGGCGGCCCTCGGCGACCATGCGGCGGGCCAGCGCGGTCGCGGGCAGCCGCCGGTAGTTGAAGCCGACCATGGCGACCTGGCCGCGGGCCCGCGCCCGCTCGGCCGCCTCGGTCATCTCCCGTGCCTCCTCGACCGAGTTGGCGAGGGGCTTCTCGCAGAGCACGTGCTTGCCCGCCTCCAGGGCGGCCACGGCGATCTCCGCGTGGCTGTCGCCCGGGGTGCAGATGTCGACGATGTCGACGTCGTCGCGAGCGATCAGAGCGCGCCAGTCGGTCTCGGCGTCGGCCCAGCCGAGCCGGGCGGCCGCGCCCCGCACGGCCGCCCCGTCACGTCCGGCGACGACGGCCAGTACGGGCCGGTGCGGCAGGTCGAAGACGCGGCCCACGGTGCGCCATCCCTGGGAGTGGGCGGCGCCCATGAAGGCGTAGCCGACCATGCCGACACGCAGCGGAGGCTTCCCGGCCGCGGGCTCGCTCTCGGCCTGCTCCGACTGTCCCTTCAGGCCCATACCGATAACTCCTTCTCGTAAACGTTCGCAGCGGCGTTCCCGACGCCGTGATTGCGATGTGGGGGGTTGTCAGCGCCCATCACTTGAAGCCGGTGGGCATGTACTGGTCCACGTTGGTCTTGTCGACCACGGCCGAGTACAACGTGATGGACGCCGGGATCTCGAACTCCGCCATACCGGACACGCCCTTGGCCTGGCCCAGTGCTCGGGCCAGGTCGATCGCGGACGCGGCCATCGTGGGCGGGTACAGCACGGTGGCCTTCAGAACGCCCTTGTCCTCCTTGATCTGTTCGAACGCGGAGAGCGCGCCGGCGCCGCCGACCATGAGGAACTCGTCGCGCCCGGCCTGCTCGATGGCGCGCAGCGCGCCGACACCCTGGTCGTCGTCGTGGTTCCACAGCGCGTCGATGTGCTTCTGCGCCTGGAGGAGCTGGGCCATCTTCGCCTGGCCGGACTCGACGGTGAACTCGGCGGCCTGGCGGGCCACCTTGGTGATGTTGGAGTAGTTCTTCAGCGCGTCGTCGAAGCCCTGGGTGCGCTGCTTGGTCAGCTCCAGGTTGTCCAGGCCGGCGAGTTCGACGACCTTCGCGTTCGGCTTGCCCTTGAGTTTCTCGCCGATGTACTGCCCGGCGTTGAAGCCCATCCCGTAGTTGTCGCCGCCGATCCAGCAGCGGTACGCCTGCGGGGAGTTGAAGACCCGGTCGAGGTTGATCACGGGGATGCCCGCCTGCATCGCCTTCAGACCGACCTGGGTGAGTGCCTTGCCATCGGCAGGCAGGATCACCAGGACGTCGACCTTCTTGTTGATGAGGGTCTCGATCTGCCCGATCTGCGCGGCGGTGTCGTTGGAGCCCTCGGTGATCTCCAGAGTGACGTCGGAGTACTTCTTGGCGCGGCTCTTGGCGTTGTCGTTGATCGCGTTGAGCCAGCCGTGGTCGGCCTGCGGGCCGGCGAAGCCGATGGTGACGGCCTTGCCGGGCTTGTCGTCGGCGGCGGCGGGCTGGTCGTTCCCCGCGGGCTTCTCGTTCTTGGGCTCGTTGCTGGTGCAGGCGGTGAGGAAGGCAGTGGCGCTTACTGCGGCGCCGCCGAAGAGCAGACCTCTGCGGCTCGGTGTCTGAGGCATGGCGATGGCCTTTCCGGTGAGGGCCGTACGGAGTGGGCGGCTCGGCTGGGCTGGCTACGTGGTGGAGGCGGTGCGCCGCTGGACGAGGACGGCGGCGACGATGATGGCGCCCTTGGCGATCTGCTGGACGTCGGTCTGGAGGTTGTTCAGCGAGAAGATGTTGGTGATCGTGGTGAAGATCAGGACGCCGAGGACGGAGCCGACGATGGTGCCCCGGCCACCGCTCAGCAGGGTTCCGCCGATGATCGCGGCGGCGATGGCGTCGAGTTCGTACAGGTTGCCGTTGGTGTTCTGGCCGGAGCCGACGAGGACGATCAGCAGGAAGGCCGCGATGCCGCAGCACAGCCCGGACAGCAGGTAGAGGTAGAGGCGCTGGCGGCGGACGTCGATGCCCGCCAGGCGGGCCGCTTCCGCGTTGCCGCCGACGGCGACGGTGCGCCGCCCGAACGTGGTGCGGTTCAGCACGAGCCAGCCGATGACGGTGACGGCCGCGAAGACGAGGACCAGCGGCGGAACGCCGAGGACGTAGGAGTCGCGATAGCCGAGCCGCAGGATGCTGTCGATGGAGACGATCTGCGTCTTGCCGTCGGTGATCAGCAGGGCGAGTCCGCGCGCGGAGGCGAGCATGGCGAGCGTCGCGATGAACGGGACCATGCCGCCGTACGCGATGAGGACGCCGTTGACGAGTCCGCAGCCGACGCCGACGAGCACCGCCGTGAACAGTACGCCCACGAAGCCGTACTCCTGGGTGGCGACGGTGGTGGCCCACACGGAGGCGAGGGCGACGATCGCGCCGACGGACAGGTCGATGCCGCCGCTCATGATGACGAAGGTCATCCCGACGGTGACCACGCCGATGACGGACGCCAGGGTGAGCACCAGTTGCAGATTGCGGGTGTCCAGGAACTGGTCGGGTTTGGTGATGCCGCCGATGAGGATGAGGGCGGCGAGTACACCGAGCAGCGACAGGGTGCGCGCGTCGGCACGCGCCCACACGAGGCGCAGCGGGCCGGCGCCGCCGACCGGGGCGTCGGCGGCGGGGGACGGCCCGGCGTCGGGTCCGCCCTGCTGGGCCGGGGTGGCGGGCTGCGTCATGACGTCGCGCTTCCTTCCTCGATTACGGACTGCGTGGACACGGGGCTTCCTTCCATGACCAGGTCGAGTACGCGGTGTTCGTCCAGCTCCCGGGCGGGTGCCGTGTGGACGACGAGCCCTTCGCGGAGCACCAGGACGCGGTCGGCGAGGCCGAGCACTTCGGGCACCTCGCTGGAGACCAGGAGGACGGCCAGGCCCTCGTCGGCGAGGCGGCGCACCACCGCGTACAGCTCGGCGCGGGCGCCTACGTCGACGCCGCGGGTGGGCTCGTCGAGGAGCAGGACGCGGCAGCCGCGCAGCAGCCAGCGCGCGAGGACCGCCTTCTGCTGGTTGCCGCCGGAGAGCGTGCGCACCGGGGCGTCGGGTTGGTCGGGGCGCAGGGAGAGTTCGCGGGTGGCCTGCCGGGCGGCGTTCCGTTCGGCGCGCCGGTCGATCCAGCCGCCGCGGGCGAAGCGCGACAGCGTGGAGACGCTGACGTTGCGGGTGACGGACTCCAGCATCAGCAGGGCCTGGGCCTTGCGTTCCTCGGGGGCGAGCCCGAGGCCGGCGCGGACGGCGGAGCGCACGCTGCCGGGGCGCAGGGGTGTGCCGTCGACGAGGACGCGGCCCGCGCTGGGTTTGCGGGCGCCGTAGATGGTCTCCAGGATCTCGGAGCGGCCGGAGCCGACGAGTCCGGCGAGGCCGACGATCTCGCCGGGCCGCACTTCGAGGTCGAGGGGGGCGAACTCGCCGTCGCGGGCGAGTCCTTCGACGGTGAGGACGGGTGCGGGGTGCACGGCGTCGGCCGGCGGGCGCGGTGGGAAGACGTACTCGACGTTGCGGCCCGTCATCAGGGAGACGATCTCGCGGGTCGGGGTGGATTCGGCGGGCAGTCCGCCGGCGACGGCGCGGCCGTCCTTGAGGACGGTGACCCGGTCGCCGATGCGGCGGATCTCCTCCAGGCGGTGGGAGATGTAGACGACGGCGACGCCGTCGGCGGTGAGGTCGCCGACGATGCGGAAGAGGTTGTCGACCTCGTCCGGGTCGAGCGCGGCGGACGGCTCGTCCATCACGATGAGCCGGACGTCGTGGGAGAGGGCCCGGGCCATGGAGACGACCTGCTGCTGGGCGGCTGAGAGCTCGCCGACCAGCCGGGCCGGGTCGATCTCGGGGTGGCCGAGCCGCTTGAGGAGGACGGCGGTGGCGGAACGGGCCTCACGGCCGCGGACGACGAAGCCGGCGGAGGTGGGTTCGTGGCCGAGGAAGACGTTCTCGGCGACGGACAGATGTGCCACCAGGTCGAGTTCCTGGTAGATGGTGGCGATGCCCAGGTTCATGGCGGCGATCGGGGACTTCAGGGTGATGGGCTCGCCCCGCCAGGTGATCTTCCCGTCGTCGGGCTGGTGGGCCCCGGCGAGGACCTTGATGAGGGTGGACTTCCCGGCGCCGTTCTGGCCGAGCAGGCAGTGGACCTCTCCGGCCAGGACCTCCAGGTCGACTCCGTCCAGGGCACGGACTCCGGGGAACGACTTGGTGATGCCGGACATGCTGAGCAGGGGTGATTCTGGAGCCATGGTGGTTCCCCTCGGCGGATACGGCCGGTCTCAGGGCAGGGCTGACGTACGCGGGGCGTACCGGTACCGGTGCGCGGCGTGTGCTGGGATGTCGGGGTACGGGGGTGTGCGGGTACTCGGGGATGTGCGGGACTGGGATGCGGAGTGCGGGCGCGCCGGTCGTACGTGGTACGTGCCGGTGCTCGGGACGTGCTGGTGGTGCGCGGACGTACGGGTGCGCGGGACGTGCCGGTGGTGCCGTGCTGCGTGCTGGTGGTGCGGGACGTGCCGGTGGTGCGGGGTGGTGCGCGCCGGTCAGGCCGGCGAGAACAGGTGGTCGCTGATGAGCCGGGCCGCGCCGATGACTCCGGCGGCGGGCCCCAACTCGCCCAGGACGATGGGCAGGTTGCCGGTCGCCAGGGGCAGCGACTGGCGGTAGACCTGGGTGCGGATCGCGGCGAGCAGCGTGTGGCCGAGGCCGGTGACCCCACCGCCGATCACCACCAGGCCGGGGTTGAAGAAGGAGACCAGTCCGGCGATGACCTGGCCGGTGCGGGTGCCGCCCTCCCGGATCAGGCCGAGCGAGGTGGCGTCGCCCGCGGCGGCCGCGGCGGCCACGTCGGCGGCGCTGAGGGCGCCGTTCGTCTCCAGCCGGGTCGCCAGCTCGGCCGACAGTCCCTGCTGGGCCGCCTCCAGCGCGTCACGGGCCAGGGCCGCGCCGCTGAAGTGGGCCTCCAGGCAGCCCCGGTTGCCGCAGACGCAGGGCCGTCCGTCGGGCACGGCCTGGATGTGCCCGATGTCGCCCGCGCTGCCGGTCGTTCCGCGGTGGACCTCGCCGCCGACGACGATGCCGCAGCCGATGCCGGTGCCGATCTTGACGCAGAGGAAGTCGCCCACGGAGCGGGCGACGCCCGCGTGCTGCTCCCCCATCGCCATGAGGTTCACGTCGTTGTCGACCATGACCGGGCAGCCGAGTTCCTGGCTGAGCGCCTCCCGCACGGGGAAGCCGTCCCAGCCCGGCATGATCGGGGGTGCCACGGGGACGCCCTGGGGGAAGCGGACGGGACCGGGGACGCCGATGCCGGCGCCGTCGTAGCCCTCCGCGAGCCCCGAAACCTTCAACTTCGCGGCCATGGCGAGGACTTGCTCGAAGACCGCGACGGGCCCCTCGCGTACGTCCAGCGGCTGGTTGAGGTGTCCGAGCACTTCCAGTTCGGCGTTGGTGACCGCGACGTCGACCGAGGTCGCGCCGATGTCGACGCCCAGGAAGCGCAGTTCGGGGGCGAGCCGGACGTTGTGGGAGCGGCGGCCGCCGCGCGAGGCGGCGAGTCCGTCGGCGACGACCAGTCCCGTCTCCAGGAGCCGGTCCACCTCCACGGCCAGCTTCGACCGGGACAGCTCGACGCGGTCGCCGAGTTGTGCCCGGGAGCTGGCTCCCCCGTCGCGCAGCAGCTTCAGCAGCCGGGCCTGGTGTGTGTTGGCGGGTCGTGCCGTCATACGTCTCACGTGCCCCTCCCCGCCTCAATTCGGCCTGTACGCAAGGGATTCCGGCCACTTGGCCGCTTGCTTG
This sequence comes from Streptomyces sp. NPDC093064, assembly GCF_044754605.1. NCBI lineage: Bacteria > Bacillati > Actinomycetota > Actinomycetes > Kitasatosporales > Streptomycetaceae > Streptomyces > Streptomyces sp. NPDC093064. Next base: position 95,563 of record NZ_JBIVPK010000018.1, read on the forward strand.
AGAGAGGAACGTAGCAGCGACTGCCGGAACTGGGAAGAAGTTGCGCATGGATTGCCGCCAACTTTCTCCACCGACAGGACAAAGTTGGCGGCGCCGAGCGGGGCCCCGGACCGGTCTTCATGAGGTCGGGGCTGGGCTCGTTCGGGTCAGGGCTCGGCCTGCGGGATCAGAGATCGCCCCGGGGGCAGGGCTCGACGCGCAGGGTCAGGGCTTGGCCTGGCCGTGGTACGACCTGCGGGTGTGCTCCGTGTGCTCGCGCATCAGACGGGTCGCGCGCTGCTCGTCGCGATCGGCGATCGCCTCGATGAGCGCGCGGTGCTCGATCCAGGACTGGCGGCCGCGCTGCCGGGCCACCGGCGTGTAGTACCAGCGCACCCGGCGGTCGACCTGGGCGGCGAGCTCGGCGAGCACCGCGTTGCCGGCCAGCTCCACGACCTTGGCATGGAAGCGGGCGTTCAGAGCGACGGCCGTGTCCACGTCGTCGGCGGCGACGGCCTCGAACCCCTGCGCCACCAGCTCCTCCAGGGCGGTGACGCCGTCGCGGTCCGCGTTCGCGGCGGCGAGGCGGGCCGCCTCGGCCTCCAGGAGCATGCGCACGCCGAGGAGCTGGTCGGCCTCCTCCTCCGTCGGCTCGTGCACGAAGGCGCCCTGGGCGGGCCGCAGATCGACCCATCCCTCGGTGTTCAGCCGCTGGAGCGCCTCGCGCACCGGCTGCCGGGAGACGCCGAGGTGCCCGGCGAGTTCGCTCTCGACGAGGTGCTGGCCCGGCTGGAGGGTACGGGTGGTGATGAGCTCCAGCAGGGCTTCGTAGACGCGCTCGCGCAGCGGGCCGGGGCGCTCGAGCCTGGGCACCGCCCCCTGCGGCAGTCCTGTCGACAACATTGCGGTCCCCTCCTCGGCCGGGCGCCGGCGCAGCAGGCGGACACCCGGGTCCTTGACACTCGGGCGGAGCATCGATCGCCGTTCGTCTACAGTCTACGATGCGCAGTCGAACACGATCAGCGGATGTCGCGGGCGTCACACCCGCGCGCGACGCACACGCGCGCGTGAAGCCCGCGCGCGTGAACCCCTCACACCCACCGGGCGAGGACCCGCCGGCCGCCGATCACGGGCAGCGCACGACCTGCCCGGCGTAGGACAGATTGCCGCCGAAGCCGAACAGCAGCACCGGGTCGCCGGCGGCCACCTCGCCCCGCTCGACGAGCTTGGACAGGGCCAGCGGGATACTCGCGGCCGAGGTGTTGCCGGACTCGCTGACGTCGCGGGCGACCACGGCGTTGACGGCTCCCAGCTTCGCGGCGAGCGGCTCGATGATGCGCAGGTTGGCCTGGTGCAGGACGACCGCGGCGAGTTCCTCGGGCGCGAATCCGGCCCGCTCGCAGGCCTGCCGGGCCAGCGGCGGCAGCTGCGTGGTGGCCCACCGGTAGACGCTCTGCCCCTCCTGCGCGAACCGCGGAGGCGTGCCCTCGATCCGTACCGCGTGCCCCATCTCGGGCACCGAGCCCCACAGCACCGGACCGATTCCGGGCTCCTCGCCCGGTCGGCAGGCCTCGACCACGGCGGCCCCGGCCCCGTCGCCGACGAGCACGCAGGTCGTGCGGTCGGTCCAGTCGGTCACGTCGGTCATCTTGTCGGCGCCGATGACCAGGGCGCGGGTCGCGGCGCCGGCGCGCACGGTGTGGTCGGCGGTGGCCAGGGCGTGGGTGAATCCCGCGCACACGACGTTGACGTCCATCGCGGCCGGCTGCGGCACGCCGAGCCTGGCGGCGACGCGGGCGGCGGTGTTCGGCGAGCGGTCCGTGGCCGTGGAGGTGGCGACGAGTACCAGGTCGATGTCGGCGGGCGCGAGGCCGGCCGCCGCGAGCGCCTTGGCGGCGGCGTGCGCGGCGAGCTCGTCGACCGGCTCGTCGGGCGCGGCGATGTGCCGGGTACGGATGCCCACCCGGCTCCTGATCCACTCGTCGCTGGTCGCCACGATGCCCTCCAGGTCCTCGTTGGTGAGCACCTTGGCGGGCTGGTAGTGACCGACGGCGGTGATGCGCGAGCCGTTCATGTGATCCCCCTCGTGGCCGTGGGTAGCGGGATTCACCAGTCTGATCAGTGACTCACGGGTAGCGCGGCAGGTGAAGTCACAGGATTGGCGGGCCCCGCTTGTCGGCTTCCGTCAGAGGGACGCCCACCCGCACGGCCGGGGGCCCTTGCCCCCGTGACGGCAAGCAGTAGACAATACATCGTCGACAGTATTCAGACAGCGTGAGGACAGGTCACGGCCGCCACGGGCGGGGTTCTCCCGCCGCGATCCCCCTGCCGTGCGTGCAGGACAATGGAGATCGTCAAGGCCGCTTCGGCCGGAGAGCGCACAGAACCGGGGCTGATCAGGACATGGGACGAGTCACGGAACGACGCAAGGTGATCCGCATCCGGGACGGAGCCGTCTCGTCCCGTCCCGACACGCTCGTCGCCGAGGAGCCGCTGGAGATCCGGCTGAACGGCAAGCCGCTCGCGATCACCATGCGCACGCCGGGTGACGACTTCGCGCTGGCGGCCGGTTTCCTGGTGAGCGAAGGCGTGCTGGCCGCCACGTCCGACCTGGTGAACATCGTGTACTGCGCGGGCGCGACGTCGGACGGCTCGAACACGTACAACGTGGTGGACGTGAAGACCGCGCCGGACGTCGTCCTGCCCGACATCACCCTCGAACGCAACGTGTACACGACCTCGTCGTGCGGCCTGTGCGGCAAGGCGAGCCTGGACGCGGTCCGTACGACGGCCCGCTGGCCGATCTCCGACACGCCCCCGCTGCGGGTCGGGCCCGAGCTGCTGGCGAGCCTGCCCGACCGGCTGCGGGCCGCCCAGCGCGTCTTCGACCGCACCGGCGGACTGCACGCGGCGGCCCTGTTCACCGAGGACGGCGAACTGCTGGACATACGGGAGGACGTGGGCCGGCACAACGCGGTCGACAAGCTGATCGGCCGCGCCCTGCAGAACGGCGACCTGCCCCTGTCCCGCAGGATCCTGCTGGTCTCCGGCCGCGCCTCCTTCGAGCTGGCCCAGAAGGCCGTCATGGCGGGCATACCGGTGCTGGCGGCCGTCTCGGCGCCGTCGTCCCTGGCGGTGGACCTGGCCGCGGAGACGGGACTGACGCTGGTGGGCTTCCTGCGGGGCAGCTCCATGAACGTGTACGCGGGCGCGGAGCGGATCGCCGTGCGGGAGGCAGCCGCCCACGGCTGAGCCGCCCCACTGCCAACGGGGACCCGTCAACGGGGAACAGTCAACGGGAACGGGTCGCCGTACCCACCGCGGTGCGTGACGTCGCGGCCGTCGCCCGCTCGGCGCCCTCCTGCCGCGCCTCGGGGTCGCGTGCCCGGCGCTTGGCGATCACCGCGCACACCATGAGCTGCATCTGGTGGAAGAGCATCAGCGGCAGCACGGCGAGCGAGGCATGGGCGCCGAACAGGACGCTCGCCATGGGCAGCCCAGAGGCCAGCGACTTCTTCGAGCCCGCGAACTGCACCGCGATGCGGTCCTCCCGGGAGAAGCCCAGCGCCCGTGAGCCGTACCAGGTCAGGGCGAGCATCACGGCGAGCAGCAGGGCCTCGACGACGAGCAGCCCGCCGAGCCGTACGGGACTGACCTGGTGCCAGATGCCGCGCACCATGCCCTCGCTGAACGCGGTGTAGACGACGAGCAGGATCGAGCCGCGGTCGACCAGCCCGAGGACCTTCTTGTGCCGGGCGACGAAGCCGCCGATCCACGGCCTGAGCACCTGCCCGGCGGCGAACGGCACGAGCAGTTGCACCACGATCGTGACCAACGAGTGCCCGGAGAAGCCGCCGCCGCTGCTGCCGAGCAGCGCCGCCGCGAGCAGCGGGGTCAGGATGATGCCGACCAGCGAGGAGAAGGAGCCGGCGCAGATCGCGGCGGGCACGTTGCCGCGGGCGATGGAGGTGAACGCGATCGACGACTGGATGGTCGACGGGACCAGGGTGAGGAAGAGCAGGCCCTGGTAGAGCGGCTGGTTCAGCAGCACCGGGACGAGTCCGCCGGCGGCCATGCCGAGCAGCGGGAAGATCAGGAAGGTGCAGGCCAGGACCGTGACATGCAGCCGCCAGTGCTTCAGGCCGTCCAGCGCCTCACGGGTGGACAGCCGGACGCCGTAGAGGAAGAACAGCAGGGCGATCGCGGCGGTCGAGGCGCCCGAGGCCGCATGGGCGGCCGTGCCGCGGGCCGGGAGGAGTGCCGCGATGCCCACTGTCGCCAGCAACAGGACGATGTACGGGTCGATCGGCAGCCAGTTCGTCGTCCGGCGCAGGCGTTTCACGGTGCTCCACTTGCTCGTGCTCTTCGGTTCGGTACGGGCGCCGTCACGCCCGTGCGGCCCTTTCGGTGCGGGGCCGACGGATCCCCTCTCCATCGTGCTCCTCCCGGAGCCGATCGGGAATCCGTCATACCGCTCTGACTGTCATCGTGTTCCGCGATAACCGCGCTAACCTGAACCTCGTGTACGACCCCGCCCAGTTGCGCACCTTCCTGACCGTGGCCCAGACCCTCAGCTTCACGGGGGCGGCCCGGCGGCTCGGGCTGCGCCAGTCGACCGTCAGCCAGCACGTGCGCCGTCTCGAGGACGCGACCGGCAGGCTGCTGTTCTCCCGCGACACCCACTCGGTGGAGCTGACCGAGGACGGCGAGGCCATGCTGGGTTTCGCGCGCCGGATCCTCCAGGTGCACGAGCAGGCGACGGCGTTCTTCACCGGCGCGCGGGTGCGGGGCCGGCTGCGGTTCGGCGCGTCGGAGGACTTCGTGCTGACCCGGCTGCCGGAGATCCTGGAGGGCTTCCGCTACGAGCACCCCGAGGTCGACCTGGAGTTGACGGTGGAGCTGTCGGGCACCCTGCACGAGCAGCTCGCCGCCGGAAAGCTCGACCTGGTGCTGGCCAAGCGGCGCCCCGAGGATCCGCACGGCGAGCCGGTCTGGCGCGACCGCCTGGTCTGGATCGGCGCCGAGCGGCTGCGCCTGGACCCCGACCGCCCGGTGCCGCTCATCGTCTACCCGCCGCCCGGCATCTCCCGGGCTCTCGCCCTGGAGGCCCTGGAGCGCCAGGGCCGGCCGTGGCGCGTCGCCTGCACCAGCGGCAGCCTCAACGGACTGGTCGCCGCCGCCCGCGCGGGCCTGGGCGTGATGGCCCACTCCCGTGGCCTGATCCCGCCGGGTCTGGTGCGCGTCCCGGACCGCGCGGGCCTGCCGGAGCTGGGCGGAGTCGACTTCGTCCTCGTCCACGGCCGCCGTCACGACACGCCTCACCACGCGGCCGACGCTCTGGCCACGGCCATCCTGACCAGCGGCGACCGCCTCCACCGGCGCGGAGTCGGCTAGACCGCGTCCGTCCGGGTCGTCAACGGCCGTCGCCGCGACCGGCGCCTGGCCTGTTCGCGGCGGTCGCGGCGGACGTCGGGCCGGCCGGTCGCGAGGGCCGTAATCGGGCCGTACAGATTCGGTGGAGATAACGGCACCGAAACTTACTGATCCGTAAGAAAGTCTGTCCGACCCTTCCCCTTGTGAGGGCATTTTCCGGCGTCCGCCGGGGCGCTGCCCGCCTTCGCGGGCCCTCCCGCCCCCTGCCGCGCTGGGGTAGCTTTCACGGCGCTGTGCGGAGCGTCACAAGGAACGGGAGCGGGGTTTGCGCGAGTTCACCAGCCCTCCGTCGACGTTGCCACCGCCGGTGGGCGGACTGGCCGACGTCGTCTTCCAGCATGCGCTGGACGACCCGCTCCACATCGCGCTCGGCCGCAAGGACGAGTTCGGCAGGTGGCGGGATGTGACCTGCGCCGAGTTCCGCGACGAGGTGCTGGCCCTCGCCAAGGGCCTGCTCTCCCAGGGCATCCGCTTCGGCGACCGCGTCGCGATCATGTCCCGTACCCGCTACGAGTGGACGCTGTTCGACTTCGCGCTGTGGACGATCGGCGCCCAGGTGGTGCCGCTCTACCCCACCTCCTCGGCCGAGCAGTGCTTCTGGATGCTGTACGACGCGGAGGTCACGGCGGCGGTCGTGGAGCACGAGGAGCACGCGATGACGATCGCCACCGTCATCGATCGGCTCCCGCAACTGCGCCTGCTGTGGCAGCTGGACACCGGCATCGTGCAGCAGTTGTACGACGCGGGCGGGCACATCGACGACGACGTGGTGCACCGGCACCGGGAGGCGGTCACGCCGGACTCGGTCGCGACCGTCATCTACACCTCCGGCACCACCGGCCGCCCCAAGGGCTGCGTGATCTCGCACGGCAACTTCATGTTCGAGTCGGACACGGTGATCGAGCGCTGGGAGCCGGTGTTCCAGAGCAGGAAGGGCGAGGAGGCGGCGACGCTGCTGTTCCTGCCGCTCGCCCATGTCTTCGGCCGGATGGTGGAGGTCGCCGCGATCCGCGGCAAGGTCCGTTTCGGCCATCAGCCGCAGCTGAACGCCTCCGCGCTGCTGCCCGACCTCCAGGCGTTCCGGCCGACGTTCATCCTGGCGGTGCCGTACATCTTCGAGAAGGTGTTCAGCGCGGCCCGCCGCAAGGCGGAGAAGGAGGGCAGGGACGGGCCGTTCGAGAAGGCCGTCGAGGTCGCCGTGAAGTACGCGGACGCCGTCGAGGCCAAGGCGTGGGGCATCGGCCCCGGCCCCTCGGCCGGCCTGCGGATGCAGCACCAGTTCTTCGACACGTTCGTGTACTCCAAGGTGCGCGCCGCGATGGGCGGCAGGATCCGGAACGCGGTGTCCGGCGGCTCAGCGATGGACCGCCGGCTCGGCCTGTTCTTCGCGGGCGCCGGCGTGCAGATCTACGAGGGCTACGGACTGACCGAGTCCACCGCGGCGGCCACCGCCAACCCGCCCGGGCGCACCCGCTACGGCACGGTCGGGCAGCCCATTCCGGGCACCACCGTGCACATCGCCGACGACAGCGAGATCTGGCTGCGCGGCGACAACGTCTTCCAGGGCTATCTCCACAACGAGAAGGCCACCGACGAGACCCTGCACGACGGCTGGCTGGCCACCGGCGATCTCGGCTCCCTCGACAAGGACGGCTATCTGACGATCACCGGCCGCAAGAAGGAGATCCTGGTGACGTCCGGCGGCAAGAGCGTGGCGCCGGGCCTGCTGGAGGAGCGGGTGCGCGACCACCCGCTGATCTCCCAGTGCATCGTCGTCGGCAACGACCGCCCCTACGTCGCCGCGCTGGTCACCCTCGACGCGGAGGCCGTCGAGCACTGGCTGCAGATGCGGGGCAAGCCACGGATGCCGACGGCCCGGCTGGTGCACGACCCCGACCTGGAGACGGAGGTCCGCCGTGCGGTGGTCGCCGCCAACACGCTGGTCTCCCAGGCCGAGTCGATCCGCACCTTCCGTATCCTCGCCCAGCCGTTCAGCGAGGAGCACGGTCTGCTGACCCCGTCCCTGAAGCTCAAGCGCAAGGCCATCGAGAACGCCTACGCCGACGAGGTGGAGGCGCTGTACCAGGTCTGAGCGGGGCCGCACGCCCCAGCCGCCCGACGGGTTCCGGCCGGATCGGCCGCTCAGGAATGCGAACAGGCTCGTGATCGTTGACGATGGGACCGACACACGACGACAAGCGAAGGATCGAGAAGCTCGTGAGCAGCAAGGTCCCCCCGATCATCCTCAACAACGGCGTCGAGATGCCCCAGCTGGGCTTCGGCGTCTGGCAGGTGCCGGACGACGAGGCGGAGCAGGCCGTCGCCACCGCACTGGAGGCCGGGTACCGCAGCGTCGACACAGCGGCGATCTACGGCAACGAAGAGGGCACCGGCAAGGCCATCGCCGCATCCGGCATCCCGCGCGAGGAGGTCTTCGTCACCACCAAGCTCTGGAACAGCGACCACGGGTACGACTCCACGCTGCGCGCCTTCGACGCGTCGCTGGCCAAGCTCGGCCTGGAGTACGTGGACCTCTACCTGATCCACTGGCCGACACCGGCCCGGGGGAAGTTCGTCGACTCCTACAAGGCGTTCGAGAAGCTTCACGCGGACGGGCGCATCCGGGCGATCGGCACCTCCAACTTCCTTCCCGAGCACCTGGAGCGCCTGATCGCCGAGACCTCGGTGATCCCGGCGGTCAACCAGATCGAACTGCACCCGCACCTCCAGCAGCACGCCGCCCGCGAGTACCACGCGGAGCAGGGCATCGCCACCGAGGCCTGGTCGCCGCTCGGCCAGGGCAAGGGCCTGCTGGAGGTCCCGGCGATCGTGGCGATCGCACAGAAACACAACCGCACGCCCGCCCAGATCGTGCTGCGCTGGCACCTCCAGCTCGGCAACGTCGTGATCCCGAAGTCCGTGACGCCCTCCCGCATCCGGGAGAACATCGAGGTCTTCGACTTCAGCCTGGACAACGAGGACCTCGGGGCGATCAGCGCCCTGAACGAGGACCGGCGCCTGGGCCCGGACCCGGCGACGTTCGAGATCGTCTGACTCGGACGGCGTAGGGCGCGCCCCGGACCACTGCCCGCGGTTCCGGGGCGCGCCGCGCTTCGTCGCTGTTGCAACGCACCTCCCGGTAAGGAAACTTTCCTGACAGAAGGAGCCCGCAGTGCACATACGAAGACCGCCCCTCGCCACGGCCCTGAGCGCGGCTCTGCTCACGACCGGAATACTCCCCGCGCACGCCTCCGGCGCCACCGGACCCCGGTCCATACGGGAGGGCTCGGTCGGCGCCGCCGACCTGCTCGCCAAGGTGAAGACCTGCCGGCAGATCTCCAACGGCAAGTACCGCAAGGTCGCGGGCGCTTCGGCCACGGTCCCGGTGTGCGGCAAGAACGGGGCGGTGTTCTGGAAGGCCGACATGGACATCGACTGCGACGGCCAGCGCACCACCCACTGCAACGAGAGAATCGACCCCTGGTTCCAGAACGACACGGCCTTCCACCAGTCCAACGGTCTGCCGCTCAAGTCCGAGTCGCTGCCGTACGTCGTGGTCCCGAGCCCGAGCAGCATCTGGAACTACGCCGGAGCCGGCATCAGGGGCGGCAGCGTGGTGGCGGTGATCCACGCCGGCAGGGTCGAGTACGCGGTCGTCGGCGACGCCGGCCCCTCGAAGATCATCGGTGAGGCCTCGTACGCCACCGCCAAGGCCCTCGGCATCAACCCGGACCCGGTCACCGGCGGCGTGAACTCCGGCGTGACCTACATCCTGTTCAAGAACTCCCGGGTATCGCCGATCGAGAGCCACGGCGCGGCGGTCGCGCTCGGCGAGCGGCTGGCGAGGGAGTTCATCGCCGCCAACTGAGCCAGGAGGGCGGGCGGGCTCAGTTGGGCTGTCCGAGCGGTCGTACGACGACGGTGTTGACGTCGACTCCCTCCGGCTGCCGGAGCGCCCACAGCACCGAGTCGGCGATCTGGTCGGCGGTCAGCAGACGTCCCGGCGGGAGGCCGCCGTACTCGTCCCAGAACGGCGTCTCCACCCGGCCAGGCGCGATCAGGGTCACCCCCACGCCCCATTCGGTGACCTGGCGGCGGGTGTTCTCGGCGAGCGCGGTGACCGCCGATTTGGTCGCCCCGTAGAGGTTGCCGGGCGTGGGCACGAACCCGGCGACGCTGCCGACCAGCACGATCCGCCCCCGGGTCTCCTTCAGGGCGCCGATGGCGGCGCGGACCAGCAGCGCGGGACCGAGCACATTGGTCAGCACCATCTCCCGCCAGCCGGCCGGGTCGCCCTCGGCGACCGTGTCGTGGGTGGCGGTCCCGGCGTTGGCGACGACCGCGTCGAGCCGGCCGAACTCCTTCACGGTGCTCTCCACGGCGGCCCGCACCCGGTCGTACTCGGCGGTGTCCCCCGCGATCGTCAACAGCCCTTCGGGACGTCCCAGTCCGTCGGCGAAGTCACGGAGCCGCCGCTCACCGCGCCCGGTGACGGCCACCCGGTGCCCGGCGCCGAGCAGCTGCCGGGCGACGGCGGCGCCGATGCCGGAGCCGCCGCCGGTGATGAGCGTGACAGGAGAGTCGGTCATGATTGCCCCCTACGTGTCGGTGAACGCAGGAGAGTCCATCACTTGGAGCGCTCTTGAAGTCAACCGCCGTGCCCGTGCGGCTCAGCCGGTCCGCACCCCCGTGTGCACCGTGTACGCCTTGAGCACGAAGAGGTCGCTCCTGCGGTGCACGCTCGCCTCGTCCTCGGGGTCAAGGAGCCGGTCGAGGGTGGCACGGTCCTCGTCGTCGATGCCGTTCTCCAGGGACTCGCGGAGCCGGTTCAGTTCGGCGGCGACATAGGCGCGCGCCGGATCGGAGACCGGGGCGGGCAGGTCCAGCAGGAAGCTGCGGGTACCGCTGGGCTTCAGGCCCGCGGACGCCAGCAGCGCCGACCAGTCCTCGGTCTCGGCGACCGAGCCCGGCAGCTCGGCCCGCATACGCGCGAACCAGTCCTCCAGCACCACGTCGAGACGGGCCTGGAGGCCGGGCCGGCCGATGCCGAGGTCGCGGGGCAGGAACCGGGCGGGCAGGCCGCCCTCCAGCAGGGCGAGCGTGCCGCCGGGCGCCAGCCGCTCGGCGAACGCGGCGAGGGCGGCCCGCTGGTCGCCCAGGTGGTGCAGGCTGTTGCCGGCCCACAGCAGATCCGCCGGGTACTCCAACTCGTCCAGCACGCCGGGGAGTTCACCGGCGAGGGTGCCGAGGCGATCGGCCAGGCCGAGACGGGCGGCCCGGGCCCGGGCCCGCTCCAGCAGCGGCTCGGAGCCGTCCACCGCGACGACCCGCGCGCCCGGGAACGCCTCGGCGAAGAGGCAGGAGATCACACCCGGCCCGCTGCCGGCGTCGACGACCAGACCGGGCTCGGGCGCCTTCTCCCCCAGCCACGCCATGACCTTCCCGTACAGGGGCGCGAACAGCTCCGCCTGGGCTTCGAGCAGCGGAGCCATGACGGCCCAGTCGATGTCGGTGTGACCGTGGCCGTGGTGGTCGTGCCGGCCGGGGTGGGCCCCCTCGTGGCCGTGGTGTCCGTGGGGTGCGTGCGCCATGCTGATCAGCCTCTCTTGTCCGGTGCGGCCAGCCTGCGCCGACGCACCGGGAGAGGGCCAGTCCTGTTGCCGAGGCGGCAAAACGGCCGGGGGGCACATGCCCCCCGGCCGCGGGGAGGAGCCGTTCGCCGCCCGCCGGGGCCGCCCGGCAGGGCCGGCCCCGGCGGATCGCCTCAGATCACGGCAGAGCCGGGTAGGCGTTCTTCATCAGCTCCTGGAACTGGGCGGAGAACCAGTGCCCGGACACCGGAGCGTTCGGCAGCGCGCCCGACATGCTGTTGTTGTTGCGGGGATTGCCCGCGTAGGTCGGGTCGCACATCCGGTCGAAGCCCTTGCCCTCGTCGTTCGGGATCGCCGAGCTGGAACCGTCGGACTCACCCGGGGGCTTCATCCACACGTACGCGTCGATGCCGGCGGCCGGTGCGGCCTTCGGGCGCTCACCGAGACCGGCGCCCGCCTGGTTGCACCAGTTGCCCGTGTTGAGGCGCCGGTCGTAGCGTCCGCCGTCGACGTACGTGTCCACGCTGGTCTTGGCACCCGGGCCGGCCGGACGGGCCGATCCGCCCCAGCCGTTCCTGGAGGTGTCGATCAGCATGCCGATGTTCGAGTTGAAGCCGACCGAGACGAGCTTCTGGCGGAAGGCCTGCGCGAACGACAGCTCGTCGACGTACTGGTTCCAGTCCACCCACTTGGACTGACGCACCGAGACGCCGTTCACCTGGTCGGTGATCGAGAAGTTGTTCTCCTTCAGCGCGCTGTAGTTGGCCGTGTTGGTGATGAAGCCGGCCACGTCGTTGACGGACGCGCCCTCACTGGTGGCCGCCTGCTTGAAGATGTCGGCCGACGGGCCGAAGTTGTCGTCCCAGCCGATCCAGCCGTGGTGCCCGGCGTCGATGTAGTTGTAGACGTTCGGGATCTTGCCGAGCTTGGCGAGCGCGTAGCCGACACCCTTGACGTAGTTGCCGTTGGCCTTCATGGTGTCGCACTGCGGTGTGGCGGTGGCGCGGCTGCCGGTGTTGGTGACCAGGTTCGGCAGCGAGTCGATCTCGATGGTGGTGACGATCCGCAGCGAGGAGTACTTGGCGTCGCCGAGGATGGCCGCGATCGGGTCGATGAACTGGGTCTTGTACTTGTCGATCTCCGTCGGGCCGAGCTCGCCGTTGGAGGCGAGGGCCGCGCAGTCGCGTCCCGGCAGGTCGTAGACGACGACCTGGATGACCTCTTCGCCGCTGCCCTTCTGCTTCAGGGCCTCGTCCAGGTGGGCGCGCAGGCCCATGCCGCCGTTCACGCCGTTGATCGCGGCGATGCGGTCGAGCCAGACGCCGGTGGGCTGGTTGGAGACGCGGGTGCCGCCCGGCTCCGCGGCGGCCTTCGCGGACCACTCCGGGTTCACGTACACCTTGGCGCCGGTGTACGGGTTGTCGACGCGGCTTCCGCCGCCGCCGGGGTTGCCGCCGCCACCGGGGTCACCGCCGCCACCGGGGTCGCCGCCACCGCTGTCGACGTTGCAGGTGACACCGTCGAGGGTGAAGGCGGCCGGGATCGCGTTGGTGCCGCTGTAGGTGCCCTGGAAGCCGAAGTTGACGGAACCGCCCGTGGGGAGGCTGCCGTTGTAGCTCTCGTTGGCCGCGGTGACGTTGGCACCGCTCTGGCTGATCTTCGCGTTCCAGCCGCTGGTGACCTTCTGGTTGCCGGCGTAGGTCCACTTCAGCGACCAACTCGACTTGGCGGCGCCGTTGCTCTTGACGGTGACATCGGCGGTGAAGCCGCTGTCCCACTGGTTGACCTTGTAGTCGACGGTACAGGGGACGGCGGCGCTGGCGGGTGCGGCGGTCAGCGCCGTCCCCGTGGCGCCGGCCACCAGGGCCATGGCGGCGAGTATCGATGTTCTGGTGCGGCTCATGAGTGCGAAGTGCTCCTTCTTTCGGACGTGACGTGCGGACAGGGGACGTGCGGCCTTTCGGAAAGGGACATGCGGACTCGGATTCGTGGCCTGGGAGTTGCGGACTGGGAGTTGCTGACTCGGACGTACGGGGAGGGGCTCAGGGGCTGAGGGCGCGCAGGTGGTCGCGCAGCCCGGCGCCGAACGCCGTGGGCGTACCGTCGTAGGCGGAGATCAGGGACGGCCCGGAGGAGCAGTCCCAGGTGTTCCAGGTCCAGCCCAGGTAGGACAGGCCACGGTCGTCGAACCACTTCATGACCTGGTCGATGAATCCGTGCGAGCAGGTGTTCTCGCCGATCTCCCCGGCCACCAGCGGCACCTGGGCCGCGACCGGGGCGAGGGTGGAGTTCCAGCAGCTCGCGCTGGAGCAGGTGTTGAAGTTGTAGACGTGGTAGGAGGCGCCCAGATTGCCGGTCGGGTCGCTGGGCCGGTAGGTGAGCCACTGCCCGAGGTCGTTGGAGTACGCGAGACCGCCGGCGAGGATGACGTTCTTGGCCCCGGCACCGCGGATCGCATCGACGAGGCTCTGCATGCCGGCGACCGGGTATCCGATGCCCGGACAGGTGCCGCCGTCGCGCCAGCACTTCCAGGCGTCGGTGAGACTGGAGGTCGCCCGGTCCGGATAGGGCTCGTTGAACAGGTCGAAGACGACGGCCTGGTCACCCTTGAAGGTACTGGCGACCGAGGACCAGAACGACGGGGTGTACTGGGCGTCGGGCATCGGCTTCTGGCAGGTGGCGTGGAGGTCGGAGCAGCCCGCCGAGTTGCCGGTGTACTGGCCGTAGGTCCAGTGCAGTTCGACGATCGGGGTCATGCCGTGCGCTTCGACCCGGGCCACCAGCTCCTTGACGGCGCTGATGTAGTTGGCGCCCGCGTACTGCGGTTTGATGTTGGAAAGACCCAGCCAGCACTCCTCGTTGAGGGGGATACGGACGGCGTTCGCCTTCCAGTCGGCGATCGCCTTGATCGCGGCGTCGTCCACGGGGCCGTCCCAGATGCCGTAGCCCTGGACGCACATGAACTCGCCGCCGGAGCGGTTGACCCCGAGCAGCCGGCGGTTTTTCCCGGCGGCGTCGACGAGCTTGCTGCCGGAGACGTGCAGGGCGGGCGCCTTGCCGTCACCGGTCGGCGGCGGATCCGTCGGAGGTGTGGACGGCTCCGAGTCGACGTTGCAGGTGGTGCCGTTGAGCTTGAACGCCGTCGGCACGGGATTGCTCCCCGACCTGGAGCCGAGGAAACCCGCGCTGACACTCGCGCCGGTGCCGAGCGAACCGTTGTAGCTCTCGTTGGCGGCGGTCACCGTCGTACCGGACTGGGACCACTTCGCGTTCCAGCCCTGGGTGACCTTCTGACCGCCCGCGAAGTCGAAGGTCAGACTCCAGCTGCTCAGCGGAGCCTGGTTGTTGGTTATCTTCACGTCGCCCTGGAAGCCGGCGTCCCACTGATTGGTGACGGTGTACTCCACCGTGCACGCGGGTGCGGCTCCGTGCGCCGTGACCGCCGGCACGACCACGCTCCCGACGAGCGCGGCCGCACCGGCGATGGCTAAAAGGACTGAACGCGGGGGGTGTCGCATGAGCGACTCCTTGCAGCTCTGGCGCGCCGTGACGGCCGCGTCGACTGATGGAATCGCTCCCACTGGTTCGAGTGAAGGTAGCGGCAAGTGACGGCGAAGGACAGAGGGTGTGCGAACTTTCGTCGAACTTCCTCAACTCAACACCCTTTAAAGGAGGTTGAACGGCGTCGAATCTTTTCGACTCTTCAAGGACCTTGACCCCCTGGACACCCGTCCGCACTATGGGAGCGCTCCCACTGGTTCACGGCTTGACGCTCCTCCCCCACCTCCCCCGAGCCGCAAGGAGGAACCAGCACATGCATCCCCGACGCAGACGCCGCGGCGTGCGGCGGCTGTGGACCGCCATCGTGGCGGCCCTCGCCCTTCCGCTCACCATGCTGTCGACGGGGTCGACCACCGCGCACGCGGCGGCCCTGCAGTGCAGCGTGGACTACAAGACCAACGACTGGGGCTCCGGCTTCACCGCGGACCTGACCATCACCAACCGCGGTACGGACGCCATCAACGGCTGGACCCTGACCTACGGCTACTCGGGCAACCAGAAGCTCAGCAACGGCTGGAACGGCATCTGGTCGCAGTCCGGCCAGACGATCACCGTGAAGAACGAGTCGTACAACGGGACGATCGCCGCCAAAAGCGCCGTGAGCACCGGTGCCCAGTTCAGCTACAGCGGCACCAACACCGCGCCGACGAGCTTCGCGATCAACGGCACCACCTGCGCCGGCGCGCACCAGCCCCCGGTGACGGTGCTGACCAGCCCGGCCGCGGGCGCGGTCTACACCCAGGGCGCCGCGGTACCGCTCGCGGCGACCGCGGCGGCGGCCGACAACGCGAGCATCAGCAAGGTCGAGTTCTACGACGACACGACCCTGCTGGGCACGGACACGAGCGCGCCGTACTCGCTCTCGGTCTCCAACTTGGCCGTGGGCAGTCATTCCCTGGTGGCGAAGGCGTACGACAGCCTCGGCGCGTCCGCGGAGTCCACGCCGGTCGGCATCACGGTCGCCTCGGGACCCGCGGTGGTGGCCTCGCCCACCCAACTGGGTATCCAGCAGGGCAAGTCGGGGACCTTCGACGTCAAGTTGTCGAACCAGCCCAGCTCCAACGTGACGGTCGGCGTGTCCCGCACGTCCGGCAACACGGGCCTGTCCGTGAGCGGCGGCTCCTCGCTCACCTTCACCCCGGCCAACTGGAACACCGCGCAGAAGGTGACCGTCACCGCGGACTCTTCGGGCACCGGCTCGGCGGTCTTCACGGCCTCGGCCACCGGCTACACCAAGGCCACGGTCACCGTGACGGAGCTGGCCGCCTCGAAGGCGTACGACGCCCGCTTCCTGGACCTGTACGGGAAGATCACCAACCCGGCGAACGGCTACTTCTCCCCCGACGGCGTCCCCTACCACTCGGTGGAGACGCTGATCGTGGAGGCGCCCGACCACGGCCACGAGACCACGTCGGAGGCGTACAGCTACCTGCTGTGGCTCCAGGCCATGTACGGCAAGGTGACGGGCGACTGGTCCAAGTTCAACGGCGCCTGGTCGATCATGGAGAAGTACATGATCCCCACCCACGCCGACCAGCCGACCAACTCCTTCTACACCGCCTCCAAGCCGGCCACGTACGCGCCCGAGCTGGACACGCCCAACCAGTACCCGGCCCGGCTCGACTCCGGGGTGTCGGTGGGTCCTGACCCGATCGCGTCCGAGCTGAAGTCCGCGTACGGCACGGACGACATCTACGGCATGCACTGGATCGAGGACGTCGACAACGTCTACGGCTACGGCAACACGCCGGGCGGTCAGTGCGAGGCCGGACCCACGGCCAAGGGACCGTCGTACATCAACACCTTCCAGCGCGGCGCCGAGGAGTCGGTCTGGGAGACGGTGCCGCAGACCACCTGCGACGCCTTCAAGTACGGTGGCAAGAACGGCTATCTGGACCTGTTCACCGGTGACGACTCCTACGCCAAGCAGTGGAAGTACACCGACGCCCCCGACGCCGACGCGCGCGCCGTCCAGGCCGCGTACTGGGCCAGTCTGTGGGCCAAGGCGCAGGGCAAGGGGTCCGATGTGTCGGCCACCGTCGCCAAGGCGGCGAAGATGGGCGACTACCTGCGGTACTCGATGTACGACAAGTACTTCAAGAAGATCGGCAACTGTGTCGGGCCCTCCTCCTGCCCCGCCGGGACAGGCAAGGACGCCTCGCACTACCTGCTCTCCTGGTACTACGCCTGGGGCGGGGCGACCGACACCTCGGCGGGCTGGGCCTGGCGCATCGGCTCCAGCCACGTCCACGGCGGCTACCAGAATCCGCTCGCCGCGTACGCGCTGAGCAGCAACGCCGACCTGAAGCCCAAGTCGGCGACGGGCGCGGCGGACTGGAGCAAGTCGCTCCAGCGGCAGCTGGAGTTCTACCGGTGGCTGCAGTCCTCCGAGGGTGCCATCGCGGGCGGCGCGACCAACAGCTGGCAGGGCCGTTACGCCACCCCGCCGGCCGACACGCCGACCTTCTACGGCATGTACTACGACTGGCAGCCGGTCTACCACGACCCGCCGTCCAACCAGTGGTTCGGCTTCCAGGCCTGGTCGATGGAGCGGGTCGCCGAGTACTACCAGCAGACGGGTGACGCCGCCGCAAAGACGGTGCTCGACAAGTGGGTCAAGTGGGCGCTGTCCAAGACCACGGTCAACCCCAACGGCACCTTCCAGATCCCCTCCACGCTCCAGTGGTCGGGTCAGCCGGACACGTGGAACGCCTCCTCCCCCGGCTCCAACAGCGGGCTGCACGTCACTGTCGCCGACTACACCAACGACGTCGGTGTGGCCGCCGCGTACGCCAAGACCCTGACGTACTACGCCGCCAGGTCCGGGGACGCGCAGGCCAAGTCGACGGCGAAGGCGCTGCTGGACGGCATGTGGAGCAACAACCAGGACAGCCTGGGCATCGCCGTCCCGGAGACCCGCACCGACTACAGCCGGTTCGGCGACAAGGTGTACGTGCCGAGCGGCTGGACCGGCACGATGCCGAACGGCGACAAGATCGACTCCTCGTCGACCTTCGCCTCGATCCGTTCCTTCTACAAGAACGACCCGGCCTGGTCGAAGATCGAGTCCTACCTCAAGGGCGGCGCGGCCCCGGTCTTCACCTACCACCGGTTCTGGGCGCAGGCGGACATCGCGCTCGCCATGGGTTCGTACGCGGAGCTCCTCGAATAAGTCCCCGCTGAACGCTCCGTGTACCGGGGCCCGTCATCCGCCGACGGGACCCCGACCGGGCGGCTCCCTCACGGGGGGAGCCGCCCGGTCGTCACGTCCTTCCCGCTCCTGCCTCCTGGCAGCTTTCCCCCTTTCCTTCCTCCCTCCCTTACTTCCTTCCTCCTGCCCTCCGTCGAGAGGAGCCCCACCGTGCGAAGAACCTCCCGCACCGGCCGTGTCCTCACGGCCGTGTTCGCACTCGCCGCCGGACTGCTTTCCGGTGCCCCGTCCGCGGCGGCCCGGCCCGCCGCACCGGCCGCGGTCGCGGCGGACACGTACACCTGGAAGAACGCCCGCATCGACGGGGGCGGCTTCGTCCCCGGCATCGTCTTCAACCGCAGTGAGAAGAACCTGGTCTACGCCCGCACCGACATCGGCGGCGCCTACCGCTGGCAGCAGTCGACGAAGACCTGGACCCCGCTGCTTGACTCGGTCGGCTGGGACGACTGGGGCCACACCGGCGTCGTCTCCCTCGCCTCCGACTCCGCCGCCCCCGACCGGGTGTACGCGGCCGTCGGCACGTACACCAACAGCTGGGACCCGGGCAACGGCGCCGTGCTGCGCTCCACCGACCGGGGTGCGAGCTGGAAGAAGACCGACCTGCCGTTCAAACTCGGCGGGAACATGCCGGGCCGCGGGATGGGCGAGCGCCTGGCGGTCGACCCGAACAAGAACAGCGTGCTGTACCTGGGCGCGCCCAGCGGCAAGGGCCTGTGGCGGTCGACGGACTCGGGGGCGACCTGGTCGCGGGTCACCAGCTTCACCAACCCGGGCAACTACGCGCAGGACCCGAGCGACACGTCCGGGTACGCCAGTGACAACCAGGGCGTCGTCTGGGTCACCTTCGACGAGTCCACCGGCACCCCGGGCAACGCGACGAAGACCGTCTACGCCGGGGTCGCCGACAAGGACAACGCGGTGTACCGCTCGACGGACGCGGGCGCGACCTGGCAGCGGCTGCCGGGGCAGCCGACCGGGTACCTGGCCCACAAGGGCGTACTGGACGCGAAGAACGGCTACCTGTACCTCGCCTACAGCGACACGGGCGGACCGTACGACGGCGGCAAGGGCCAGTTGTGGCGGTACGCGACCGCGACCGGCGCCTGGACGAACGTCAGCCCGGTCGCGGTGGCCGACACCTACTACGGCTTCAGCGGTCTCACGCTCGACCGGCAGCACCCGGGCACGGTGATGGCGACGGCCTACAGTTCCTGGTGGCCGGACACGCAGATCTTCCGCTCCACCGACAGCGGCGCGACCTGGACGCAGGCCTGGGACTACACGTCGTACCCGAACCGCTCCAACCGCTACACGATGGACGTGTCGTCCACGCCCTGGCTGACCTTCGGCGCCAACCCCTCACCGCCCGAACAGACCCCGAAACTGGGCTGGATGACGGAGGCGCTGGAGATCGACCCGTTCGACTCCAACCGGATGATGTACGGCACCGGCGCGACGATCTACGGCACCGAGAACCTCACCCGGTGGGACGGCGGCGGCCAGTTCACCGTGCGCCCGATGGTGCAGGGCCTGGAGGAGACCGCGGTGAACGACCTGGCGTCGCCGCCCTCCGGAGCGCCGCTGCTCAGCGCGCTGGGCGACATCGGCGGCTTCCGGCACACGGATCTGGCGAAGGTCCCGTCGATGATGTTCACCTCCCCCACCTTCACGACGAGCACCAGTCTGGACTTCGCCGAGACGAATCCGAACACGGTGGTGCGGGTGGGCGACACCGACTCGGGCGCGCACATCGGGTTCTCGACCGACAACGGCGCCAACTGGTTCGCCGGCACCGACCCGTCGGGCGTGAGCGGCGGCGGGACGGTCGCGGCCGCCGCGGACGGCAGCCGGTTCGTGTGGAGCCCGGCGGGCACGGGCGTGCGGTACACGACGGGCTTCGGGTCCTCGTGGTCGGCGTCGGCCGGGATCCCGGCGGGCGCCGTCGTGGAGTCGGACCGGGTGGATCCGAAGACCTTCTACGGCTTCAAGTCCGGTAAGTTCTACGTGAGTTCGGACGGCGGCGCCACCTTCACCGCCTCGTCGGCCACGGGACTGCCCAGCGGTGACAGCGTGCGCTTCAAGGCGCTGCCGGGCACGAAGGGCGACATCTGGCTGGCGGGCGGCGCGAGCGACGGCGCGTACGGGCTGTGGCACTCCACCAACGGGGGCGCGTCCTTCACCAAGCCGGCGGGCGTCGAGCAGGCCGACACCATCGGCTTCGGCAAGGCGGCGAGCGGCGCCTCGTACCAGACGCTGTACACGAGCGCGAAGATCGGCGGGGTGCGGGGCATCTTCCGCTCCACCGACAAGGGTGCGAGCTGGACCCGGATCAACGACGACGCCCACCAGTGGGGTTGGACCGGCGCGGCGATCACGGGCGACCCCCGGGTCTACGGCCGCGTGTACGTCTCCACCAACGGCCGCGGCGTGATCTACGGCGACACCTCCGGTACCGGCGGTGGGGACACGGGCGGAGGAGACCCGGGCGGAGGCACGACACCGCCGCCGGCCGGGCCCTGCGCGGTGACGTACAAGGTCACCAACCAGTGGACCGACGGCTTCCAGGCCGACGTCCAGCTGACCAACACCGGTTCCACGGCTTGGAACGGCTGGTCGCTCACCTGGTCCTTCCCGAACGGGCAGAAGGTGACCCAGCTGTGGAACGCCGACTACTCCCAGTCGGGCACGTCGGTGACGGCGCGGAACGTGAGCTGGAACGGCACCGTGGCGGCCGGTTCCTCGGTGGGCTTCGGCTTCACGGGGAGCTGGTCGGGGACCAACGGCAGACCGGCCGCCTTCACAGTCGGCGGCCAGGCCTGCACGGTCTCCTGACGGGGGGAGGGGCGCGTGCCGGACGCGGCACGCGCCCCTTCGTCCGAACTCGGCGGCTCGCCGCCCCTTGCTCCCCCTCGCGGAAGCTCCCCTTTGCTCCCCCTTGCTCCCCTACTCCTCCTTGCGGAACGCCCGCAGGGTGAAGACCGGGTCCGGGCGGCGGCGGTCCTGGTCGGGCAGGGCCGCCAGCCGCGCGGCGAAGGCCTCGGCGAGGGATTCGCCCGGCGGCAGCGTGACGAACCAGCCGCGGCGCAGGTCGGCGATGGTGCTGCTCGGGCTGCGGCCCTGGTCGCGGCCCGGGAAGTGGGCCTGCCCGGCCGGGACCAGGCCGTGCGCGGCGGCGTACTCGCCGACGAGGCCGGCGTCGTCGCGGGCCGGACGGCGGGGCCGGGAGGCGAGTACGGCGTCGATGTCGCTGCCGACGTTGTGCGCGGCGGCCTTGTCGACCGTGGTCACGTACACCCCGCCGGGCCGGAGCACCCGGGCGCACTCGGCGACGATCGCCCCCGTGTCCTCGGGGCCGGGCATCAGGTGCAGCAGCCACACGCTGGTGACGGCGTCGAACCGGCCGTCGGGGAAGGGCAGGCTGCGGCTGTCGGCGAGCACGACGGCACCGGGCAGGCGTGCCCCGGCGTGCCGGGCCATCGCGGGCGCCCGGTCGACTCCGGTCACCCGCAGGCCGGCGCGGGCGGCGGCGAGGCGGCGGGTCACGATGCCGGTGCCGCAGCCCACGTCGAGCAGTTCGCGCGTCTGTCGCGGCACGAGGCCGAGAACGGCCTCCGCCGCGGCCTCCGCTCTCGGTTCGCCGCCGCGCGAGGCGTCGTAGCGCTCGGCTTCCTCGTCGTAGTCCAGCACGCGGATCCCCCACCCCGCCCCGGCGGCGGCTCAGCTCGCCCCGTGTCCCGGTGCGAGGTCCTGCACCCGGCGGGCGAGTTCGAAGTCCTTCTCGGTGACGGCGCCGCCCGCGCTGTGGGTGTTCACGCTGAGCAAGACCGTGTTGTAGCCCAGGGTCAGGTCGGAGTGGTGGTTGAGCTCTTCCTGCACCTGGGCGATGTGCACGACCATCGCCGTCGCCGCGAAGTGCGAGCCGAGCCGGAAGGAGCGGGTGAGGCGGTCCCCGTCGACGGACCAGCCGGGCAGTTCGGCCAGCCGGTCCTCGATCTCCTTGTGCGACAGCGGTGCGACGGGCATGGGGCCGACTCCCTTCCTGGACCTCTCCTGGACCTCGCGTTCCTGTTCAGACTGCCACAGGAGGGCCGCCGCGTCCCGGGCCGGAACGGGCCCCCGGCTCAGCCGGCCACGCACTCGGCCGCAAGGTCGTCCGCCAGGGCGGCGATCCTGGCGCGGCCCTCGACGTGTTCCACCCAGGTGTGCGGCAGGCCGTGGTCGCCGTGCCGGGCGCCGAGGATGTTTCCGCAGAGGGAGCCGGTGGAGTCGCTGTCACCCGAGTGGTTGACGGCGAGCAGCAGGGCGTCCTCGACGCGCGGAGCGGCCAGGGCGCTGTAGACGCCGATGGCCAGGGCCTCCTCGGCGACCCATCCGGCGCCGAGCCGCTGAAGCCTCTCGGGCGTCCCAGTGCCCTGTGCGGCCAGGTCGAGTGCCTGCTCCAGGGCGGCACTGGTCTCCTCGTGCCCTGCATGGCGGGCGAGCAGCCGCAGCGCGCGCAGGACCGCGCCCTCGACGGAGTCCCCGGACACGAGGTACGCGACGATCGCGGCGAGCGCGCCGGCCGCGTAGTAACCGGTGGGGTGGCCGTGGGTCGTCTGAGCACAGCGGGCGGCCATGCCGAAGGCGGTGGCGGGGTCGGTGCGGGTCAGCCCGAAGGGCGCCGAGCGCATCACCGCGCCGCAGCCCTTGGAGTCGGAGTTGACCGGGCCGGGCGGGCCGAGCTCGGCCGCCGGATCGGGCACGAAGTCCTGGGCGAGCCCGGACAGGCAGGCGTTTCCGGGGGCGCGGCGGGCGTACAGCCACCGCTCGGTGATCAGTCCGCCGCGCGGACCCTCGTAGGAGCCCCCGTCGGGCCCGGCCATCTCACTGTCCTCGGGGCCCTGCCTGCGCTGGGTCTCCAGCCAGCGCTCGTAGGCCCAGCGCACCAGGCGGGGCCAGCCGCCGCCGATGCCCCGCAGCCGCTCGCGCTCGTGGGCCTGGCGCAGGCCCTCCACGGTGAACAGGGTCATCTGGGTGTCGTCGGTGATCCGGCCCACCGCGCCGTCCCCGTCGGGCACCAGGCCGGTCACGCCTCGCGGACCGTGCACGCCGCGGATCCGCTCCAGGGAGTCGAATTCGACCGGATAGCCGAGCGCGTCCCCGACGGCGCCGCCCAGCAGGCACCCGCGCACTCTGGCGCGGTACACCGCCGTCGCCTCCCAGGACGGCTTCCACGGCTCGGTCATATGCCCCCTCCTCGACTACGGTCGTGCGTATGGCCATTGTCGCGTCCGGCACCACCGCGTCCGCCACCGCCCCCGCAGCCCAGGGCGTCGGCCCGCTGCTGCGGTCCTGGCGGGAACGGCGGCGGATCAGCCAGCTCGAACTGGCGCTGCGCGCCGACTCCTCGGCCCGGCACATCAGCTTCGTCGAGACCGGACGGTCCCGGCCGAGCGAGGACATGGTGCTGCGGCTGGCGGAACACCTGGAGGTGCCGGTGCGGGAGCGCAACGCCCTGCTGCTGGCCGCCGGTTACGCCCCGAGGTACCGGCAGACCCCGCTGGACGACCCGGCGCTCGGCCCGCTGCGCGAGGGCCTGGAGCAGCTGATCCGGGGATACGAGCCGTATCCGGCGCTGGTGGTCGACGCGACGTACGACGTGGTGAGCGCGAACCGGGGCATCACGATGCTGCTGGACGGCATCCCGGAGCGGCTGCTCGCCGCACCGCTGAACGCGATGCGCCTGACCCTGCACCCGGACGGTCTGGCGCCGCGCATCCGCAATCTGCGCGAGTGGCGCGGGCATCTGCTCGCTCAGATGGAGCGGCAGGTCGCGCTGCACCGCTCGGCCGCGCTGCGCGAGCTGTACGAGGAGGTGGCGGCCTACCCGGTGCCGCGGGGCGCGCCGGAGACGGCGGAGCCGCCCGGGCGGGTGCCGTACTTCGCGCTGCCGATGCGGATCGAGCACGACGGGCGGGTGCTGTCGTTCGTCTCCTCCATCTCCACCTTCAACACGCCCATGGACGTGACGGTGGCGGAACTGGCGATCGAGACGTTCCTGCCCGCCGATCCGGCCACCGTCGAGTACCTTCACTCGTCGTGGGCGGGAGAGAGCCGGGGAGCATGGCGTGAGTGAGCGGCGGGCGGCGCCCACCGTGGGCCAGGTGGTGCTCGGCAAACGGCTTCAGGAACTGCGGGAGAAGGCCGGACTGGGACGCGAGGCGGCCGCGCGCGTCCTGCGGGTGGCCCCCGCGACGGTACGGCGGATGGAGACGGCCGAGGTCGCGCTGAAGATCCCGTACGTGCAGATGCTGCTGAGCGCCTACGGGGTGGGCGACGAGGCGGCCGCCGCGTTCGTCGCGCTGGCCGAGGAGGCCAACGCGCCGGGCTGGTGGCAGCGGTTCCACGACGTGCTGCCGGAGTGGTTCAGCCTGTACGTGAGCCTGGAGGGCGCCGCCCGGCTGATCCGCTCCTACGAGCCGCACTTCGTGCCGGGGCTGCTCCAGACGGAGGGCTATGCGCGGGCGGTGCTGGAGGCGGGGACGGTCGGGCAGCGCAGGCCGGACGCGGTCGAGCGGCACGTGTCGCTGCGGATGGCCCGGCAGCGCCTGCTGGAGCGGGCCGATCCGCCGCACCTGTGGGTGATCATCGACGAGACCGTGCTGCGGCGGCCGGTCAGCGACCGCCCCGAGGTGATGCGCGAGCAGCTCGACAAGCTGCTCCACTACACCGAGCGGGACCGGGTGACGCTGCAGGTCGCCGAGTTCGCGCGGGGGCCGCACGCGGGGACGTACGCGCCGTTCTCGCTGTTCCGCTTCGCCGAGCCGGAGCTGCCCGACCTGGTCTACACCGAGTACCTGACCGGCGCCCTGTACCTGGACTCCCGCACGGAGATCTCCGCGCACCTCGAGGTCCTGGACCGCATGACGGCCGCCGCCGCCACCGCCGAGCAGACCCGCGAGCTGCTGCGGAAGTACCGCGAGAACCTGTGAGCCGCACCCGGCGGGCGAGCGACCTGTACCCCTAGGCACTGTCGTCAAATTCCCGCCTGCCCCGCGACGCCTGGCACGCACTCTCGCCACACCGGGCGAAAGCCCAAGTACGTCCAGTACGAGGACTTCCGCCCGGCACGCCGAGAGCACACACCAGACGCCGCGGAGCCGCCCTTCGGGCGACGACGGGAATGTGACGACAGGACCTAGGGCCTCTCGTTTGGATCAGGCAAAAGACCCTAGGCGGCTCCGCCCCTGGTGTCGCGTTCGTCGTCGACGATCTCCGCGTCCACCACCGTGTCCTCGTCGGGCGGTGCCGTCTGCGGTCCGGAGCTCTCCGTGCCGCTCTGCTGTGCCTGGGCGTACATCGCCTGGCCCATCCGCTGGCTGACGGAGGCCAGTTTGTCGATGGCCGTGCGCAGCGCGGGGGTCTCCGCCTGCTGCTCCAGGAGGGCCTTCACCTCGGCGGCGGCGGCCTCGACCTCCGACTTGGTGTCCGCGGGCACGCGGTCTCCGTTGTCGCGGAGGAAGTTCTCCGTCTGGTAGACGAGCTGCTCGGCCTGGTTGCGGGTCTCGGCGGTCTCCCGGCGCTTGCGGTCGTCCTCGGCGTACTCCTCGGCCTCCCGCATCATGCGGTCGATGTCGTCCTTGGGCAGCGCCGAGCCGCCGGTCACGGTCATCTTCTGCTCGCGGCCGGTGGCGAGGTCCTTGGCCGAGACGTGCATGATCCCGTTGGCGTCGATGTCGAAGGCGACCTCGATCTGCGGCACCCCGCGCGGGGCGGGCGGCAGGCCGGTGAGGTCGAAGACGCCGAGCTTCTTGTTGTACGCGGCGATCTCACGTTCACCCTGGTAGACCTGGATGCCGACCGAGGGCTGGTTGTCGGTGGCGGTGGTGAAGATCTCCGAACGCCGGGTCGGGATCGTGGTGTTGCGCTCGATGAGCTTGGTCATGATGCCGCCCTTGGTCTCGATGCCGAGGGACAGCGGGGTGACGTCGAGGAGGAGGACGTCCTTGACGTCGCCGCGGATCACGCCCGCCTGGAGGGCGGCGCCCACGGCCACCACCTCGTCGGGGTTGACGCCCTTGTGCGGGTCCTTGCCGGTCAGCTCCCGCACCAGGTCGGTCACGGCCGGCATCCGGGTGGAGCCGCCGACGAGGATCACGTGGTCGACGGCCGAGAGCTTGATGCCCGCGTCCTTGACGGCCTGGTGGAAGGGCTTGCGGCAGCGGTCCAGCAGATCGGCGGTGAGCTCCTGGAACTGGGCCCGGGTCAGCTTCTCGTCCAGGTGCAGCGGGCCCTCGGCGGAGGCCGTGATGTAGGGCAGGTTGATCGTCGTCTCGGAGGACGACGACAGCTCGATCTTGGCCTTCTCGGCGGCCTCGCGCAGCCGCTGCACCGCCATCTTGTCGTTGCCGAGGTCGATGCCGTACTGGCCCTTGAACCGCTTGACCAGGTGCTCGACGATCCGCTGGTCCCAGTCGTCGCCGCCGAGATGGGTGTCGCCGTTGGTGGCCTTGACCTCGATGACGCCGTCGCCGATCTCCAGCAGGGAGACGTCGAAGGTGCCGCCGCCGAGGTCGAAGACGAGCACGGTCTGCTCCTCGCCCCGGTCCAGGCCGTAGGCGAGCGCGGCGGCCGTCGGCTCGTTGATGATCCTCAGGACCTTCAGGCCGGCGATCTCCCCGGCCTCCTTCGTCGCCTGCCGCTGGGCGTCGTCGAAGTACGCCGGTACGGTGATCACCGCGTCCGTGACGTCCTCGCCGAGGTACGCCTCCGCGTCCCGCTTCAGCTTCTGCAGGACGCGCGCGGACAGCTCCTGCGCCCGGTAGCGGGTGCCGTCGACGGAGCCCTGGTCCGGGAAGCGCCAGTTCGCGTCCCCCATGTGGCGCTTGACCGAGCGTGCGGTGCGCTCCACGTTCGTCACCGCCTGCCGCTTGGCCACCTCGCCGACGAGCACCTCGCCGTTCTTGGCGAACGCCACGACCGACGGCGTGGTGCGCGCGCCCTCGGCGTTGGCGACGACGGTGGGGTCGCCGCCTTCCAGCAGGGCCACCACCGAGTTCGTCGTCCCTAGATCGATCCCGACCGCACGTGCCATCTTCGTCCCCTTCCGGGCGCCTCCTGCTCTCCAGCACAAAACTTGAGTGCGCTGTTGTCAATGCCGCGTACCCGCCGACTACCGCTCTACCCGGGAACACCGATGCCGCGCCCGGGACGAGGGGCGCGGCATCGTCGGACGTGGGCCTCGGCTCAGGCGAGCTTCGCGTCCAGGGTGATCGTCGTACCGGCCAGGGCCTGGCTGACCGGGCAGTTCTTCTTGGCTTCCTCGGCCGCGGCGACGAACGCGTCGTTGTCGATGCCGGGGACCGTGCCCTCGACGCTGAGGTGGATGCCCGTGATGCCCTCGCCCGGCTGGAAGGTGACGTCCGCCTTCGTCCGCAGGGTGGTGGGCGGGGTGCCGGCGCCGGCGAGGCCGTGCGACAGCGCCATGGAGAAGCAGCTGGAGTGGGCGGCTGCGATCAGCTCCTCGGGGCTGGTCTTCCCGTTCGCCTGCTCGGCGCGCGACGGCCACGACACCGGCTGCTGGCCGATGCCGGAGGAGTCGAAGGTGACGACGCCGTTGCCCTCGAGCAGGTTGCCTTCCCAGACGGTGTGAGCGGTGCGCGTGGTTGCCACGGTTGGTTCCATACCTTTCGCCAAGGTTCCCGTTGCCGGGGTTCCGTAACCGCCATCCGATCACATCCGCGCCATGCGCAACCACCGAACAGGCCGCGACCTGCCGTGGAAGGTGTGTGAATCGCCTGCCGGACGGCAGGGGGAGGCCCTACAGTCCGTTCCATGGTCGAACTCTTCCAAGTCCTCGGGGGAATCGCGGGATTTGGTGGGGTCGCTCTCGGTGTCCTGTACCTGCTCTACCGGGACCTCGTGCGCGACATCATCCGCAGGCGGATGTTCCGGACGCTCACGTCGGCGCAGGCGACCGCCCTCTTCGGGGCCGTGGTCGTGCTCGCCTTCGCCGTGGCGATCCTCGGGATCTTCGCCACCCTCGCCGAAAGCACGGGTGTCCGGCAGTTCCTGGTCCTCGTGGGCATGCTGCTGCTGTTCCTGCTGGCGGTGCTGTTCCTCGCGGTGCGCGCGGTCACCGGCCCGGCGGCTCGCGCGAAGGCCGGCGGCGGTGCGGAGCGCAGGCTCACCACCGTGCGCCGGCACGTCGAGAGCGGGGAGGCCGACCAGGCGGAGCGCGCCCTGGAGGCGTCCCGGCTGGACCGCGAGTCGTCCGTGTTCTGGTACTGGAAGGCCAGGATCGCGCTGGTCCGGTCCAACCTCGACGTGGCGTACGGCTATGTCGAGGAGGCGCTGAAGCTGGACGGCCGGGACCCGTACGGCATCGCGCTGAAGATAGAGCTGCTTCTGCTGGCGGGCGACCCCGACCGGCGTGACCGGGCCGCGCGGCTGTCGGTGGAGAGTACCGGCTTGAGCGGTGAACTCGACGCGTGGCTGCGCCAGTTGCGGGCCGAGGGAATGTTCGACGGTGGGGTACGCACCCGCACGGAGTTCGAGACGCGGTGCCCGCTTCCCACCCGCACCACGGAGGATGTCCATGCGGAGTGAGCGGAGCAGGCACAGGGAGCAGCGGAAGGCGGTCCTCTTCCTCCCGTCGGCCACCGTCGCGGGCGCAGGCGCGAGCGGTGAGTCGTACCACGAGCCGGAGGAGGCGCTGCGGGAGGCACTGACCGCCGCGGCCACGGCGGACCTGTTCCCGCTCTCTCCGCCGGCCCGTACGGCGGAGGAGGCCGACGCGCTCCTCGCCCAACACCCGGACGCGGTGCTCCTGATCCACCCCGGCGGTCGGATCCCGCGCGACGCGCGCCCCCGGCCGGGCGGCGCGCTGTGGCAACTCCTGCGCTGCGGAGCCGGACTGCGACTGGGCGAACCGGCCACGGTGGCGGAGGCCGCTCTTCCGGAAGGCTCTTCACACCCGGAGGGTGCCTTTCGCGTGGAGGGTGCCTCGTCGTCGGTGGGGGCGTCGTCCTCGGAGGAGTCGCCGCCCCCGCCGGGTGCCCCGCTTCCGGACGGCGAGGACCGGCTGGCACTGCTGGTGGTGGAGCTGCCCCGGGAAGGCGCTCCGGCCGCGGCCGGGCGGGCGGTACGCGCCGAGCGCGCGCCGCTGTGCCGGGACTTCGCGGTCCGTAGCGGACTGCCGGCCGGGCCGGTGCTCGGGGAGAGCGCCGAGGACTGGGCGGTGGAGCTACGAGGGGCCGTGCGCTGGAGCCTGACGCTGACGGCGATCGTGCACCCCGGGATCACCCCGCCCGCCCCGGACAGCCCGGACGCCCCGCTGTGGGGATGGCTGCGGGCGGGTCGGGAGATCCGGTCGGCGTTCGCCCCGCTCGACGGGCGGTTCTCCCTGTTGGGATCGGGGGCGGCGTCCGAAGGGGAACTCGGCACCGCCTACATCGGCCGTCTGAGCGCTCCGCCTCCGGACGAGGACGACTGGCTCTCCCCCGCCTCACTCGACGGGGAAATCCAAGAGCGCAGGCGGAGCGCCGCGCAACCTCCGCCGGGTTCTCGCGGGCCCGCCGGGCCACCGCCGCCCGCGGACGAGGGCTACGAGTTCCTCCGCCGTCGCGGCCGCCGCGACGCGGTCCCCGAATCCGCGGCGGCCGATCACCTCGGTACCGCCGCGCAACGGCGCACCATCAGCCATGGCGCCCAGCCGGCCGGCCCTCGCCTGCCCCTGTTCCGCCGCACCGGCCGGCCCCTCCCCCACGACGGACTCTTCATCCGCCGCAACAGCGCCTTCGGCACCCGTTCCCCCCTCGGCGTGCGGGATCTCATCGAGCAGGGCGTGATCATCGGGCAGGAGCAGATCCGGTTCGACGACTTCGTGGCGGCCCGCACGGAGCAGGTGCCCGGTCCCCCTCCCGGCCGGGCCGTCGGCGTCAGCCACGGGCTGGCGGCCGCGCAGGGCGAGTTCAGGGCCGACG
Source organism: Streptomyces sp. NPDC093064 (assembly GCF_044754605.1). Lineage (NCBI taxonomy): Bacteria > Bacillati > Actinomycetota > Actinomycetes > Kitasatosporales > Streptomycetaceae > Streptomyces > Streptomyces sp. NPDC093064. The sequence goes on from NZ_JBIVPK010000018.1 coordinate 125,301, forward strand.
AGGCGACGACCCACTTCCTGGAGATCACCCTCAAGGCGGGCGAGGCACCCCCCGAGGACGCCCCCGCCGAGTCGCTTCCGGTGAACTTCGTCTTCGTCGTGGACACCAGCGGCTCGATGGACGGCGAGAAACTCGACGGCGTCAAGGCGGCCCTGCAGACCCTCTACGACCGACTGCGGCCGACGGACTGCCTGGGCGTCATCACCTTCGAGCACCACGTCCGCACGGTGCTGCCCGCCACCGCCAAGCGGGAGCTGCCGCGCGAGCGCTTCGCCCAGGTGGTGGCCGGGCTGAGAGCCGGCGGCGGCACGGACATCAACCTCGGTGTGCAGTACGGCATCGACGAGATCGGCCGGAACGCCCTCGGCGGGGGCACGGTCAACTGCCTGTACCTCTTCTCCGACGGCGGCCCGACCTCCGGCGAACGGGACTGGGTCAGGATCCGTACGAACATCGCGGCCAAGCTCCGCGGCGACCTCACCGTGTCGTGCTTCGGCTTCGGCTCCGACGCCCGGATGCCCGAACTGGCGGCGCTGGCCGGGCTGGCCGGCGGTCACGCGACGTTCGTCACCCGGCCCGAGCAGGTGGGCACGGACCTGCTCGCCGACCTGAACCGGCGCGACCACCTGGCCGCCATCGACATCCAGCTCCGCCTCGACATCGCCCCCGACGTGGAGATCCGGCACCTGTACGGCCACGACCTGGTCAGCGACCCGCGCGCCCGGGCGGCGGTGCTGCGGGAGGCGGCCCAGGCGGCCAAGCGCGCACAGCGGGACTACGGCGCCGAGGCCCTCCCGGACCTCATCACCGAGGAGACCGGCATCCGCATCTTCGCGCCCGACCTCGCGTTCGGGGAGACGTACTGGATCGTCCTCGAACTGACCGTGCCGCCGGGCCGCGAGCCGCACCCCCTGGGCACCGGGGCCGTGCAGTACGTCGACACCGTCACCCGCGAGGGGCACCGGCACGCACTCGGCCTGGCCGCGGACCTCACCCTCACCGAGGAGACCGTGGCCGTGCACGCGATGGGACTGTGGACCAGCGAGGTCACCTTCCACGCCCTGGACGACCTGTACGACCGGGACCGCGACACGGCGACGAAGCGGCTGAAGCAGCACATCGAGGTGCTGCGGGCCGCGCACGGCCGACTGCCGGCGCGGGAGTTCCGCGACGATCAGGTCACCCTGCAGAAGCTGATCACGCTGACCGGCTCGCTGGACACGGTGGTGTCGTTCAGCGACCGGCCGCACGGCCCGGGCGGCATGGCGCCCGCGGTCATGATGATGAGCGACTTCGGCCGGGTCCGGTCGGGTTTCTGGCCGCACTACTGACCGCCGGACCAGGAAGTCAGGCGGCCCGTTCCTCCGGTTCCGCGGTGAGCGGCGCCCCGGTCCCGGCGGCCTCGTGCAGCCAGCGCCGCAGCACGCGGTGGACGTGCTCGGCGCCGACGAGGTCCTCGCCCTCCTGGACCGGCGGGGAGCAGTCGAGCGGCGACAGCAGGAACGGGTGGCCCTGCGCGCCGCCGAGGCCGCCGTGGGAGCCGATCTGCTCCTCGAAGGCGAGGACCTCTCCGTCGGCCGGGTCGTGGCTGGAGTTGACCATGATGTCGGCGGCGTGCGGGAAGGAGTGGGTGCGGCGTACGGCGTCGGCGGCGCCGGGGCCGAAGAGGGCGAGCGGACCGGGGTCGGTGTCGAGTTCGGCCAGCGGTATCCGTACACCGCGCGCGCCGAGCACGACACCGCCGTGCTCCTCGCTGCGCACGAGCAGGAAGCCGACACCCGGGTGGTCGGCGAGCGTGGACAGCAGCGCGGGGTGGCGGGCGTCGATCTCCTCCTGGCTCATGCGGTGCGGCACGTCCGGGAAGGAGACCAGGCCGAGGTTGCCGGAGGCCAGCACGACGGGCTCCGAGCGGCGGGCGGGCCGGCGGTCCTCACCGCTCTCCTCGACCGGGCGGCCGAGCGCGGCCCGCACGGCGGCCCGTGCCTCGGCGCCACTGCGCGTCCTTCCCGCCCGGCGCGGCACGGACAGGCCGCAGCCGGCCCGGACCAGGTCGCCCAGGGTCAAACCGTAGCGGGAGCGGAAGGTCTCGCCGGGGCTCTGTCCGTGGTCGGACAGGAGGACGAACCGGTACGGGCGCGGGGCGTGCTCGGCGACCTTCTCGATCAGCGCCAGCGAGCGGTCCAGACGCCGCAGCACCTGCGCCGCGTCACGGCTGTGCGGCCCGGAGTGGTGGGCCACCTCGTCGTACGCCACCAGGTCGGCGTAGACGGCGGTGCGCCCGGCGAGCAGGTCGCCCATCACCGCGGCCACGACGACGTCCCGTTCGACGACCGTCGCGAAGGCGCGGATCAGCGGGTACAGGCCGCCGCGGGAGACACGCGGGCGCTCCTCGCGGAGCCGGGCGCGCAGGGACTGACCGATCTCGCGGCCGGCGTCGGCGACGAAGGACAGAAAGGTGCGGACGGCGTTGGCGGGGTCGGAGAAGTAGGCGAAGTAGCCCGCGCGGGAGCGGCTGGCGCGGTCGCGGCGGGCCGCGACCGACAGGACGAGCGCGAGTTCGCCGGCGCCGCCGCCGAAGAGGTTGCCGCGGCTGGCCCCGTCGGCGCTGAGCAGTCCGCCGTCGCCGGTGCGCCGCACGGCGCGGCGCTGGAGTTCGACGGCGCTGCTAGGGCGGTTGCAGACCATCACCTCGCCGGTGTCCTTCTCATACCAGCGGAAGGCGGGGACGTCGTGGTTGGTTCCGTGCAGGATGCCGAGCTGGCTGGCGCCGGTCTGGCTGGACCAGTCGGTGCGCCAGGGGGTGAGCCGGTGGGTGGGCTGCCCCTCGCCGGCACCGAGCCATCGCGCGACGGTCGGCATCAGGCCCTCGTCCACCGCGTCCCGCAGCACGTCGTGACCGACGCCGTCGAGCTGGACGACGACGGTGCCGGGGGTCGGCGAGCAGGGCGGCAGCCGTCTGCGGCGGCGGTCGGCGAGCCGGTGGAGCCGGCGCCGGTAGGCGTCGTCGTCACGCACGGCGAGGGCGGCGCCGGTGGCGGAGGCGACCGCGGACATCACCGCGGCCACGATGACGGCGGTCTCGGGGGCCGCCTCGGCCTGTCCGGAGGGGGTGATGCGCAGGGCGAGCAGGAGCAGGGAGCCGTTGAGGAAGAACACCAGCAGCCCGAGGACCAGCGCGGGCACGAGCAGCAGCAGCCGGACGAGCAGCGGCCACACCACGGCGGACAGCACACCGAAGGCGCCCGCGCCGAGCGCGGCGGTCACGGCGACGGTGGTGGCGCTGTCGCCGTCGGGCGACTGCAACTGGAAGTCCGGCAGGATCCCGGCGAGCACGAGCAGGGTGACCGTGGAGACGGCCCACACGGCGACACTGCGCCCGACCTGACTGGCGGCCCGCCGCCACCGCCGCCCGCCACCCATGCCGGCACATCCTCCGTTCCCGCCCCCGCCCCGCGCCTCCACGCGGACCCACCCCAGCTTGTCATACACCCCTACAAACCCCCGTGACCTGCGGTAACACCCATCGGCACGGACCCGCCACCGGCGGTCGCCGACGCACCCGCCCTCAGCCCCGCCGCGCCGACGGCGCCGAGCGCACCGGTGACGCCATGGGCGTCCGGAGACGGTGCGGGGCGCGGTCCGGGCCGTCACGCGCCGGATCCCCGGCCCTCGGGTCCCGGCCTCCGGGGCGTCCGACCACCCGGCACCGGCCCACCGGAGCCGGCCACTCCCCCCTTTCGTCGCCCTGGCCCGCCGCACGGCCGCACCGCTCGCAGGACCGGCGCACCACGGAGCCGACCGGCCGGCGCGCGGCCATCGGCCCGTGTGACCGGGCCGTCGTCGGTGGACGGTGTAGGCGGGGAGTTGGGTCAGCGGCCGTCGTAGCCGGCGGTCGGCATGGAGAGGCGGCGGTGTACGTGGGCCTTCATCTGGGCGTCGTACGCGGGCTCGGCCTGGCCCACCGTCTCCACCCGGACCCCGCGTCGCGCGCACTCCGCGGTGAACTCCTCCACGGAGGACAACGCTCGCTCCAGCACCCGCCGGCTGGGCGCGACGAACAGGTCCACGCCCGGGCGCACTCCCTCCCACAGGGCGAGGTGGTCGGCCCGCAGCCCCCGGACGAGCAGTTCCCGCGCGATCACGTAGCCGTGCTCGGCCGCCCAGCGGGCGCACATCGCGTGCTGGCCGCGGGAGTCCACCAGGAAGGGGTCGTCGTTCAGCTCCTCCAGGGGTGTCAGGCTCGCGATCGCCGTGACGCGGACGGCCGCCGGAGCGCCCCCGCCGGGGGCATCCCGCACTTCTCCCATGGCGTCCCCCCTCACCTCCGGGTTTCCGCCGCCGACCCTACTCCTGCCCGTAGGCTCAGGGGGAGTCGCACGAAGGAGTCAAAGGAGTGCCGGTGGAGATCACCTGGTGGGGTCACGCCACCTGCACGGTCGAGGACTCGGACGTCCGCGTGCTGACCGATCCCCTGTTCGCCCGCCGGCTCGCGCACCTGCGCCGCCGCCGCGGCGCGCCGCCGCCGCCCGCCGCCTGGCACGCGGACGTGGCCCTGGTCTCCCACCTGCACGCCGACCATCTGCACGTACCCTCACTGGCCCGGCTGGAGCCGGGCACGCGCCTGCTGGTGCCCCAGGGCGCACTCGGGGCGGTCGCGGGACTGCGCCGGCTCGCGCACCTGCGGATCACCGAGGTGACGCCCGGTGACCGGGTCGAGGTCGGCGGTGTCGTCGTACGGGCGGTGCCGGCCCGGCACGACGGGCGCCGGCTGCCGGTCGGGCGGCACCGCTCGCCGGCGCTCGGCTACGTCGTCGAGGGCGAGGCGCGGACGTACTTCGCCGGGGACACCGGCCTGTTCGAGACGATGGCCGAGGAGGTCGGGCCGGTCGACGCGGCGCTGCTGCCGGTGGGCGGCTGGGGACCGTACCTCGGCGCGGGGCATCTGGACGCGGGACGGGCGGCGCGGGCGTTGGCCCGGCTGGCGCCGGGGAGCGCAGTGCCGGTGCACTACGGCACGTACTGGCCGATCGGGATGGACGCCGTGCGCCCCCACGAGTTCCATGCGCCGGGTGACGAGTTCGCGCGCCTCGCCGCCGAGCGTGCGCCGGGGGTCGCGGTGCACCGGCTCGGGCACGGGGAGAGCGTGCGCCTGGAGGGCGCCCGGTGATACGGATCGCCGCCGCCGTGACCTCGGTGGTGCCGCCTGAGTCCACCCAGCAGGCGCTCGGGTATCCCTCGTTGTTCCTGCTGGTGCTGATCGGGGCGCTGGTGCCAGTGGTGCCGACGGGTGCGCTGGTCAGTTCGGCGGCGGTGGTCGCCCTGCACCAGACGGCGCCGTTCTCGCTGGCGCTGGTGTTCCTGACGGCGTCGCTGGCCGCGTTCCTCGGGGACGCGGCGCTGTACGGGCTGGGGCGGCGCGGACTGGGGTCGAGGAACGGATCGCGCTGGCTGGAGGCGATCCGCACGCGCGCCCCGGAGGACCGGCTCGCGCAGGCGCAGCGGAAGCTGACCGAGCACGGGGTCGCGGTCCTGGTCCTGTCCCGCCTCGTCCCGGCGGGCCGCATACCGGTGATGCTGGCATGCCTGCTGGCGAAGTGGCCGCTGCGCCGCTTCTCCCGCGGCAACCTCCCCGCGTGCCTGGCCTGGGCGGTGACGTACCAGTTGATCGGCATCCTCGGCGGCTCCCTGTTCGAGGAGCCCTGGGAAGGCGTGGTCGGCGCGATCGCGCTGACCGTCCTGCTGGGCGCCGCCCCCTCCGTCTGGCGCCGCCTGCGCCGGCTGATCCCCGTCCACCGCTCGCACTGACCTCGGCGGGCCTCCGAACGCGTGGGGGCGGCGACCGGCCGCTACTCCAGGACCCGGGAGGCGCCCACCGGCAGGTCCCACAGCCGTTCCCGGGGAAGGCCGGCCTCCTGCCAGGCCCTGCGGACCCGGGTCAGGGGTTCCAGGAGGGGTTCGGCGGAGAGGACGAAGGTGCCCCAGTGCATGGGCGCCATGTGCCGGGCGCCGAGGTCCTGGACGGCCTGGACGGCTTCCTCCGGGTCGCAGTGGACGTCGCTGAGCCACCAGCGGGGGGCGTAGGCACCGATGGGGAGCAGGGCGAGGTCGATGCCGGGGTAGCGGCGGCCGATGCGGGAGAACCAGTGGCCGTAGCCCGTGTCGCCGGCGAAGTACACGCGCTGCTCGTCGGGGTCGGTGAGCACCCAGCCGCCCCACAGGCTGCGGCAGGTGTCGGTGAGGGTGCGCTTGGACCAGTGGTGGGCGGGGACGAAGTCGAGGCGGACTCCGGACAGTTCGGCCGCCTCCCACCAGTCCGGTTCGGTGACGCGGGTGAACCGGCGCCGCTGGAACCAGCGGCCGAGTCCGGCCGGCACGAACACCGGGGTGTCGCGCGGGAGTCGGCGCAGGGTGGGCGCGTCCAGGTGGTCGTAGTGGTTGTGGCTGATGACGACCGCGTCGACGGGCGGCAGCGCCTCCCAGACCACGCCGACGGGCGTGACCCGGGCCGGGGTGCCGATGATGCGGCGGGACCACACCGGGGTCAGCACGGTCAGCCCGCCGATCCGGACCACCCAGCTCGCGTGCCCCGCCCAACTGACGGCGACGGTAAGGGTGTCCACGCGGGGAAGATCGGCGGGCCGGTACGGCAGCAACGGGATGTCGGCGAGGGCCTCCTTGTCCGGCCGCAGAGCGCCCTCGCGGGCGAACCGGGCGAAGGCCTTCAGGTCGGGCAGCGGGGCGGTGAGCCGGTCGTGGAAGGTGCGCGGCCACACCCGCCGCTCCGCCGGCGGCCGGGGTTCGGCCAGCGGTGGGAACGGGGCGGGCCGGTAGGTCAGGAGGGACGAGGCCGCGGGATCGTCGGCCTCCTGGGCGGTGGTGCTCGTGGATGTGGTCGACTCGGACTGCTGCGTCATCGAGGAGGCTCCCATCGCTGAGCGTCGTCGCGGAGATCGTCGAGTACCGACCTCAAGGAGAGCAAAGCGCGTTGCACGTGCGGCAGTTCCAACGGCTCGGGGGACAGGAGGCATTCCGCGCGTTCCTCGTCGGTGCGGCCGAGGAGTTCGGCGGTGGACAGCCGCACGCGCAGCGCGCCGAGGTCGTCGCCGAAGCGGTGGCCGCCGTGCACGGGCAGTTCCAGGCGGGTGGTGAGGAAGTCCTCCAACTCCTGTGCGTCGCCGACCGCGTGGGCGTCGAACGCGGAGCGCAGCGGGCCGAGGTCGACGTAGAGGTGGCGGCCGGCCTGCGGCGGCAGGGCGAGCGCGCCCGCGGCGACCACGGCCGCGTGGACGGCCCGTGCCACGCGCGCGTGCAGGCGTACCGAGGCCGCCAGGCGCGCGGTGACCGGCCCGGGTTCGTCGAGGACGCGGGCGGCCGCGGCGGCGACCGGTTCGGCGACGCGGGCGTCCAGTGCGGTGAGGACGTCGAGCACCCGCGCGTGCAGGGCCTCGCCGGTGGTGCCGGCGGGGAAGCGGGCGATCGCGGCGGGCCAGCCGGCGGGCAGGAACGGGCCGGCGAGGTCGGTGACGACGGTGACCCGGTCGGGCAGCATCTCGGCGGGGCTGAGCAGCACCGTCTCGTGCGGCGCGTGCACGGTGTCGCGCCAGGTCTCGTCGCTGACCAGGTGCAGTCCCTCGGCCGTGGCGGCCTCGACGGTCTCGTGCAGCACCTCCGGCGGCGCCACGGTGGCGGTGGGGTCGTCGGCGACGGACAGCACGAGCAGCCGGGGATCGCCGCCCTCGGCGCGGACTCTGCGGACGGTCTCCAGCAGGGCGTACGGGTCGGGGACGCCGCCACACTCGGCCGGCGTCGCCACGGGGAAGGCGGGGGTGCCCAGCAGGCGCGCGTACGGCGCCCACCAGGCCGCGCAGGGCCGGGGCACCAGCACGTCGCCGCCGAGCGTGGCGGTCAGCGCGAGCAGCAGGGCGGGCGCGCCGGGTGCGGCCGCCACCCGGCCGGGCCGGGTGGGCAGTCCGCGTCGCAGCCAGTACCCGCAGGCGGCGTCCAGCAGTTCGGTGCCGCCGCCGATCGGTCCGCGCCGGGTCCGGTTCGCGGCCCCGGCTAGCGCGGCGGACACCTCCGGCAGCACCGGCAGTCCGTCGTCGGGGAGGGCCGACGGACCGTAGCGGACGGGGCCGTGGCCTTCCGGGTCCGTCCGCCGCATGGGTACCTCCGCGAAGTCCCTGATGCCGTACGGCGCCGCCGAGTCGTGCCGCCGCCGGTCCGTCCCGGCCGCGTGCGCCCGGCCCGCCGCCCGGTGTCCGGGGGCGGGTCCGTCCGCACGGCGCCGGCCGTGCCCTCGGGGCTCCGTGTACCCAGGGCGGCGCCGTCCCAAGGCCACCCGGCCGGCTCGGGCAGGTCACACGGGCCCGCGTCCCCGCACGGCCTCCGGCTGCCCGGTCAGGCCTCGGCCTGACCGCGCCGCCACACCCGGTGGACCGCCCCGCCGAGCGCCGCCGCGATCAGGGCGCCGCCGCCGATCAGGGCCGGCAGGGAACCGGTGAACGAACCGCCCGCACCGGCCTGCACACCGTGCTGCGCCGCCTCGCGGGAGGGGTCGCGGCCCGCAGGGTCGCGGCCCGCGGCCGGGTCGCGGTCCGGGCCGTTGCCGAACTGGCCGCGGGAGGGGTCCCACGAGCCGTCGTCACGGGACGGGCCGCCGACGTCCGGACCTCGGGACGGAGCGCGGGAAGGGTCCCGGGAGGGGTCCCGGGAGTCCTGCGGCCGGGAGGGATCGTAGGAGGCGTTCGGGCCCGACGGGATCTGGGGTCCGAACGAATCCTGCGGGCGGGAAGGGTCGACGGAGGCGTTCGGACCCGGCAGGACCTGGGTTCCGAACGAATCCTGCGGGCGGGAAGGGTCGTAGGGGGCGTTGGGGCCCGACGAGACCTGAGGTCCGAACAAGTCCTGCGGGCGGGAAGAGTCAACGGAGGCGTTCGGACCCGGCAGGACCTGGGTTCCGAACGAATCCTGCGGGCGGGAGGGGTCGAAGAAGCCGTTGAGATCCGGCGCGACCTGGGTGCGGGAAGGGTCGTAGGCGGGTACGTCGCGGAACGTCTCGCGGGCCGGATCGCGCGGGACCTGGCCGGTAGCCGGGTCTCGGGGCGGGATCTGCGCGGGCCGGCCCGGGGCGGGGTCACGGGGCGACGACTGCCCGAACTGGCCCGAGGCCGGGTCACGGGGCGACGACTGCCCGGTCTCGGGGCGGAACGGATCATTGGCCGGCGCGTCCTGGAGGCCCGGGTCCCGCGAGGTGTCCTCCGGGGCCTGGACCGGTGCCGCGGCCGCCGCGTCGCGCAGGGCGCCCCCGGACGGTCTGGCGCGGGCAGCGTCCGACGGGACCGCGTCCCCGGACGGTCTGGCGCGGACCGTACCGGGCGGGACCACGGACGTCCCGACACGCTTGTCCGCACCGGTTCCGGCTGCCGGCGCGCAGGCCTCGTCCGCGGCGCGCAAGGCGGCGCCGTCCGGGCCGCACACGACGGTGACGTCGGCGCCCTCGTCGGTCCGCGGGGCGTGGCCCGTGTGCGCGGCGTGCCACAGGGCGGGGGAACGAGCGTGCGAGCCGGCCTGCGCGACCGGGCTCGCGAAGGCGGCCGACGCGGCGCCGCCCGCTATGACACCGGCCAGGACGGCGACGGGCAGGGCGCGGGGGACGGTACGGCGCATGAGCGGGGCTCCTTGGAACCGACGGCGGCTGGCGGCACGGGTTCGTGCCCTTCGCTGCCATCACAGCCGCTGAGGTCGCGGGTCGCGCGCGGCCGAGCCCCATTGGCGGGACACCGACGACCTATCGAGTGACGCCGGCGGCCCGCCCCGGAAGCGGGGCCGATCCTGAAGCGGGCCGCCCCTACACGCCCTCCCGCATCACCTGCTCCCGCAGCCGGTCGCAGCACCGGTTGATCAGCCGGGACACGTGCATCTGCGAGATGCCCAACTGCTCGGCGGTCCGGCGCTGCGTCATGTCGGCGAAGAATCGCATGTACAGGATGGCCCGCTCCCTATCGGGCAGCGCCGCCGGCCGCGGCCTGACCGACTCGCGGTCCACCACGGTGTCCAGGGCCGGGTCGGGCGAGCCCAGGCTGTCGCTCAGGGAGTAGCCGTCCTCGCTGCCGGGCAGTTCCGCGTCGAGCGAGAGAGCGGTGAAGCTCTCCAGCGCCTCCTGCCCGATCCGCACCTCCTTCGCACTGAGGTGGGTGTGCTCGGCGATCTCGGCGACGGTGGGGCCGCGGCCGGAGATCGTCCGGGAGAGGTCCTGGGAGGCGAAGCGGACCCGGTTGCGCAGCTCCTGCACCCGGCGCGGGACGTGCACCGTCCACATGTGGTCGCGGAAGTGCCGTTTGATCTCACCGGTGATGGTGGGCACGGCGTAGCTCTCGAAGGCGTTGCCGCGCTCGGGGTCGTAGCGGTCGACCGCCTTGACCAGGCCGAGCGGGGCGACCCGGCGCAGGTCCTCGGAGCTCTCGCCGCGGCTGCGGAACCGGCCGGCGAGCCGTTCGGCCATCGGCAGCCAGGCCTCGACAATCTCGTCGCGGACCTCGTTGCGCCGCTGCCCCGGGGGGAGTGCGGCGAGCCGGCGGAAGGCTTCCGCGGTGTCGGGGGCGTCGTCGTGGGGGTGGTGCCTGGCGCTCGCTCGCGTTGGCATGGTGCGTCGCAGCTCCCTCGCGGTCCTCTCGGGTGGACGGTCACCGTGGGAGCGCGGGCGCGTGGACCGGAAGGCCGCGCGTGGCGGCGTGTCGCGCCGCTGCCACGGGCGTGCCTCCGGTCCGAAGCAGTGGCTCGGCGTCTGCCCCCGGTCCCGGGCGCCCAAACACGCCGCCGCGGCGGGCTGGACACCGGCTGCCCCCGGGTGTCATCCCGTCCCGGAAAACCGGTGTCGGCTCCCCGCGCACGGGTACGCGGTGGCCACCCCCGACGATCTGGAGGGAGACATGCAGCGAGGCAGTGACCGGCTGAGTGTCCACCGTGACGACGAGATGAAGCACGAGCTGCAGGGGCTTCTCAGGTCCGGCCATCCCACGCGGAGCGAGGAGTGGCACGACCCGGAGCCGACCGCCGAGGACGATCCGGAGGTGTGGGGCGGACCGGTGGCACCGGGCGGCTCCCGGGCGTCCCTGGAGACCGTCCGCCTGGAACTGGCCAGGATCCTGGGCCGCAGTGCCTTTCCTGCGGGTCCGGGCGAGCTGACCCGCCAGCTCCGGCGCAAGAACGCGCCCGACACGCTGATCGAGGCGCTCCAGCGACTGCCGCACAAGGCGCGCTACGCCAATGTGCAGGAGCTGGCCCGGGAACTGACGCACACCGAGGCGCCCGCACGGGAGGAGCGCGCGTAGGTCCGTGCCCGGGGGCGCCGCGGCCGGCGCCACGAGAGAAAACGCCCCGGAGACGGCAGGGCCGTCTCCGGGGCGGCGAAGGGACGTTGAGGCATCATGCGCATCGCATTTCTGACCGCGCCCGAGGGCGTGGAACAGATCGAGCTCACCGAACCGTGGAAGGCGGCGAGGGACGCCGGTCACGAGACGGTGCTCGTCTCGACGAAGTCCGGGGAGATCCAGGCCTTCGACCATCTGGACAAGGCCGACAGGTTCCCCGTGGACGCGGTCGTCGGCGAGGCCTCCCCCGACTCCTTCGACGCGCTGGTCCTGCCGGGCGGCGTGGCCAACCCGGACTTCCTGCGGATGGACGAGAACGCGGTGGCGTTCGTGGGGGCGTTCTTCGAGCAGGGCCGTCCGGTGGCCGCGATCTGCCACGCGCCGTGGACGCTGGTCGAGGCGGATGTCGTACGGGGCCGGGTGCTGACCTCGTGGCCGAGTCTGCGGACGGACATCCGCAACGCGGGCGGCATCTGGGTCGACGAGCAGGTGAAGGTCTGCGACCACGGCCCGAACAAGCTGATCACCAGCCGCAAGCCGGCCGATCTGAAAGCGTTCTGCGAGGCCTTCCTCGACGTCCTCACCGAGAAGGCCGGCTGACCCGCCGGCGCCCGGGACGTTCTTCAGATGCGGGGAGTCGCCGACTCCCCGCATCCGCGTTCCCGGGCCCCTTCGCGGGTGCGGCCGGCGACGACCGGGCGGCGCGGGTTGCGGCGCAGGTACTCGCCCTCGAGCTGCGCCATGCGTTCGTTGTGGGCGCGCAGCGCGTCGTTCGAGCCGTACAGCAGCGTGTCGTGGCGCGTGCGGTGGATCGTCTCCAGCTCCTTCATCAGCTGCTGGTCGTCCAGCCGTCCCGGGTCGACTCCGGTCATGGTGGTGCCCCGTTCGTCGTGTTCCTACCTGCGGTCCGGGTACCCGCCCGGCGTGCGGCGCCACCGAACGGTCTCCGGGAGGGAGCCATGGATCTCGCCTTTCTGCATCCACTGTACGAACAGCCGGGCCCCTGGGCCTCCGTGTACGTCGACACCTCGCGGCACGCGGAGGACACGGCCCACCAGCTGGAGCTGACGGCCCGGGCCATGGGGCGCGAGCTGGCACGGCAGGGCGCGGACGAGGCCACCTGCCGAGCGGTGGAGGAGGCCGTACGGGAGCTTCGCCACGTCCCCGATCCGCACGGGCGGGTGCTGTTCGCGCGGGCCGGCGCGGTCGTGCTCGACCCGCTGCTGGCCCGTCCGCCGCAGGGCGGCAGCCGGGCGGAGTGGGCGCCACTGCCGCACGTGGCGCCGCTGCTGGACCTGGCGGGTGAGGATCCGGTCGCGATCGTCGCGTACGTCGACCGCAGGGGCGCGGACTTCGAGCTGCGCAGCTCGCTGGGCCGGGAGGACGCGGGGACGGTGGTGGGGCTGGAGTGGCCCATCCACCGGACGGCCGGTGCGGACTGGTCGGAGCGGCACTTCCAGCTGAAGGTGGAGAACACCTGGGAGCACAACGCGGCGGAGATCGCCGACGCGCTCAGCGTCTGCCAGGAGGAGACGGATGCCGACCTGCTGATCCTGGTCGGCGAGGAACGGGAGCGGCGCGAGGTGCGCGAGCGGCTGCCGAAGCGGCTGCACGACCGCGTGGCCGAAGCCGCCCACGGCACCGGCAGCCGGCTGCTGGACGGGGACGTGGAGCGGATCCGCGCCGAGCACGTGCACCAGCGTGTCGAGTCCGAGCTGGACCGGTTCCGGGCGGCCAGGACGCCGGACGACGAAGGCCGGTCTGGGGCCGCCGAGGGGGTGTCCGCGCTGATCGAGGCGGCCCGCGAGCACCGTCTTGAGGAACTGCTGATCCGCCCGGACGGCGCCGACGCCCGCCGCGAGGTGTGGATCGGCGAGGACGCCGACCAGCTTGCCGTGCACCGCACGGAGCTGAAGGCCCTCGGCGAGCGGCACTCCTGGCCGGCCCGTGCCGACGACGCCCTGCTCCGCTCGGCGGTCTGCCAGGACGCCACGGCCCTGTCCCTGGACCCCGCCGCCGCCGGCGAGGACGTGCCGACGGGCGGTCTGGGCGCCGTCCTTCGCCGGCAGTGAGCGGCCCGGCGGCGGCAGACGTGCGTTACCGCGCCCGCTGCACCCGCCGTTCGTCCCACACCGGCTCCGGGGTCTCGCGGATCCGGCCGTCGCTGCCGAAGACCAGGAACCGGTCGAAGGAGCGCGCGAACCAGCGGTCGTGGGTGACCGCGAGGACCGTACCCTCGAAGGCCTCCAGGCCTTCCTGGAGGGCCTCGGCGGAATCCAGGTCGAGGTTGTCGGTGGGCTCGTCCAGGAGCAGGGCGGTGGCGCCCGCCAGCTCCAGCAGCAGGATCTGGAACCGGGCCTGCTGCCCGCCGGAGAGCCGGTCGAAGGTCTGCTCGGCCTGGCCGGTCAGTTCGTAGCGGCGCAGCCGGGACATGGCGGCGCCACGGTCCTGGGAGTGCTCCTTCCACAGGATGTCCAGCAGGGTGCGCCCCACCAGCTCGGGGTGTGCGTGGGTCTGGGCGAAGTGCCCGGGGACCACCCGCGCGCCGAGCTTCCACATGCCGGTGTGCGCCACGTCCTCGCCGGCCAGCAACCGCAGGAAGTGCGACTTGCCGGAGCCGTTGGAGCCGAGCACCGCGACGCGTTCGCCGTAGAAGACCTCCAGGTCGAAGGGCTGCATCAGGCCGGTCAGCTCCAGGCCCTGGCAGGTGACGGCCCGGACGCCGGTGCGGCCGCCCTTCAGGCGCATCCGGATGTCCTGCTCGCGCGGCGGCTCCGGCGGCGGACCGGCCTCCTCGAACTTGCGCAGCCGGGTCTGGGCGGCCTGGTAGCGGGAGGCCAGCTCATGGCTGACGGTGGCGGCCTGCCGCAGGTTCAGCACCAGCTTCTTCAGCTGCGCGTGCTTCTCGTCCCAGCGCCTGCGCAACTCCTCGAAGCGGGCGAAGCGCTCGCGCCGGGCCTCGTGGTAGGTGGCGAAACCGCCGCCGTGCACCCAGGCGTCGGCGCCGGCCGGGCCGGGTTCGAGAGAGACGATCCGGTCGGCGGCGCGGGCGAGGAGTTCACGGTCGTGGGAGACGAACAGCACCGTCTTGCGGGTCTCCTTCAGGCGCTCCTCCAGCCAGCGCTTGCCGGGCACGTCGAGGTAGTTGTCCGGCTCGTCGAGCAGCAGCACCTCGTCCGTACCGCGCAGCAGCGCCTCCAGCACCAGCCGCTTCTGCTCGCCGCCGGACAGTGTGCGCACCTGCCGCCACTGCGCCTTGTCGTAGGGCATGCCGAGCGCGGCCGTCGTGCACATGTCCCACAGCGTCTCGGCCTCGTAGCCGCGCGCCTCCGCCCAGTCGGCCAGCGCCTGCGCGTACTGGAGCTGGGCGGCCTCGTCGTCGACGGTCATGATGGCGTGCTCGGCCGTGTCGACGGCCCGCGCGGCCTCCCTCACCCGCGGCGACGCGACCGACACGAGCAGGTCGCGCACGGTCGTCTCGTCCCGCACCGACCCCACGAACTGCCGCATCACACCGAGACCGCCGCTGACGGTCACGGTGCCGCCGTGCGGCTTCAGCTCGCCGGAGACCATGCGGAGCAGGGTGGTCTTGCCCGCGCCGTTGGGTCCGACGAGGGCCACGGCGGCCCCCTCGCCCACCCGGAAGGACACATCGCCGAGCAGCGTCCTCCCGTCGGGAAGGCTGTACTCCAGGTGCGCGGCTTCCAGATGTCCCATGGTCAGGCATTCTGGTCGCGACCGCGCGGGCCGGGCAAACGCTTATCCGAAGTCCACGGGCCGTCCCGCCGGGCCGCTCTCCCGCGCCGGGGTGACGATCGCGTCCGCCCACGTCAGGGCCGTCCATCCGGCGTCGACCGAGCCCTGGAGGACCACCACGCCGGTGTTCTCCAGGGGGTGGGTGGCGGCGAACTCCGCGTCGAGGTTGCGGGCGCGGACCGCGGTCCACAGGCGGATGGCCGCGCCGTGGCTGACCATGGCGACGGTTCCGGCGCCGTCCGCGGTGGCCTCGGCGACGACGGCGTCGTAGCGGGCCAGTACCTCGGTGCCGCTCTCGCCGCCGGGAATACGCGTCCAGGGGTCACCGGCGGCCCAGCCCAGCAGCGTGCGCATGTAGACCTGTCCGCGCTCGGAGTCGCCCGGCTCCGTCTCCAGGTCGCCCGCCGACACCTCGCGGATGCCGTCGCGGACGATCACGTCGAGTCCGCGGACGGCGGCCAGCGGCCCGGCGGTGAGCTGGGTGCGGACCAGCGTGGAGGCGTAGAGCGCCTCGATGTCCTCGCCGGCGAGTGCCCCCGGCAGCGCGGCGGCCTGCCGTTCGCCGAGCCCGGTCAGGCCCGGCCCGGGGATCCGCGTGTCCAGCAGGTGGTCCACGTTGGAGGGGGTCTGGGCGTGGCGGATGAGGAGCAGACGCATGCAAGGGTCCCTACGACGACCGGTGCCGCCCCGCACACAAGAAACGGCGACTTCAGGGTACCGGTGCCGGTATGAGCCCAGACGTCGACCTCATCGTCCCGAAGACCGGCGCCCGCGCCGTCCTGAAGCGCCTGACGGCCCTGGACGGCCGGCTGTTCGAGTTCGCGGCCGCGCGCCGCTGGCCCGGCGCCGGGCCCGTGCTGCCGAGGCTGAGCCGGGCCGCGAACCACGGCGTGCTGTGGTGCGCGGTGGCGGCCGCCATCTCCGCGAGCCGCACCCCGAGGGCCCGACGGGCAGCCGTCCGCGGCCTGGCCTCCCTGAGCCTGGCGTCCCTGACCGTCAACACCCTGGGCAAGCGTTCGGTGCGCCGCGACCGGCCGGTCCTGGACCCCGTCCCGATCATGCGCCGGCTCAAGCGGCAGCCGTTCACCACGTCGTTCCC
Organism: Streptomyces sp. NPDC093064; assembly: GCF_044754605.1. Classification (NCBI taxonomy): domain Bacteria; kingdom Bacillati; phylum Actinomycetota; class Actinomycetes; order Kitasatosporales; family Streptomycetaceae; genus Streptomyces; species Streptomyces sp. NPDC093064. The sequence continues at coordinate 141,525 of NZ_JBIVPK010000018.1, forward strand.
GTCCGGGCACGCGGCGTCCGCGGCCGCCTTCGCGACCGGTGTCGCCCTGGAGTCCCCGGCCTGGGGCGCGGCGGTCGCCCCGGTCGCCGCGTCGGTGGCGCTCTCGCGCGTCTACACCGGCGTCCACTTCCCGAGCGACGTGCTGGCGGGGGCCGCACTGGGCGCGGGCGTCGCGTTCGCGGCACGGGCCCTGGTGCCCACCCGCGCGCAGACCGGCCCGCCGCCCCGCCCCCGCGCCGATCTGCCGGCGCTGCCCGGCGGCGCGGGCCTGGTGCTCGTGGCCAACCGGGCCTCCGGCACCGCGGACCGCGCCGGCGCGCTGCGGGACGTACTGCCGGAGGCGGACGTCGTCGAGTGCGAGCCGGGAGAGGTCCAGGCCGAGTTGGAGAAGGCGGCGGACCGCGCCCGGGTGCTCGGGGTGTGCGGCGGCGACGGCACCGTGAACGCGGCCGCCGAGGTCGCTCTGCGCCGCGGCCTGCCGCTCGCGGTACTGCCCGGCGGCACGCTGAACCACTTCGCCTACGACCTCGGCGTGGAGGACGCTCGGGCCCTCGGCCGGGCCCTGGAGCACGGTCACGGCGTACGCGTGGACGTGGGCCGCTTCCGCTCCGGGAGCAAGCGGGGCGTCTTCCTCAACACCTTCAGCCTCGGCCTGTACCCGGAGCTGGTGCGCGAGCGCGAGCGCTGGTCCGGCCGGATCGGCGGCTGGCCGGCCGGGGTGCTGGCGGCGCTGAAGGTGCTGAGCGCCGACCGCCATCCGCTGCGGGCGGTGGTGCAGGGCCGCACCCACCCGCTGTGGCTGCTGTTCGCCGGAAACGGCACGTACCACCGCATGGGGCTCGCGCCGGGCCGCCGGCTCGACCTGACGGACGGAAAGCTCGACGTCCGGGTGGTGCACGGGGGCCGCAGGCCGGCGCTGCGCCTGCTGTCCGCGGCTCTGGCCGGCCCGCTGACCCGGTCCCCCGCCCACGCAGCGGTCCAGGTGAAGCGCCTGCGCCTGACCGGTGTCGCGCCCGGCACGCTGCTCGCCCACGACGGCGAGGTGATGGAGGTGGAGGACGAGCTGTGGCTGGAGAAGCTGCCCGAGGCGCTGGCGGTGTACCGGCCGCTGCCCGGAGACTGACCACCCACCCTCGTCTGTCCGAATGCTGAAATCGGGGTCTCACGATCCGGCACGGAGGCGTACCGTGATCCGTACCGCCTGGGGCCACGGGCCCACGGGGTCAGGGGACGAGAAGGGGTACAGCCATGCCGAAGCGGGAGACGGCCGTCTACACGCACGGGCACCACGAGTCCGTGCTGCGTTCGCACACCTGGCGCACCGCCGCCAACTCCGCGGCCTACCTGCTCGGCTCGCTCCGGCCGCACATGAGGATCCTCGACATCGGCTGCGGTCCCGGCACCATCACCGCCGACCTGGCGGCCCTGGTCCCCCAAGGGCACGTCACCGGCGTCGACCGGGCGCCCGGCATCCTGGAGCAGGCCCGCGCCACGGCCGCCGGACGGGGCCTGACCAATGTCGACTTCGCGGTGGCCGACGTGCACGCCCTCGACCACCCCGACGACACGTTCTGCGTCGTCCACGCCCACCAGGTGCTCCAGCACGTGGGGGACCCCGTGCAGGCACTGCGCGAGATGCGCCGGGTGACGAAGCCGGGCGGGTACGTCGCCGTCCGCGACGCGGACTACGCGGCGATGGCCTGGTACCCGCGGGTGCCGGGGCTGGACGACTGGCTGGACCTGTACCGGCGGGTCGCCCGCGCCAACGGGGGCGAGCCGGACGCCGGACGCCGACTGCGGTCCTGGGCGCTGGCGGCCGGCTTCACGGACGTCACGGCCACCTCCGGCACCTGGACCTACGCCACCGAGGACGAGCGCGCCTGGTGGAGCGGGCTCTGGGCCGACCGCACCCTGGCGTCGGCGTACGCCGAGCGCGCCGTCGCGGGCGGACACGCGACCGAGGAGCGGCTGCGGGCCGTGTCGGCGGCATGGCGGGAGTGGGGCGAGCGGCACGACGGCTGGTTCGCGGTCCTGCACGGGGAGATCCTGTGCCGCAAGGAGGGCTGACTTACCAGCTCTCCTCCGGACCTCTCCCCCGTCGTTCCCGAAGCGTCACTCCCGGGGAAGCAGGGGTCCCAGCGGTCCGAGGTCCAGATTCAGGTCCTCGGGCCGCAGTCCGTACCGGTCGCGCAGCTCGGCCATGCGGTCTTCCAGGAGCATGAGCGTGAGACCGATCCGCTCCTCCTGCTCCTCGCTCAGGTCCCCCTCGTCGAAGCGGCGCAGTGCCTGCCGCTCCATGAGCTGGCGCAGCAGTTCCACGACGGTGAGCACGAGCTTCACCAGGTCCCGCTCGACCGTGTCGGGTTCCAGATCCAGTCGCTTGCGCGGGGCCACGGCTACTCCTCGAAGGGCGACGGCACTTGGGCGTTCACCGAGCTGATCAGGGCGTTCAGGTCGATGCGGACGAGGTCCACGTCGGCGATGCGCAGGGTGATGTCCCCGGTGATGACGACACCGCCGGCCAGCAGCCGGTCGAGCAGGTCGACCAGGGCGATCTCACGGCGTTCGACGACCGTCATGCCTCCTCCCCGGCGAAGGAGTACGCCGCCCAGGGCCCGGTGAGTTCCACGCGCAGCCCCGGCACGTCGTCCTTCGTACGGTCCACGAGTTCCACGAACTCCTCGGAGTCGCCGCGCGGTACCAGGTAGGCGGCGTTGAGCACGTTCCGCCCCGCCGTGCCGCCGGAGAGGGCGGGGTGCTGCGGGGCGTGCAGCCGGGACTCCTCGGCGAAGGCGGAGAGCTGCTCGTGCAGCCGGGTCGCGAAGGTCTCCGCCTTCTGCCACAGGTCCTCGCCCGCCCGGGTCTGCTGCCGTCGCCGGCGCAGGTAGTCCCGGCCCGAGGCGGCCCTGGGCGCGGGCTGTGCGGCCTGCTGGGGCTGCTCGGTCTCGGCGTAGATCTTCACGCCCCACTCCACACGCCCCTCCAGCCGGTCCAGGGTGCGGCGGATGTGGTCCTCGCGGGCCTCGATCATCGTGCGCACGGCGCTGTCGTCCCGGAAGACGGTGGCGAGCCTGAGCGGCAGCGGTGTGGTGACGACGGTCAGCGCGTCGATGACACCCTGGTGGGCGCGGGCGGTGGCGGCGAGCCAGTCGAGGTCCTCCAGATGGGCGCGCAGCGGGTCCTCGCCGAAGTCCCGCTCGGGCACCTCGCTGACGACGGCGACCAGGCCGTGGTGGTTGAGCTGCTTGGCCGGAGCGCCCGCCACGCCGGTCAGCTGCGCCTGGAGGGGCGCGCCGAGGGGCCGGCAGACGGCGTAGACGTACCGCAGTCCGGTCATGGTGCCTCCTTGCGGGCGCGGTCCTGGTCCACGCGGCCCCGGTCCAGGCGGTCCGGCTCCCGTCGGCCGCGGTCCAGCTCCAGTTCCTCCAGTCGCGCCAGCCGCTCGCGCAGCTCCGCGTTCTCCCGGGCGAGTTCGTCGCGGCGGGCGCGGGACGAGAGCGCCGGGTCGCTCTCCCACCAGTCGATACCCATCTCCTTGGCCTTGTCGACCGAGGCGACGACGAGCCGGAGCTTGACGGTGAGCAGTTCGATGTCGAGCAGGTTGATGCGGATGTCGCCCGCGATGACGATGCCCTTGTCGAGCACGCGCTCGAGGATGTCGGCGAGGTTGGCCCCGCTGCTCGGGCCGTACGGTTCGGGCAGTCGGCTGGGCATCGTCATCGGCGGCCCCCGCCCTCGGCGTACTCGTACTCGGACTCCTCTTCTTCCTCGTCCTCGTACTCGGGCTCCCCGGACTCTCCGGGCTCGTACTCCTCGTCTTCCTCCGCCTCGGGCTCTTCCTCCTCGGTCTCGTACTCGCCGTCCTCCTCCTCGTACGGCTGCTCCTCGTCCTCGTATCCGGCCTCCTCCTCGGACTCCCGCTCCTCCTCGGACACCGCGTCCTCGTGGCTGCGGACTACTTCGCCGTCGCGGATCTCGCCGCGCCACCCCTCGTCGGCCTCCCCCTTGAGGGTGAGGAAGCGGACGTAGTTCTTCAGGTCCAGCCGGGCGCGGCGGCCCTGGGCCCGCCAGATGTTCCCGGTCTTCTCGAAGAAGCCGCTCGGGTAGTACTCCATGACCAGCAGGACCCGGGTGAGGTTCTCCTCGAGGCGGTGGAAGGAGACGACACCCTTCGTGGTGCCCTTCGCTCCCTCCGACGTCCACTGGATGCGCTGGTCGGCCACCTGCTCGGTGGTGTGGGCCTTCCAGCTTCGGCTGGACCAGAACACCTTCAACTGCCAGTCGGAGGAGGTGTCGTCGGCGCGACTCGCACTCTTGACGCCCTTGGCGAAGGTGCTGAAGTCCTGGAACTGGGTCCACTGGTCGTAGGCGGTCCGCAGCGGCACGCCGACATCGACGGACTCGATGATGACGGTGGGCTTGTTGCCCCCGCCGCGCTTGCGCTTGCCCCCGCCGCCTCCGAGGTTCTTCAGCGCGTCCATGACGCTGTCCTTGGCGCGGGAGGCGCCCAGCTCCAGGACCGTGCGCACCGGGCCCTTGCCCGCGGCGACCTTGCGTCCGGCGTCGAGGGCGAGCTTGGCGAAGCCGGGGCTGTTGCCCTCGGCCATGTCGTTGAGCATGCCGGTGGTCTCGCCGAGCTTGCGGCCGAAGCCGACCAGCAGCCGCTGGACCTGGACGGCGAGGTAGTCCTGCACCTCGGCTTTGAGCCGGTCGGCGGCCTCGCTGTGGGCGAGATCGCTCAGCGGGCTCTCCTTCGCCGCGCCGCGCGCCGCGCCGCCGGCCGCGGAGGTCGCGGATCCGAGGGCCTCGGTCATCGGTCACCACCACCCTTCGGCCGCCGGGAGCGGGCAGCGCGGGTCGCGCCGCCGGCCGCGGCCGTCCTCTTCGCGGCCGTCCTCCCGGCCGCGGTCTTCTTCGCCGCCGCCTTCTTGACGGGAGCCTTCTTCGCGGCGGCCCGCTTCACGGGGGCCTTCTCGGCAGGGGCCTTCTTCGCTGCTTCCTTCCGGGCCGGTGCGCCCGCCGACGCCTTCTCGGCGGCCTTCTTCGGAGGCGCCTTCTTCGCCGGCCCCTTCTTCGCGGGGGCCTTCCCGGCGGCTTCCTCGCGGGCCGGTCCGCCCCGGTCCTCGTCCTCGCCCCGGGGCTCCCCCTCGGCCTCGCGACCCTCCCCCCGGTCCTCGTACTCGTCGTCGTACTCGTCGTACTCGTCGTACTCGTCCGCGTACGTCTCCTCCCCCTCGGTCTCCTCGTCTCCGCCGGGCTGCGGTGCGACGCCTGCGAGCTCGTCGCGGATCTGCGCGGTCCGCCCGTGCAGCCGGTCGGCGAGCGCGGTCATCTGCCGTTCGGCCATGGCACCCGAAGCCGCCTTGCCCACGCCCTTCAGGTCCTCGCGCAGCTGGTCGCCGATCTCCTTGAGCTGCGGGTTGCTCATCAGTTGCTGGTTGACCAGCTGCGCGATCCCGCTCGGACCGAGGTTCAGTTTCTTGCCGGCCACCAGGCTGCCCACCGTGAGGGCGAGCTTCGCCTTCTTCGTCCGTCCCAGGAGGTAACCGGCCCCTATCGCGAGGCCGAGTCCCACTTTGTTCATCGTGCCGTCCCCTCGCCTGTCTCCGTGCCTGTCTCCGTGCCTGAGCGCAGGCCGGTCTCCAGTCGGTCCAGAAGCTCGTCCTCCCTGCGGTCGAACTCCTCGGCGCTGATCTCGCCTGCCTCCAACTGCTCTTCCAGTCGCGCGAGTTCGGCCTGCACCGTGGCCGGGTCGTAGTAGATGCGCTCGGCCTCGCGCAGTACCTGCCGGATCGCCCAGGCGCTTCCGCGCGCCGGCGCGAACGGCAGCAGCAGTACTTCGGAGAGGAGTCCCATGACGTCACCCTGCTCCTGTGTCGGCTCCGGCCGTGGTGCTCGCGGGTTCGGCGGGGCCGGGTTCGACGAAGCTGTACGGCGGTAGTGGGCCGTTGACGCGTAGTTCGAGGTGGGGCAGGTCCTTGCGGGCTTGTTCGACGGCGGTCACGAACTCCTCGGCCGCCTCGCGGTCGACCAGGAAGGAGGCGTTGACGAGCCAGCCGGTGGAGGGCGGGCCGTCGCTGACCGCGGCGGCGTACGGCTCGAGCGCGTGGACGATCTCGCGGGCGTCGTCGGCCTCGCGTGCCTGCACGGCGGCCGCGACCAGCTCACCGAGCCGGAGCTTGTCCTGGTAACCCCCGCCGCCGGAGTGCCGGCTGGCCTCGGCCAGGGAGCGGAT